>NZ_JASPFK010000001.1:707500-1007500 GCF_036855935.1 Sphingomonas sp. LR60 | reverse complement strand
GCGTGCACCCGAAGAAATCTGCCTGATCGGCAAGGCTGGCGATCTCCTGGCGCTCCGGGGTGGCAAGATCGTCGAACGATACCGTCTGCTCCTTCGCCAACCCGGGGAAATGGGCAAGGCCGCCCTCGATCCGCACGCGGGCCTCGCCCGTCAGCGTCTCGTCACAGCCCTTGCTCGTCTGCATCAGATCACTCCAACTGCGCTCCAGCCCTCGGTGACGGCGGTCGCCTCGGCACTGCCCGAGCCGTACAAACGCGCCGCGACGTCGATGGTGACGCGGGCGAAGCCGGCGAAGTCCGTGTTGGGCCTCGTATTGGGGTCCAGCAGCGCATTGTACCAGATTTGCCCGGCCCGGTCCCATGCCTTTCCGCCGATCGCGGTCGCGGCCAGATAGAAGGCTCGGTTCGGAATGCCGGAGTTGATGTGGACGCCACCATTATCCTGATTGGTGCGGACGAAGCCGTCCATATGGCTTGGCTGCGGATCCTTGCCCAGCACGGGATCGTCATAGGCGGTGCCCGGCGCCTTCATCGAACGAAGCGCAACGCCTTTGACCTTGGCGGTCAGCAACTCGGCGCCGATCAGCCAGTCGGCCTGGTCGGCGGTCTGCCCGAGCAAATGCTGCTTCACGAGGCTGCCGAAAACGTCCGAGATGCTCTCGTTGAGCGCACCCGACTGGTTGAAATAGGCGAGGCCCGCCTCCTTCTCGGTGACGCCGTGGGTCAGCTCGTGGCCGATCACGTCGAGCGAGATGGTGAAGCGGTTGAACAGTTCGCCGTCGCCGTCGCCGAACACCATCTGGGTGCCGTCCCAAAAGGCATTGTCATAGTCCTGGTCGTAATGGACCGTGGCATCTAGCGGCATGCCCGCGTCGTCGATCGAGTTGCGCTGATAGGCTTCCCAATACAGCGCAAACGTCGCGCCAAGGCCGTCATAAGCCTCGTCGGCCGCGATATCGCCGGTGGGCGCGTCGCCCTCGCGTCGCACCACCTTGGCACCTGGCGCCTCCGGCTCGCCGCCTGCGTCACGGATCGTCCGAAGCGGGCTCGGGGTCAGGATGTTGCCCGCCGCGGCGCGTCGCCGTGAAATCGCACCGGTGACGGGTCCGGCAGTACTGGCACGGACGATCCGCATGGTCGGATCGACCAGCAGGCTGCGGACCGCCATCGCGCGCAGCTCGGGCGAGCCGTTCTCGGCAATCTTCGACAGGATGTAGGGCGGCAGGATGCAATGAAGCGAATGACGATGGTTTGAGCTGCACATGTCGTATCTCCTCAAGGGTTTCGGGTCAGTTGCGGGCGCGGCGAAGGACGAACGGGACGAGCGCGACCCACATGATGGTAATGAAGGCGAGCACCTGGCTGGTCTGCTCGGGTCCGCCCGGCAGGTAGCCGAAGCCGCCAAGGGACGCCGCGTAGAGCCCGAACGAGGTTACCGAGATTGCGATCGCCACCACATCGGCATCCCCTCCGCTCTCCTCCTGCGTGCCGAACCAGCGCAGAACGATGATGAAGAGAGTGATGACGGCGATCAGGATCAGGCGCACGACGGCGTCGCCGGCCGCGATGCCGATCGCCAGCGGGTAGAGCGTCACCGCCTCGACGGGGAACAGCTTCACGAGACTGGCATAATATGGCTCGGGCGCGGAGCGGCGCCCTTCCCTCACCGACGGAGTGGGACTGCTCCTCAGCCGCAGCGTGCCGCGAAAAGCAGGCCGGGCGGCTGTGCTACCCTGCCCGTCCATCGCCGAGATCGCGCGCTGCACTGCTTCGGCATAGCGCGACACTGCCGCGTCGTTGGGGGTGAGAGCGTTGCCGATCGCTATGGCCTGTTCACATCGGTCGAGAATTGTCGCGAACGCCGGTCGGTCGGTGTCGTCGCCGTTATGCCGAGCGGCAAACTGCTCGCTGGCGCTGCCGATAGCCGTGCGGAGCCCAAAGAAGGTATCGAAGGAGCGCGGGAGGAAGCGCATGTCGACGGTGAATGCCTGCAACTGGTCGATCAGGGCCTCCGCCGCGGCCATGGCCTGGGTGAAGGTCGTCATCGGGATCCTCCTCAGGCGGGAAGAGCGAGCGAGGCGATCAGGCCAAGCGCGCGCGTGATGCGGTCGATGTTGAGGCGCGCGGCGGCGCGACGCTGCGCCGGTGTCAGTCGGCCGGCGAGCGCGTCGCGCAAGCTTGCCTGCGCCTTGGCGGCGAGGTCGATTGCGTCCGCGACTTGCGCGGCGCGAGCCGGTCCATCCTTGGCGGCCTCGCGAGCGGCGAAAACCCTGCCGGCAAGCTGCTCGCGCTGGTCGGCCGACAGGCTCGCCCGGTTGCGGATGTACGTCCGGAACAGGGCGTTGCCATAAAGATCGTCGGCGTTGCGCGCCGCCCCCTGCCCCAGGTCGTCACTTGCGCCGAAAGCGATGCGAGCGCGCGGTCGACAACGGCCCCGCGCTCGACGACGAGGGCACGCACGTCTCGCGTCTGGCGCGCCTCGCGGGCGAGCGCGTCGGCAAAGGCGATCAGCGCGACGAGGCTCTGACCCTGTTCACTGGCAACCGCGGCATTGACGTTGGGCAAGTCGGTGCCGGCGACGAAGTTGCTGAAGCGGGCGATCCGGTCTGCCTGGTCGGCGAAGGCGGTGATCTCGGCCGACACGTCGGTCTTGGGCGCATCCAGGATCGCAGCCAGGGCATCGGCATAGTCGCTGATCGCAGCGATAAGTGCGATGCGAGGTTCCAACACGGCGCGCGGGCTGCTGCCGATGTCGATCTCGAACGCAGTGTAGCCCGGCGATGGCGCCTCGCCGGAGAGGCACAGCGGCGCCGGCGGGACTGATGGCGAGACGGGCACCTGTATCCGCAGCGGCGTTGCCGGGAGGCAGCTTGGATCGCTCGCGACCAGCGCTGCTGCGGCCTCGCGACGACGTTGCTCGATGGCATCGAAGTAGCTGGCGGTTGCCGTCACCGCCTCGCGGCTTCGGCCTTGCACCGTTCCCGCTGCCTCCAGCCTGATTGCGTTCGTAGCGCATCCGGCGAGAAGCAATGGAGCCAACATCAACGGTAGAACGGCACTGGCGCAGCGGCGCATGGCGATCTCCTTCAGCTTCAGCGCATCATGCCCTCAAACTACGAATTTCCCTCACCTTTCTGCGCGCAGGCCCGCGGACCAGCCTTGGTCGCTACGGCAGCCGATCGACGGGGCCGCAGGGTGGGTGCGGCGATACCCATCAGCGTTCGGCGGCCGATCATGTGCCCGACTCCATGTTGATCCGACACGCAACGTTCCACATTTGTTCTTGAAAGGACAGGCTTAATTCGAACCTCAGAGCAGAATGTCTTCCGGCCCCGCGATCAGTCGGCGGACGGTCGTGCCCGTCGCGGCCTCTTCGTTCGAGAAGCCGTCGAACCGGGGCAGCTCCCCGAAGTCGAGATCCGTCAGACGTGCGATCGCGGCGACGGAGCGCTGATAGGTTTTGAACGCACCGAACAGCAGCGTGTGCTCGTTCAGATCGACATCGTGATCGATGAGGTAGGCGGACGCGGACGGGCGGCCGTCATCATGGATGAAGGCGACGACCTTCCAATAGGCGAGCGGGATCGCGACACCGCGATAGACCGGGTCCTGCGCCCGGAAGACCGGGCCGGTGAACACGGTCGCGCGCTCGCCGACCCTGCGCGTGTTGCCGAGGATATAGTCCTCGAGGCTGAGCCAGGTGCGCTGATTGAAGGCGGAGAGCTGCGGCGCGCAGTTGGTGAAGTGGAAGGTGTCGCGATTGGCGATCCCGGCGCTCGGCCCCCAGTTCGGGTCTTCGCGGCGGACCAGGTGACCGCGATCGAAGTCGTTGTCGGCGTAAAGCTCGTCGCCGGCCTGGGCCGCTTCCGGGATCCGCCCGTCAAAGGCCCATAGATCACCGCCGCGCGGGACGGAGACGCTGGCGCTGCCATCGATGTTGACGCCAGTGAAGAGCGCCAGGCGCCGGCTCCTCGACATGACGACCGTGAAATGCTCATAGTCCAGCCGTGCATCGTTTCTGCCATCGACCGGCAGGACATCTGCCGCAATCGCGGAGGTGTCGGCAATGGCACGACAAACTCGCCAAGGTGCTCGGCCAGATAACCCTGCCGCCCTGCAAACGAGGACGTCGGAGAGGTGCGGACGCTGGTCGCCTCCGGCGCAAGCAAGCCTTGGTTCGTCGACGTGATGGGCCGCAGGTCGCTCAGACGAGGTCGATAGGACAGGTCGATCACGGATGTTCTCCGATGGCTTCACGTCGCGGTTGCTCAAGACGTAGCCGTTTAACGACGATCGGGTTCCGAGATGCTCGACCGGGCGAGCGATAAGTGGATCTACGCCGGCCGGGCTCTCAGACGGTCAGCGCCAGAAGGGCGAAGGTCGCCAACCAATGCTCGCCCATGTAATCGTCCGCCAGATGCGGCAGCGCTGCGGCAAGATGCGCGTCGGCGATGCGATGCGCCGCCGCCGGATCGGGCACGTCGTCGGCGAGGCTGCGCCAGCACCATGCGCGCGCCAGATTGAGACCGTCGAGATGCGCGAGCCGGCCGTCGCGGCGATCGGTGACGATGGCCGGCGCCCGCAGACAGGCGATTGCGGCATTACCCGGATCGGGAAGAAACGCAGCCAGCCACGCAGCGAACTCCCCACCGCGCACGTCGCGCATCAGCACCGCCTCGCACAACGTGGCGGAAAGAAAATCCTCGCCGCTCGGTTCCCACGGGCGCGCGTCACGGTCGGCACCGAACCAAAGTTGCGACCGATCCTCGATCAGGCGCGCGAGCCCCGCATCCCGGCTTCTCGCCCAGCGTAGCGCATGGATCAGCGCAAAGGCCGTGCTGTCCTGTTTGCCGCTGCGCACCGGGTAGGTGAGCTTGGGCAGATAGTCG
The DNA here is from genome assembly GCF_036855935.1 of Sphingomonas sp. LR60. Lineage (NCBI taxonomy): Bacteria > Pseudomonadati > Pseudomonadota > Alphaproteobacteria > Sphingomonadales > Sphingomonadaceae > Sphingomonas > Sphingomonas sp. LR60. The sequence continues at coordinate 1,002,612 of NZ_JASPFK010000001.1, read as the reverse complement.
GTGAAGCGCGCCGCGAACGCGCGCGCGAGCGGTTCCAGCGCCGCCGCCCACGGCCGATCGGGGCGCTGTGCCAGCTCGTCGTGCAGGGCGAGCAGCCAGCCCCAGCCATAAGGACGCTCGAACCCGCCGGTCATCGGCCGATCGAGATACGCCAGTTCGCCCGCCACGCGGTCCGGCACGAGCATCCGATCCGCCAAGGCTTCGATCGCCGACGTGGCCGCCATGTCTGGGAACAACCGCGCGAGCCGCATGACCTGCCACCAGCCGTGCACGCAGCTATGCCAGTCGAAGCTGCCATGGAAGATGGGGTGCAGCGTGCTCGGGGCGGCAAGATCGGCCGGGCCGGTCAGGATCTGATCGAGCTTGTACGGCCATTCGCGCGTCAAATGACCGAGCGTGAGCGCGGCGAAGCGCTCGGCGGTAACGGTATCGAGCATCATCGGAACCCCAGCCAGTAAAGCAGCGCGATGTTGACCACGAGCAGCGGCAGCGCGGTCGGCACCTGCGCTCGGATCACCGCGCCCTTGTCCTTGAGGTCGAGCAACGCGGCGGGCACGAGATTGAAGTTCGCCGCCATCGGCGTCATCAGCGTGCCACAGAAGCCCGCAAGCATGCCGATCGCGGCGATCACCGCCGGGTCGCCGCCATAACGGCCGATCAGTAGGGGCATCGCGACAGCGGCGAACATCACGGGAAAGGCGGCAAAGGCGTTACCCATCACCATCGTGAACACCGCCATGCCGAGCGCGTAGACGAGCACTGCGCCGATCAGGCTGCCGTCGGGGATCGCCGCGCCGGCGACGCCGCCGACGACTTGCCCGACACCAGCGAGCGCGAACACCGCGCCGAGGCTCGCGAGCATCTGCGGTAGCACGGCCGCCCAGCTGACGCTGTCCATCAGCCGCAGCCCTTCGGCAAACGGCGTCGCGGGGCGCGGCCGGAACCAGGCATAGCCGATCGCCAGTGCGAGGATCACGCCGGACGTCAGCGCGACGAGCGTGATCTGCTTGGGATCGATCAGACGGGGCATCGCGGCGAACGCGAGCGTGCCGAGCAACGCGGTCGCCGGGATGGTCAGGGCGGGCAGGAACAGCCGATTGCCACGCCTCGTCGCTTCGACCTGGCGTTCGACCGGGGTCGTGCTGGCGCGCGCACCACGCCCCATCGCGCCGGTCCCGGCGATCGCCACGAGGCCGAGGACGAGCATGCCATTACCGATATCGCCGATCCTGTCGCCGAACAGGAAACTGACGCTGAGCAAGGCGTAGAAGCCGGCATTACCGAAGCGCTTGGCATTGCCGCGATCCGTCGCGCTCAGCACGGCGAATGCCGCGAACATCAGCCCGGCGACGGCGTAGATGAAGTTGGTTCCGATCATCTGGCGCGCGCCAGCCGGCGGTCGAGCCACCACAGCCGCCCACCATGGATCAGCAACGCAGCGAGCGCCGACGGGATCGCCCACAGCGACAGATGCAGCGGCTGGATCGTGATGCCATAGCCCTCCAGCACGCCCTTCATCAGCAGGATCGACCCGATCGCGATGAAGATGTCCTCGCCGAAGAACAGCCCGATATTGTCGGTCGCGGCGGCCATGGCCGGGATCGCATCGCCACCCGGTGGCACGCCCTGCCGTTCCGCCGCCGCTTCGGCCATCGGCGCGACCAGCGGACGCACGCTCTGCGCCGGCCCGGCGATCGAGGTGAGGCCGAGCGCCGCGGTGATCTGGCGGAACAGCAAATAACCGATCAGCAGTCGTCCGACCGTGGCGCCCTTCAACGTTGCGATCGCGCCCCGAGCGCGCTCCTGCAGGCCGTGGCGCTCCAGCAAGCCGATCACGGGCAGGACGATATAGATCGCGCTGACGAAACGATTGGCGTTGAACGCCTTGCCGAACGCCGCGAGGATGGCGAGCGGATCGAGTCCGGCGGCAAGTCCGGTGACCAATGCGGAAACCGCCACGACCAGCAGCGGATTGAAGCGCAGCAGGAAGCCGGCGACGATCACCGCGATACCGGCAAGAACGAGCATCAAGCGCCTCCGAATCCGCCCCCGCCGGGCGTTTCGATGACGAACACGTCTCCGGCGCGCATGTCTACCTTCGCCGTGGAGCCAAGGCGCTCGACCGACCCGTCGGCACGCTCGACGCTCGCGGCGCCGATGCCGCCGTCAGCGCCGCCCGCGAGCCCGAACGGCGCAACGCGGCGGCGGTTGGCCAGGATGCAGGCGGTCATGTCGGAGAGGAAGCGCACGCGTCGCGTCGCTCCATTGCCGCCCTCGTGCGCACCCGCCCCGCCCGACCCGGCGCGAATCGAAAATTCCTCCAGAAGCACCGGGAAGCGCGTCTCGAAGATTTCCGGGTCGGTCAGGCGGCTGTTGGTCATGTGCGTCTGGATCACGGACGTACCATCATGATCCGGTCCGGCACCCGATCCACCGGCGATCGTCTCGTAATATTGGTGGGTGTCGTCCCCGAAGGTGAAGTTGTTCATCGTCCCCTGGCTCGCCGCCATCGCGCCGAGCGCACCGAACAAGGCATCGGTGACGACCTGGCTGGTCTCCACATTGCCCGCCACCACCGCGGCAGGGAAGTGCGGGTTGAGCATCGATCTGCACGCGTCACGCCGCGCAGGCAGCCGTCGTTGAGTGGCACTTCTTCGTCGACCAGCACGCGCAGCACATACAGCACGGCGGCGCGTACGATCGAGACCGGCGCATTGAAATTGTTCGGGCGCTGATCGCTCGTGCCGGCGAAATCGATCGTCATCGCGCCCGCCGAGCGATCGACGCGAACGGACACGCGGACCACCGCACCGTCATCCATGTGATACGCGAATTCGCCATCCTCCAGCCGCGCAATCAGGCGGCGCACGGCGGCGTCGGCATTTGCCTGGACATGCTCCATATAGGCGCTGACCACATCCGACCCATATTCTGCGGCAATGCGCGCGAGACCGGATGCGCCACGGGTACATGCCGCAAGCTGCGCGGTAAGGTCGGCGATGTTCTGGTCGATGTTGCGCGCCGGAAAGGCACCGTCGGCGAACACGCTGCGCAGTTCGGCTTCAAGGAACCGCCCCTCGTCCACCACCAGCACATCGTCGAGCAACACGCCTTCCTGCTCGACCGACACGCTGTCGGGCGGCATCGATCCGGGCGTGATCCCGCCGACATCGGCATGGTGGCCGCGCGCGGCGACGAACCAGTCGGGCGTATCGCTTCGCTCGGCAAATACCGGCATGATGACCGTGATATCGGGCAGGTGCGTGCCGCCGCGATACGGCGCGTTGAGCGCATAGGCATCGCCGCGGCGGATGCCCCTGCCGTCCGCAACCGATCCTCGCGCAGTGATGATCGTGCGGATACTCTCGCCCATCGAGCCGAGATGCACCGGAATATGCGGTGCGTTGGCGACCAGATTGCCAGCGGCGTCGAACAGCGCGCAGGAGAAATCGAGCCGCTCACGGATGTTGACCGAGGCGGCCGACCGCTGCAGCGCGGCGCCCATCTCCTCGGCGATGCTCATGAACAGGCCGGCGAAGATCGCCAGTCGGGTCGGATCGCTCTCGGTGCCGATCCTGGTCTCGCGACGGGCCGAGCGACGTTCGAGGATCAGATTGCCGATCGCATCGACGCGCGCGCCCCAACCCGGCTCGATGACGGTGGTGGAGACCGGATCGATGATCAGCGCCGGGCCGACTAGCGCATGACCGACGGGCAGGCCTTCGCGCGCCAGCACCGGCGCGTCGTGCCAGGCGCCGGCCATATGAACGGACACGATCGCCATTGGCTCAGCCGGCTCGGTCGGGAGCGCGATCAGCGTCGTTTGCACCGCGGCATTGGGTGCGATCGCTTCCGTGACGAGCCGATCGACGATCAGCGGCTGCGTACTCGCAAAGCCGAACTGCGCGACGTGCGCCGTGTCGAATGCAGCGATCATCGCTGCCGTATCGTCCAGATCCACTTCGATCGTGTGCTCGGTCTGGCCACGGCGCAGATGCACGCGACGCTCGACGACGATCGCGTCGGGCGAGATGCCTTGCGCTGCCAGGTCCTCACGCGCCTCGGCGGCGAGCAGATCGATCGCGGCGGCGATCGTCCCGCTGTCCTCGATCCCGACACCCAGCGTCTTCTCGCGCAACACGCGGCGATCGGCGAGCCCCATGCCATAGGCGGAAAGTACCCCGGCGAGCGGATGGATCATCACCCGGTCCATCCCCAGCGCATCGGCGACCAGGCAAGCATGCTGCCCGCCCGCGCCGCCAAAACAGGCAAGCGTGTAGCGCGTCACGTCATGCCCCCGCGCAACCGAGATCTTGCGGATCGCATTGGCCATATTGGCGACGGCGATCGCGACGAAGCCTTCCGCAGCCACGTGCGCATCGAGCGGCAGCTCGGCGAAGCGCGCCGCTACCGCGGCGGCGTCGAGCGGCTGATCGCCTCGCGCGCCAAATAGCGCCGGGAAGAAGTCGGGGCGCAGCTTGCCGAGCATGACGTTGCAATCGGTCACCGTCAGCGGCCCGCCCCGGCGATAGCAGGCCGGTCCCGGCACCGCGCCGGCGCTCTCCGGCCCGACCAGCAGCCGTTGCCCGTCGAACCGGCAGATCGATCCGCCGCCCGCCGCGACGGTGTGGATACGCAGCATAGGGGCGCGGATCCGCGTGCCGGCAATGAGCGTCTCGGTGTCGCGCTCGTAGCTGCCGGCATGATGCGACACGTCGGTCGAGGTGCCGCCCATGTCGAAGCCGATGACGCGATCGAACCCGGCCTCGCGCGCGGTGGCGGCCATGCCGACGATCCCGCCTGCCGGCCCCGACAGGATGGCATCCTTGCCGCGGAAGCGCGAACCATCGACCAGCCCGCCGGACGATTGCATGAACAGCGCATTCTGCCCCAGCGCGGCGCTCAGTCCCGCGACATAGCGGTCGAGTACCGGGGACAGATAGGCATCGACCAACGTGGTATCGCCGCGCCCGATCAGCTTGATCAGCGGCGCGACCCGGTGGCTGACCGAGATCTGCGTGAAGCCGATCTCGCCCGCGAGGTCCGCCAGCGCCGTCTCGTGCCTGTGGAAGCGATAGCCGTGCATCAGCACGATCGCGATCGCGCGCAGGCCGGTATCATAGGCTGCTTGCAAGCCCGCTCTGGCCGCCATGCTATCCAGCGGCGCGATTACGGTGCCATCCGCCGCGATCCGCTCGTCGATCTCGACCACGCGCGCGAACAACGGCGCCGGGCGCGCAAGATCGCGGGCGAAAATATCCGCACGTTCCTGATGCCCGATGACCAGCGCATCGCCGAACCCGCGCGTGATCGCCAACAGGGTTGGCTCGCCCTTGCGCTCGAGCAATGCATTGGTCGCCACGGTCGTACCGATCCGCAATTCCAGCGGCATGGCGTCACCACCAGTCAACCGCCTGATCGCCTCCACCGCAGCATCCGCGTAGCGCTCCGGATCTTCCGACAGCAACTTGACGGTGACATGGCTGCCATCAGGCTTCCGGGCCACGACGTCGGTGAAGGTGCCGCCGCGATCGATCCAGAACTGCCAGGGTGTCATTGGAGCGTTCCCGTGTATGCGCCTTGATTCGCGCCGACCTGCCCGGTCGCACTAGCCAAGGCGGCAGCGCTGCACCATCGATTGCAGGGCGGCGCGCACTCCGTTCGAAGCGGGACGCTGGTCAACCGTTGCCCAAAGTCGCTTGAAATCCGAGCCTTCGCTGGCCGTAGCGACTATTCACGGTTCTTCAGAAAAGCTTCGCTCGATCCCCGATTTCGGTCGTTCGCCTATCCTGCTCCGTAAGGTCTACTGACGTCCGCCGGACTGCACGCTATAGCCGTGCAGCCCGAGCGGATAGGGATTGATCGCGACTCGCGTTCCCATCTGCCCCACCGGCCCGCCGAAGCTCGCGCGGTGCCAGCGTCCTTGTTTCGCGGTCAGCACGTCGCCGGGCGCGGCGGCCGTGATCAACGGCTCGCCCTCGATCTGCAGGTCGACATTCCCCTCCATGACGAACCAGAATTCGTCATAACCGACGTGGAAGTGGCCGAGGTTGGAGGCGGGCGGCGTCGGTGTCGCGCGTCCGCGAATGTTGTTCACGAACAGATGCTGCGCCGCGACGAACGCAGTGGCGCGCGCCCCACCCTGCACCACGTCCTTGTAATAGTCGACGTACAAGGGGTTGGTCGCGTCGGGCGCGCCGGCGCCGCCGGACACCAACCGTCGCTCATAGCGAAAGCCGCTCACGTCGCCCGGCCGCCCGGACGTGCTCTCGACCGGGTAGAGCGGCAGGTCGCTGGCGGCGTGGATCTCGAACCACAAGGCCGGCTGATCGCCGATCGTCTCGAGCGTGAACGGTACGCGCAGTGGTACGCCGATCTCGAACCCCTTGCTGGCGACGAACGTCGGATGACCGGCGATCGTGACGCGCAAGTGACCGCCCCAGACGATGATCGCGGTGCGATTGTCCGCATAGGCGACCTCCGCGGTCCGCTTGCCCGGCGCCTGCTGGTGCCAGTCGGCGACCAGGTCGCGGTTACGCACGATCGCTTGCGACCAATCGGTTGCGCCCTTGTGCAACGCGAGGACGTCGGCAAGCTTCCACCACGGGCGGTTTGGTGCGTCATAGGCGGCGTAGGGCGTCTTCTTCGGCACCCACATCTCGACCTGCGGCGGCGGCGCGGGACGCGGCGCCTGTGCGGTGAGTGTCAGCGCGGCGAGCACGCAGGCGGCGATGCGCCGATGACGTCCTGTGTCGTGGATCATGCGTCCTCCCCCTCCATCCGGTCTTATTGTGCCACCGCCGCGGCACGGTCGTGCGCGGGCGCGCGGTCCGCGCCGATCAGCCGCCGCGGGTCGACGATCGCCCAGGCGGCGATGCCAAGCACCACCACCCCCGCGCCGGTCCCGAACGCCGCGGCCCAGCCGTAGCGGGCCGCGATCCACGGCGTCAGCGAGGCGGTCAGCGCCCCGCCGATCTGGCAACCGACGTTCATCAAGCCCGACACCACCCCGGTGTGCGGCCCTGCGATGTCCGCCGTGACCGACCAGAAGGAGCTTTGGGACAAATAGATCGCGCCACCGCCCAGCGCCAAGGTCATCACCGCCAGCGGCACGTTGTCGACCTGCGAGCCGACGAGCAGGAACAAGGCGGTCAATGCGAAGGACAGCATCGCTAATCCCGACCGTCCCCAATAAAGCCCGTGCCGCCGCGAGACCGCATCGTTGATGAGTCCGCCGGCCAGACACCCGATCGTCATCGCCAGGAAAGGCGCCATCCCGAAAAGCGCGCTGGATTTCAGATCCAGCCCGCGCGCCTCGGCGAGATAGATGAAGAACCAGCTGAAGAAGATCCAGATGACGTAGCCGAACGCGAAATAGCTGAGGAACAGCCCCCAGACCGCGCGACTGCTGAGGATCGCGCGCCACGGGATCGGCCCGGCCGCCTCTCCCGCCGCGTCGGGCAGGCCCGCCTCGATATATGCGAGTTCCGCCTCGTTGACGGCGGAATGCTCCTGCGGCCGATCGCGCGCGACCACGAACCACACGACCGCGGCGACCAGTCCGATCAAGGCGCAGACGTAAAAGGACGCGCGCCAGCCGCCGAAGGCGATGATCGCGCTGATCAGCGGCGGGGTCAGCCCCGAACCGGCGCCGACGCCTGCGAAGATCAGGCCGTTGGCCTTGCCTCGTTCCTGCGCCGGCACCCAGCGAGAAACGAACTGGTTTCCCGACGGATAGACCGCCGCTTCGCCGATGCCGAGCCCGAAGCGCACCAGCATCAGCAGCGTAATCGCATGGGCGCTGCCCGGCGGTACCCAGGCCGTAGCGACGCTGAACACGCCCCACCAAATCAGCGCCAGCGTCAGCAGTCGGCGTGGGCCGATCCGCGCCGCCAACCATCCCGCGGGCACCTGGAAGGCGGCATAGCCGATCAGGAAGGCGCTGAAGACCCAGCCGAGCCTGATCTGGTCGACCGCATACTCCTGTCGCATCTGTACGCCCGCGACCGAGATATTGGTGCGGTCGAGAAACGCGATAGCGCTGATGACGAACAGCATCGCCACCAACCGTATCCGGACGTTCGTTCGCCCCGCTCCCTTCATCATCGCTCTCCCGACGCGCCGTTTGCCGGCGCATTATATCCTATATGATTCTGTGTAGGGCCGATGTAAGCGTGCGTAAAGCCGGTCAATTCCGGCGTGGACGGGAGGGAAGCGTGAAGCCAATTCGGTCGGTCGCGCGGGGCGCGACGGTGCTGACGCTTTCGCTGGCTTGTGCGGCCGCAGCACAGCAGCCAGGCGCACCTACACCCACGGCGCGGCCACTGGCGCAACGGATCGGGCACACCGATCCGGCGCGGTATCGCCAGCTCGCAAAGGTGCACGACGGCGCCGGCACGATGTCGTTCGCTCCGCTGCTCGGCGCAGATGCGCTCTCCACCAACCTGATCTTCGTTCACCGCGGCGTGATCGCGCCGCACAGCGGCATCGGGCAGCACTTCCACCATCAGTGTGAGGAAATGTTCGTCATCCTCGATGGCGAGGCACAATTCACGGTCGACGGCCGCACCGCGACGATCGTCGGCCCCGCCGCCGTGCCTGACCGGATGGGGCACGCTCATGCGCTCTACAATGCGTCCGACCGTCCGGTGCAGTGGCTGAACATCAACGTCGGGCAGACGAAGCGCTACGACAATTTCGACCTGAACGATGCGCGCGAAGGGGTGGCGGTCGACCCGGTCGCGCAATTCGCCGCCGTGCGGTTCGATCGTGCCAACCTGAAACCCGCGGGCGCGATCCGCTCGCGCCGCCTGCTCGGCCCCGAGGTATTCGCCACGCCCTGGGCCTTCGTCGACCATGTGCTGATTCCGCCCGGTGCCGTGCTCGACGGCGCTGCCGCGCGCGGGATCAGCGAGATGGTCTATGTCATGGCCGGTAGCGGAGAAGCGACCGTCGCGGACGAGCGGGCACCGCTAAGCAGTGGTGACGCCTTGCCGATCGAGGTCGGCGCGCAACGCAGCCTGCGGGCGACCGGAAACGCGCCGCTCGAACTGATGGTGATCGGGATCGCGCGCGATCTCGCCTCCAAGGCCGATTACGTCGCCACGCTCCCCCTCGCTGACACCGGAAAGGACATCGCCGATGAAACGCCGCTCCCTCCTGCACCTGATCGCCGCTGCGGGCACCGGCTTGGCGCTGCCCGGCGCGGGCCGCGCCTTCGCGACCAAGAACAAGCCGATCGTGCTCTACTGCGACCTCGCGGTCGACCCGGCGCGCGAGCAGGAGATGCTCGACGCCTTCCACCGGCATTTTCTGCCCGCCGCGCAGAGCTTCCGCGGCCGCGGCTTCATCGACCTCAAGATGCTCAAGCTGCGCAGCGTGATCCAGGGACAGCCGGCGCCGCCTGCGGGCGTCAACTATCGCTTCCAGCTTACGTATGAGAGCGAGGAGCAACGGCAGGTCTGGATCCGCTCCGAGGTGCACGAGCGCAACTGGCCGCTGATCGAGCGCACCGTGCTCAACCGGGACTATCTCGTCCTGCTCACCGACGCGGTATGACGATGTGGCGCCCTTCCCTGATCGCTTGCGCACTCGTCGCGCCCTTGGCGGTCCACGCCGCCGCCGCCGCACAACAAACCGCACCGCACATCGAGCGTGTCGATCCGGCGCTCGACGCGCTGATCGCGCCGGAGGCAACGGTCGAGCGCGTCGCGACCGGCTTCTCCTTCACCGAGGGACCATTGTGGCACGGCAACCGGCTTTGGTTCTCGGACGTCAGCGGTGACGTGCTGCGCTCGGTCGACGACGCAGGCCGTGTCGAGGAACTGATCGCCAACGCCGGCGGCCTTGCCAATCCGCCCGCGGGCAAGAGTATCGGGCCGAACGGGCTCGCCCCTGATCGCGACGGCACTGTCCTGATGACGCAGATGGGCGCCCGCCGGATCGTACGCATCGGCGCCGATCGTCGCATCACGCCGCTGATCACCGATTATCGCGGCAAGCGGCTCAACAGTCCCAACGATCTCGTCTTTGCCGCCGATGGTGCGCTGTGGTTCACCGATCCCCCGTTCGGGCTTTACAACGGCATGGATCGCGATCCCGCCAAGCAACTGCCCTACAATGCCGTGTTCCGATACGTCGGCGGCACACTGACGCCGGTCATCACCGATCTGAAGCTGCCCAACGGCATCGGCTTCTCGCCGGACGGGGAGACGCTGTACGTTACCGATTACGGCCCGCCAGGAACGATCTACGCCTATAAGGTCGGCCGCAACGGCGCGCTGTCAGGGCGGCGCGTGCTGATCGCCTTCCCGGCCGATGGCGCAGGCGGCGCAGACGGGCTCAAGATCGACCGGCGCGGCAACGTCTGGGCGACCGGGCCTGGCGGCATCCGCGTGATCTCGCCCGAAGGCAAGGTCCTCGGACGGATCGTGCTCCCGGAGGTGGCGGCGAACCTCGCCTTCGCGGGCGACGGCCACACGCTCTACATCACGGCCTCGACCAGCGTGTATCGGCTGCAAACCAAGGTGGCAGGTGTGCTGCCGCGCTACGCACGCTGATACCAAGGGCGGGCAGCGCGCCCGCCCCCGCCTCCTCACTGCACCGCCGCGACCGCCGGCTTGCGGTCCGTCGCGAGCGTGGCGACCAGATAGTCGTCCATCACCTTTTGCTCCTCGGGCGACAGCTCGGCACCGCGGGCGATCATCGCTTGGACCACCGCCGGCCATTCGGCCGCTGTCTTGCGCGCGGCGAAGACCTGATTGGTGGTGTGACAATAGCCGCAGCGCTCGTTGATCAACTCCAGCCCGGGGCCGAGCGTCGGCGTGGCAGGCTGCTGCGCCGCCAACGCCACCGCGCCGAGCAGCCCCGAAGCGACACACCCGGCGGCGAGGCGGACGGCCAGATCGATACGCTTCATGGTGATCCTCCTCAGCGGACGGCGAACGCGACGACCTGGTCGCTGGTGGCGGGTTGCGAGGCGAAGCCGCCGGTCGCGATCGCGGCAAGCATCTGTCGCCCGTCGGCGGCGCGATAGGTCATCGGCGTGCCGTAATTCGAGGCGGGCAGCGGTGCCGACCACAGCAGAGCGCCACTCTTCGTCTCGAAGCCGCGGATCGTCGCGTCACGCGTCGCGCCGATGAAGGTAAGCCCGCTCGCGGTCGTGATCGGCCCCCCGGCGCTGATGACGCCATTCGCAGCGAAGGCCGGGTCGGTGTTCGTGCCGAGCACCTTGCGCCACGCGATCGCGCCAGTGTCAACGTTCACCGCGACCAGCTCGCCCCACGGCCCCTTCTGGCATGGCAGCCCCGTCTCGGAGTCCTGGAAATAGGCGTAACCCGCCTTCATCCCCCAACTGCCGTCGGGCTGGAGGGCAAGCTGCTGCGGGCTGGCGAGATTGTTGATGTTGATGACGTACAATCCGCTGCCACGATCGAACGCGCCCCCGCCCCAGTCGACTCCGCCGAGGCTGCCCGGAAAGAAGTTGATCGCAGAATCGGCGCGGAGCGGCTGGAAGGTCCGGCTCGGCGCAACCGTCAGGTCGGCGACCAGCTTCTCGCACGCCGCACGGTGCGCCGGGGGACCGTCGACAAGATCGCTCGCGGCATAGCTCAGGCGCGCCAGTGGCGGCGGCGTGACCGGCATCGGCTGCGTCGGCCATGGTTGCTCGCCGGGAACGTCGGTGTCGGTGGGGACAGGCACCTCGCGCACGTCATAGAGCGGCTTACCGGTGACGCGATCGAGGATGAACATCATCGCGGTCTTGTTCATCACCGCGATCGCCGGGATCGTGCGCCCGCCACGTCGCACCTCGATCAGCGTGGCGGATGGCAGGTCGACGTCCCAGATGTCGTGGTGGACCGTCTGGAAATGCCAGAGGTACTTGCCCGTCGCCGCTTCGACCGCGACGATCGAATTGCCGTACAGGTTCTGCCCCTTGCGATCGCCGCCCCAGCGATCGAAGGTCGGCGCGCCGACCGGCAGATAGGCGATGCCGCGCTTGTCGTCGACGAGCGTGAAGGTCCAGACGTTGGCACCCGAGCGCTGGCGCCAACTGTCACCTTCCCATGTGCCGAAGTTCGGCTCGCCCGGCTGCGGGATGGTGTGGAAGGTCCATAGCAATTTGCCGGTGCGCGCGTCCCAGCCGCGCACGTCGCCTGCCGGCCCCTTGACCGGCATCTCCTGCACGCGCGAGCCGGTGATGATGATGTCACGATAGATCGCCGGCGGACTGCTCATGCCGAGCGGTGCGCGCGTGCCGTTCATTACCTCGGGCGTCTTCATGTTCACCGCGCCCGCCGTGCCGAAGCGCGCCGCCGGCTGACCGGTTGCGGCGTCCAGTGCGAACAGCTTGCCGGTCCGCGTGCCGAAGACGATCCGCGCGCCCGTTCCCTTGCCCCCAGGCCAGTAAGCGACGCCGCGGGTCGACGGCTGGTCGTTGCCGGGCAGCTCGAATACCCAGCGTTCCTTGCCCGTCGCGGCATCGAGCGCAACGACACGCTTGTACGGCGTCGCGAGATACATGACGCCCTTCACCACCAGCGGCGTCGCCTCGGAGGGAGAGAAGCCGGTACGGAATTTCGCGGGAACGCTGTCGGGCATCGGGATCGTCTCGCCCGCGGTTCCGGCCGGCCGCATATGATAGCTCCACACCTGCCGCAGCTTCGCGACGTTTGCCGGCGTGATTTCCGTCAACGGCGAGAAGCGCGCATGGCTTTCGTCCCGGCCGTATCCCTGCCAGTCGCCTTTTGCCTGCGCCAACACCGACGTCGCCGGCACGAGTGCCGCGGCCATCATCGTTCCCGCGCGCACGATATCGCGCATCCGGCGCCTGATCCTGCTGGCCACGCTTCGCTCTCCTGTCTGGCGACGTTGCGTTCCATGCGAGCGGCCGCAACGTTGTCCTGTTATTTCAACGGTGCTAGCAAGCCGTTCGATCCTATACAATATGATCCGTGACGGTCAGTCGCAGGGATTTGCGACGCCGCAGGAGAGGAGATTGCACATGCCGGAACTGCCGCTGAAAGGGTTGAGGGTCCTCGACATCTCGCAGGTGATGGCGGGGCCGTTCTGTTGCATGTTGCTCGGCGACATGGGCGCGGACGTCATCAAGATCGAGCCGCCGCGCACCGGCGATTCCACGCGCCATTCGATGGGTTTCCGGCTCAAGGGCGAGGATAGCCCCGGCTTCCTCGCGCTCAACCGCAACAAGCGCAGCATCACGCTCGATCTGAAGGACGAAGCCGACCGCGCGGTCCTCTACGCGCTCGTGCAGACCGCCGATATCGTGGTGGAGAATGCCCGTCCCGGCGTCGCCAAGCGACTCGGCATAGACTATGAGACGCTCGCCGCGCTCAACCCGCGGTTGATCTACGCCAGCATCTCGGGCTTCGGCCAGACCGGACCTTGGGCGCAGCGCCCGGGCTTCGACCTGATCGCGCAAGCGATGTCGGGCGTGCTCAGCTCGAACGGCTTTCCCGGCATGGAGCCTGCGAAGAATTCGATCGCGGTCGCCGATCTCGGGGCCGGGCTCTTCTCGGTCTACGGCATCCTCAGCGCGGTGATCGGGCGGCAGGCGTCAGGGCTCGGGCAATATATCGATGCCTCGCTGCTCGAGGCGGCGATGGGGCTGTCGATCTGGGAAACGACCGAATATTGGGGCACCGGCCGCGCGCCAGCGCCGATCGGCTCGGCCAACCGCATGTCGGCGCCCTATCAGGCCGTACGCGCGTCGGACGACTGGTTCGTGATCGGCGCGGCGAACCAAGGACTGTGGCTCGCCTTTCTAAAGGTGATCGGCCGGACCGAGCTGCAGGATCATGCGGATTACGCCACCAACGCTGCGCGCGTCGCCAATCGTGAGGCGTTGATCGCGGAACTCGCGCCGACCTTTCTTACGCGCACCAGTCAGGAGTGGATCGACGCGTTGCTCGCGGCCGGCGTGCCTGCCGCCCCGATCCTCGATTATGGCGAGGCGGTGGTCAGCGAACAGGCGGTCGCCCGCGACATGGTGATGCAGGTTCCCCACCCGATCGAGGGCGAGTTCCGGTCACTCGGCTTCCCGGTCAAGATGCGCGGCACGCCGCAGGAGGTCCGCCTGCCGCCGCCCCTGCTCAACGAACACGACGCCGAGATCCGCCGTGAACTGGCCGAGCGCGGTCTGCTTCCCGCCACCGCAGAGGCGACGGCATGAGCGGGGTCGTCGTCTCGCGCGAGGGCGCCGCGGTCCACATCCGCTTCGACAACCCTGCCGCGCATAATGCGCTGACCGGGGCGATGTGGCTTCAGCTACGCGACGCCGCGCGCACGATCGCCGACGATCGCTCGGTACGGGTCGTCACCTTCCGTGGCACTGGCGGCAAGGCGTTCATCTCCGGCACCGACATCACCAAATTCGCCGATTATGCCGAGGGTGCGCAGGGCGTCGCCTATGAGCGTGAGATCGACGAGTGCATGGGCGCGGTCGACGCCATCCCCTGCGCGACGATCGCGGTGGTGGAAGGGTGGGCCGTGGGCGGCGGGCTCAACATCAGCGCGGCCTGCGACTTCCGCCTCGCCACGCCGGATGCGCGGTTCGGGTCACCGATCGGGCGCACGATTGGCAATTGCCTGTCCGCCGCGAGCGTGGCGCGGATCGGCAACGCGATCGGCGTGGCGATCGCGCGGCGGATGGTGCTGCTCGGCGAGATCGTCACAGCGGAGGAACTGCACGCCAGCGGGTTCCTGCTGAAGGTGGTGGAGCGCGAGGCGCTCGACGCGGAGGTCGCGGCGCTGTGCGCGCGCGCAGCCGAGAATGCACCGCTTACCACGCGGGCGACGAAGGAGACGCTGCGGCGAATGACCTTCGACGGCCTGCCCGCGATCGAGCCGCTGATCGAGCAGGTCTACGGCAGCGAGGACTTCCGGCGCGGCGTCGCCGACTTCCTTGCCAAGACGAAGCGCGTGCCGGCGTGGCGCGGGGAGTGACGCCACGCTCGCCCGCAGGCAAGGATCGCAGCGTCTATCCGACCGGCTTTGGCGCGATCACGATCCCCGCTGCCATCGGTTGGCTCGGGGGCAGCGGCAGCTTGCCCGCCGGGAAGCCGTTGACCTCGAACATATAGGCTTCGATGTCGGCGACCGTTTTTCCGCTCAGGCTGCCGGGTGCGCTCAACGGCATCGTCGTCTTGATCCGCGAGAACAGATCGCCCGCGGAAGTGCCGGTCCAGTTGTTGAGGAAAGCGCCCCCGCCAACGCGGGCGCCACGTCGATGCCGGCGAGCGTGTCGCCGTGGCAGGCCGCGCAATTCTCTGCATAGGCCACCTTGCCGCGTGCGGATTGCTCGGCGGTGTAGACCCCGTTCCAGACGTCGCGCTGCCCGCCCTGCGCGCGCACCACCACCCCGCTGCCCAGCGTCAACGCCGCCGCGCAGAACAGCCACCCACTATATCTCGTTACTCGCTCGATCATCACGCTGCTCCCGGTAATCGGTAGGCGACAAGCTCCGCGCTGGCATTGCCGCCGCCCGTAGCGACGACGATGTACTGGCGACCCTTCAGGCGATAGGTCATCGGCGAGCCGCTCTGCGGCGCGGTCATGTACACCGCCCCCTTCTCCTCGCCAGTCGCCTTGTCATAGGCGCGCAGCATCGCGCCGCGGATGCCATATTCGTTGGTGTAGAAGCCGGCCTCGCCGCAGATCACCAGCGTCTTGGTCACCAGCGGGCCGAGATTGCCCGCGCGGCCGGTGCGCGGGATCTTCAGGCCCTTCAGCTTGGGATGATTGCGCACATTGTCGGGCGTCTCGCCGTGCGCGACCTGCCAGGCGAGATCGCCCTTGCCCAGGTCGATCGCCGTGATCCGGCCGTAAGGCGGCTTCAACAGCGGCAGCCCGTCGACGGCGAGGAAGCCCGGCGGCGGCCCCTTCGACCCACCGGCCGGGGCACCTCCGGCGGGTGGTGACGCAGGCGGCGCCTCCATGTTGCGCATCCCCGCACGCGCCGCGCCCATCGCCGGCAGCGCGCGCGCCTCGCGTCCCGCCACGCCGTGGACCTGCGGGAATTCGGATACCTTCGGATCGTCGTTCGGCACGATCCCGATCAGTGACGGCTGCGTCTTGGAATAGACATAGACCATGTGCGTCTCGGGATCGTAGCAGCCACCCGGCCAGTTGGTGCCGCCCTGAATGCCCGGCACCGAAATCGTCCCCCATCGCCCCGGCTTGCTCACCGTCGGCGGGGTGAACAATGGGCCGATCTTGTACGATTTCACGAACTCCACCGCTTTCGCGCGCAGCTCGGGGGTGAAGTCGATCAGGTCGTTTACGGTCACGCCCTGAACGTCATAGGCGGGCGGTTTCGAAGGGACCGGCTGGGTCGGGCTGTACCACTCGCCGGGCACGTCGCCGCGCTCTACCTTCCGCTCGGTGATGGGCCAGATCGGCTCGCCCGTTTCGCGGTTCAGCACATACAGGAATGCCTGTTTGGTCGGTTGGGCGAGCGCCTTGACCATCTGACCGCGCACCGGAATATCGCACAGGATCGGCGCGCAGGGGATATCGCGATCCCACAGCCCGTGATGCACCATCTGATAATGCCACCGCCGCCGCCCGGTCGCGACATCGAGCGCGACCAGCGACTCCCCGAACAGCGCGTTACCGCGGCGGAACATGCCCATCTCGTCGCCGGTCGGCAATTCGACCGGAACATAGACGAGCCCCAGCTCCTCGTCGGCCGACATCTCTGCCCAGGCGCCGGCATTGCCCGCCTCGTCGGCGTCGCCGTTCAACCAGGTGTCGTAACCGAACTCTCCCTTGCGCGGGATCGTGTGGAAGATCCATTTGCGCTTTCCGGTGCGCACGTCGAAACCACGGATATAGCCCTTCACGTTCTTGCGCACCGCCGGCACGTCGCCCGCCGTATGCGCCGCGCCGACCACGACGGTATCGCGCGCCACCATCGGCGTGGCGTGCAACCCGACATCAGCGGTGTCGAGATCGAGTTCCTGGTCGAAGTCCTTCTTGAGATCGACCATGCCGTCTTTACCGAAGGCGGGATCGGGAATGCCGGTGTTGGCGTCGAGCGAGACCAGCTGGTAGCCGATCGTGACATAGAGGATCCGCTCGACCGTGCCGTCGGTCCAATAGGACACGCCGTGGCCGGACAACTGCCGCGGCGAGTTGAGTGCGCGTTGGCCCTCGTCGACACGGTGCATCCACAGCAACTCGCCGGTGGCTGCGTCGAGCGCGACACAGTCGCGACGCGAGCCTGCGGGCAGGAACAGCCGTCCCTTCACCAGCAGCGGCGTAGGCTCGAATTGATATTCCTTGCGCGCGCCGAAGACGTCGGTCTTGACGCTCCACGCAATCTCGAGATCGTTGAAATTGTCGCCGTTGATCTGGTCGAGCGGCGAGTAGCGGGTATTCGCCTTGTCGGCGGCATAGCTGCGCCATTCGGTGTCGGGCGCCGGCGCATCAGCGTCCTGAACGGGTGCTGCCACCGCCGCCGGGTCGATCGCGAGGATCAGTGCCGACGCAGCGGTGCCCGCGAGCAACTGTCGGCGCGTGAGCACCGGGGCGCTCACCACGTCACCGCAATATATTTCGCCTCGCAATATTCGAGCAGGCCGTGGTGCGATCCCTCGCGGCCCAACCCGCTCTGCTTCATGCCGCCGAACGGCGCCGCGGCATCCGACACCAGCCCGCGATTGACCGCGACCATGCCGCAGTCGATCCGCTCGGCGACGGCCAAGGCGCGCTTCAGATCGCCGGAATAGACATAGGCAGCGAGGCCGTATTCGGTATCATTGGCGAGCGCGACCGCCTCGTCGACGGTGTCGAACATCGTCACCGCGGCGACCGGACCGAACACTTCCTCACGCAGGATTTCCGAGCCGGGCTGCACGTCCGCGATCACCGACGGCGGGTAGAAGTATCCGTCACCGGCGGGCGCTTCACCGCCCAGTACGATACGCGCCCCCTTGCCCACCGCATCGGCGACGAGCCGTTCGATCTTGTCGACCGCCTTGCGGTTGATCATCGCGCCACATTGAGTCGCCGGATCGGTGCCGGGGCCGACGGTGAGCGCGCCCATCCGCTCGACCAGCTTCGCGACGAACGCGTCATGGATACCGCGCTGAACGTAGAAGCGGTTGGCAGCGGTGCACGCCTCGCCGGCATTGCGCATCTTGGCGACCATCGCGCCTTCGATCGCAGCGTCGAGATCAGCGTCGTCGAACACCACGAACGGCGCGTTTCCGCCTAGCTCCATCGACGAGCTGATGACCTGATCCGCGGCCTCGCGCAGCAACACGCGCCCGACCTGCGTCGAGCCCGTGAAGGAGAGTTTGCGCACGCGCGGGTCGTGGAGGATCGCGCTGCACACCGGGCCGGGCTGGCTGGTGGTGACGACGTTGACCACACCCGCCGGCACCCCGGCACGACGCATGATCTCGGCCACCGCCAGCGCGGTCAGCGGTGTTTCCGACGCGGGCTTCAGGATGCAGGTGCAGCCCGCCGCCAACGCCGGCGCGATCTTGCGCGTCGCCATCGCCGCCGGGAAGTTCCACGGCGTGATCAGCAATGCGATGCCGATCGGTTGATATTGCACCATGATACGGTTGCCACCCGCGGGCGAGGTGCCAAGCTCGCCGGGGATGCGCACCGCTTCCTCTGCGTACCAGCGAAAGAATTCGGCGGCATAGGCCACCTCGCCGCGCGCGTCGGGCAGCGCCTTGCCGTTCTCGAGCGAGATCAACTGCGCGAGCCATTCCTGCTCCGCCATGATCGCGTGATAACAGGCGAGCAGCACGTCGGCACGCTTGCGCGGCGCGGTCGCGGCCCAGTCCGCAGCGGCGGCAGCGGCGGCGTCGACCGCCGCAATCCCCTCGGCGGGCGCGGCATCGGCGACCTCGGTCAACGTCACGCCGGTGGCAGGATCGTCGACCGCAATCGTGGCGCCGCTGGCCGCCGCGCTCCAGCGCTCACCGATCAGCAGGCCGGTGGGAATGGCGAACGGACCGTCGCCGGGCGGGGTGTAGCTGGTCATCGAAGGCGTCCCGTGCATCAGGCGTGAAGGAGCGAGGCGCGATCGCCCGCGAAGGCGGCGCGCGTGATGGTCTGCATCGCGGCAAGGTCGAGCGGACGTGGGTTGTTCTTGATCAATCGCGCGGCGTTGAGCGAATATTCAGCGACATGATCCTGCTGCTCGGCCCGCAATCCAAGGGCCGCGAGCGACCTGGGAATGGCGATCCGCTGGAACAGCGCGTCGACCGCGTCGATGAACGCCTGCGCCCGCTCGGCCGGCGTGGCCCCAGCGATCCCGACCAGCGTCGCCAGCTCGGCGAAGCCATCGACGCAGGCAGGCCGGTTGAACTGCATGACATAGGGCAGCAGCGTCGCCACCCCCTGGCCGTGCGCCGTATGCGTCAGGTTGCCGACCGGATATTGCAGCGCGTGCGCCGCCGCGGTGCCGGCCGTGCCGAAGGCGCAACCGGCCGCGAGCGATGCGAGCATCACACCTTCTCGCGCCTCGATATCGTTCCCGTCGACCACCGCGCGCTCGAGATAACGGAACACGTTCGTCACCGCGAGCGTCGCGAAATGATCCGACAGCACGTTCTTGCCGACGAACACATGCTGCTCGGTCAACATCGCGTCGATCGGCCGCGCCAATGTCGTATAAGCCTCCACCGCATGGGTCAGCGCATCGGCGCCGGAGAACCCGGTGAGCGCGGGCGGGCAGCTGACGGTCAGTTCGGGATCGCAGATCGCCACCTGCGCGATCAGGTGCGGGCTGGCGATCCCGACCTTCGCGCCACGCTCCTCATCCGCGACCACCGCTACCGGCGTCGCCTCCGATCCCGTGCCCGAGGTGGTCGGCACCGCTACCAGCGGCATCACCGGGCCGGGCACCGCAAACTCGCCGTAATAGTCGCGCACGCTCCCGCCGTGGGTGAGCAACACCGCCGCCACCTTCGCGAGGTCGAGCGAGCTGCCGCCGCCCACGCCGATCACCACGTCCGCATCGAAGCCGCTCGCGGCGGCGACGCAGGCGTCGATCGATCGCAGCGGCAAATCGGGCACAGTGCCGTCGAACACGCGCGTGGCGACACCGCGCGCAGTGAGGTCGGCAAGCATCGCCGCGAACTCGGGCTGCGCGGCCTGACGCTCGTCGGTGCAGACCAGGGCGCGGCGACCGAGCCGCGCACTTGCCGAACCGAGCGCGGCGCGCTGGCCGCGGCCGAACAGGATCGCGCGTGGCAGGCGCGCCGCACCGAACAAAGGGGGCGCAGTCGGATCGGAGGTCATGTCAGGTTCTCCAGAGGTCATGCCGCGGCGACGTCGTTGTCGGCGGCGAGCGGCTTCGACGCATCGATCCGCAGGAACAGAAGGGCGGCGACGGCGCAGAGCGCCGCGAGCACCATGAAGGCCGGAAACCATCCGCTGACCGTGACGATATAGCCGGTCACCGCCGCGGCGATCGCTGCACCGAGGTTGCCGAGCGTGTTCATCACAGCCGAAACCGAACCGGCGAACTCGCCGCCGATGTCGAGCGTGACCGCCCAGGACACGCCGACCGTCAGTTCGAGCCCGAACACCGCGATACAAAAGCAGATGATGCTCGCGACGGGCGCGTCGATCGCGGCGGCGAGCGGCATCATCGCCGCGGCGATGACGAACCCGGTGACCGCCACGGCGCGCCGCCCGAGCTTCAGCCCCGCGCCGCGCTTTACCAGCAGGTCCGACGTCCAGCCGCCGGCGAGGTCGCCGACCACGCCCGCCATCAACGGCAGGCTGGCGAAGAGGCCCATCACCGCCAGATCGTACCCGCGCGCATCATGGAGATACTTCGGGAACCACGTCAGGAAGATGTTGATGCAATAAGCGTAGCAGAAATACATCGCCGACAGCGTCCAGAGCTGCGGCTGGCGCAACAACCGCCGCCACGGCACTTTGGCGCGCGCCGGCCCGGCGCCGAGCGCTCCTTCGATCGACGCACGCTCGGCCGCGTTGACGCCGCGATGTTCACGCGGCGCGTCGCGATAATAGACGAACCACGCGAACGCCCAGATGAGCCCGACGCCCGCGAACAGCAGGAACGGCATTCGCCAGCCGAAGTCGAGGATCAGCAGCGCGACGAACACCGGCGTGACGGCGCCGCCCAGCCGCGCACCGGCATGGGTGAGCCCCTGCGCCCAGCCGCGCTCCGCCGGCAGCATCCAGCGCGACAGCGAGCGCGTCGCGATCGGGAACGCACCCGCCTCGCCCATGCCGAACAGGAACCGGCACACCATCATCGAGCCCGCCGACCAGGTGAGTGCGGTCGCTGCGGTGAAGGTCGACCACCACACCACCACCCCGGTGAGCGCGCGACGCGGTCCGAAGCGGTCGCCGAGCCACCCGCCGGGGATCTGGAACAGGGCATAGGCGAACTGGAAGGCCGCGAAGATCCAGCCCATCGTGACCAGCGAGAAGCCGAATTCCTTCTGGATCGACGGCGCCGCGGTCGCGATCACCACCCGGTCCATATAGGTGATGAGATAGGCCAGAACGGTCAGCCACAGCACCGCATGGCGAACCCGCGTCGGGCGCATCGCCTGCTCGCCCGCGACGCTCGCCGGCTCGGCCAGCGCGCCCGAGGCGCTCACGGCTGCGCCGCGCCGCACGCATCGGCGGCGCGGCCGACGCAAGTCTCCCAGATCGTCGGCACCTTGCGCCCGGCGACATAGACCGCGCTGATCGCGCGCGTGTTGCGAATGTCACGTGTCGGATCGCGGTCGAGCACGAGCAGGTCGGCCCATTTCCCCGGCGCCAGCACGCCGCTCTCATTCTCGCGCAGGAAGCCGGCGTTGGTGCCCGTCGCGGCGGTAAGCGCCTGCAACGGCGTGAGCCCGGCCTTGACCATCAGCTCCAGCTCCCAATGCGCGAAATAGCCGGGGAAGCGCGCGATCGGACCGCTGTCGGTGCCCATCCCATAACGCACGCCCGCCTTCGCCTCGGCGGCGAGGCTTGCCATCGCAGTGCGCAGCACCGGCGGATATTTGGGGAACAGCGGCGACGCGGCCAATTTCTGCTGACGTTCCTTGCTCTTGAGCGTGGCGATCGTCGACGGCGCGACCCCGCGCGAGAAGAACGGCTCATCGACGAATGGCAGCAAAGTGTAGGTGAAGCTCGCCTCGCGGCTCAGCGTCGAGGCGAGCTGCCATGTACCGCGTCGCTTCATCGCGGCGGTCAGCGCGGGATCGGCAACCCGGTCGCGAACCTGATGCATGAAGACGTCCACGCCCTCGCGCGTCAATTCGGCAGCGTTGTCGTAGTAGAAGATGTGCGCCGCTGCCTTCTTGCCCGCGGCGTGCGCAGCGTCGATCACCGCCGTGCTGACCTCATACGGCATCCGCTTGGCGACGGTGCCGAACTCGTCGTCCATCCACAGTTTGACGAAGTCGTCGCCCTTGGCCGTTTCGCGCCGGACCATGGCGGTCGCTTCGGCAGGCGTCGCGACCGACTGCTCCAGTCCGGGCACGCCGCCATAGCTGCCCTTGTAGACCACACCACGACCGGCGGTATAGGCGCGCGCCATGTCGATCCGGCCGGCGCGACGCTGGTCGGCGATCACCTTGTGGATCAGATCGCCATCGGTACCAAGCGTATAGACCGAGGTGACGCCATAAGCGGCGTACAGCTTGAGCTGTTCCTCGACGTTCGCGCGGTCGTAATATTTGGCGAAACTCTGGTCGACGCCATTGACCAGCCCGAGGTGGACGTGGCTGTCTATAAGGCCGGGCAGCAGGAACTTGCCGCGCAGGTCGGTGACGGTCGCATCCTTCGCGGCGGGGCGGCGGCGCGACGGGCCGACCCAGGTGATCCGTCCGTCGGTCATGACGAGCGCCTGATCGGTGCGCGGCGCGCTGCCGGTGCCGTCGAACAACGTGGCATGGTCGAGCACGACCGTCTCGGCCGCCGCAGCGCCGCCGAGACACAGCGCCGTCAACGCGACGCCGACGCGAGCCAACGCCCACGCGCGAGTTGGCCGAATCCGCCGCATCGCAATCCTCTCCAAGTCATATCCTATATGATTTGACTACGAAGTGGCCCAGCGACTGTCAAGCAAAGGAACGCGGCGCGAAGCGAATGTTGTCAGGCGCTTGGCGTACTTTCCGCGAGGACGTCATCCATCCGCTGCTGCGAACATTCGAGGTGATGGCGCACCGCGCGTTCCGCCGCGTCCGCATCATGCGCCACGAGCGCATCGATGATCGCGCGATGCTCTCGGGCCGCCGCGTGCGGGGCATTGGTGGCATAGAGTGCACGGAAGATGTGGAGGTGTGCGTGCAGCCGCTCGATCGTCTCGGCGATCAGGCGATTGCCGCTGCCAGTCGCGATCAACCGGTGAAGCGCGGCATCGGCCTCGGCGAAGCGCGAATAGGCGCGCGCGTCGCCTTCGACGACACCCGACATGTCCTGGTCGATCGCGCGCAATGAAGCGATGGCGCTGTCGGTCATTGCTTCGGCTGCGCGTGCGGCGGCATAAGGCTCGATCAACTGGCGCAGCGTATAGAGGTCGCGCACCTCCTCCCGCGTCATCTGCGGACTGGCACGATAGCCGACGTTCGGCATCTTGTAGACCAGCTTTTCCGCCTCCAACTGGCTCATCGCCTCGCGTACCGGGGTCTGCGAAATGCCGAGCTGACGGGCGACGGTGTCGATCGCGATCTCGCTCGCCCGGCGCGATCTTCAGGCTCATCAGCATGTCGAGCAGATGGTCGTAGGCGCGCTCCACCATCGTCGGGCCGGGCGCGGGTCGCGCGCCGCGTGGGGCGGGCAAGGCAGAGCTGGTGGTGTCGATGTGCCGCAAGTCGGGTCGCCGGTCCGGGAGGAAATACGGACCCGATCATATAGGGTTTATGGGACTAACGTAAGATGCTGCATCGCGAAGGCCCGCGCGGCGATGCGCGCGGGCCTTGCCGGTCGTCAGAAGTTGAAACGCACCCCCAGGCGATAGGTGCGACCGATCACGTCGTACAGCGCCGGGTTCACGAAGAACGGCGACTTCGCCGGGTCACGGTTGAAGAGGTTGTCGACCTTCGCATAGGCGGTCACCGCCTCGCTGATGTTGTACGTGCCGCCAACGTCCATGTAGAACGCGCCCGGCATGAAGTTCTGGTCGATCGTGGGGTGCTGGTTGGTCGACACCGGGCAGCTACCGGGCTGGCAGACGACATATTGGTTGCCCAGCACGCCATCGCTGAACCAGCGCTCCTGCACCAGCAGCGAGAAGTTGTCGCCCTCGTACGTCTGCACCGCCAGCCACTTCCAATCGGGAGTGTTGCCGGTGTTCACCCCGGCGGTGTCGTTCGGAATCGTGCCGTTCAAGCCGGTGTCCGTCACGAACTTGCTGATGTGCGTCGCCAGTGCGCGGAGCGTCAGCCGCCCCGGCAGACCCAGCGGACGCTGCCAGCGATAGCTCGCCTCGATGTCGAACCCTGACGTATCGATCGACGCGAGGTTGAACGCCTGCACGTTGATGAAGTTCGGGCCGTTCTGGTTGTTGAGGTTGAACGCACTGCACGTGTCCGGCAGGATGTTGCGATAGCACAGGTCGACGATATCACCCGCGCCAAGGCTGGAAATCACGTCGGTGATCTTCAGCTTGTACCAGTCGAACGACAGGCTCAGCCCCGGCAGCCAGCTCGATCCGGAGAAAGCGATGCCGGCAGTGGTGTTGCGCGCGATTTCCGGCGTCAGGCTCGGATTGCCGATCGTGTTCTGGATCGCGAGCACGTTCACGTTGCGGAACGGATCGAAGAAGTTCGGCTGCGTGGTGGTGACCGGCGCAGCGAACAGCTCGGACAGGTTGGGCGCGCGCACGTCGCGTGAGGTCACGCCACGCAGACGGAAGCCGTCGATCGGCAGGTCCCAGGTACCGCCGACCTTCCACGCCCAGACCGTGCCCGAAGTGCTATAGTCGGTGACACGCGCCGCGCCATTGACGCTCGCGCGGCCGACCGAGTCACCGTTGAGCAACGGCACGTCGACTTCGACGAAGGCTTCCTTCACGCTATAGGCGCCGGTGCCATTCTTGTAGTTGCCGGCATACCAGTTGTTGCCAGCCGGCAATTGCAGCGGATCCGCCGGGTAGATCGAGTCATAGGGCTGGTTGTCGATGCCCGCGCCGTAAGGATCGGCGGTCACCTTGTAGAATTCGTGGCGGAACTCGCCACCGAACGCGACCGACACCGGACCTGCCCACGAACTGAACGGCGAGCCCGAGAAGTTGAGGCTGGCAACGTCCTGCGTCTGGCGCGTCCGCTGCCGCGGACCGTTGGCAGGCATCACATAGTCGAGCGCCTGCTGCGACGGACTGCCGCCGAACACGTTGAGCGGCTGGCAACCGGCGGCACGCGCGACCGGATTGGCGCAGACGATCGCGCCGTTCAGCGTGGTCGCGTTGATCGCGGCGTTATAGCGCTGCGTAAGCAGGATGTTGTCGACGTCGATCTTGGTGCGGTTCGTGCCATGCTCGACATAGATGTCGTAGCTCCACTCCGATCCGAGCACCGGCTGGCGACCCTTGGCGCCGACCACGAAGCGATATTGACGCCGATCGGTGTGCACCTGCGTGTTGCCGAGCGCGGCGTTGCTGGTGCCGAACTGGAATTGCGTGATGTTCGCGGTCGCGCACGCCGACTTGATTTCGGCGGGGACATAGGGGTTGGCGCACTGGATCGTCAGCGCGGGGCGGTTCTGGCCGCCGACCGGCTGGTTGTTGGTCTTCACCTGCGCGATGTTCGAGCTGAAGTAGAGTTCGTTGTTCGGCGCGAAGTCGAAGCCGATCCGACCATAGCTGTTGAGCCGCTCCAGCCCCGACAACAGCGAACGCCCGGCATCGACGTTGCCCGACAGGTCGCCGCCCTGGCAGAAGCCGGCGAAGCAGCCGATCACCGCCCCCGACGAGGTTCGCGACGGCACGCCGTTCGACCCGTACTGGAACTGGAACGGCTTGCCCGACTGATCGAAGGCGATGCCTTGCAGCGGGCCGGCCGTGATCAGGCCGTATTTGGTGAAGGTGATCGACTGGGCGTAATCGCGCAGCACATATTGCGGCGACCCATCGTTGGTGACGTTGCGGTTCACCAGCGTCGTCTGCTTGAACCAGTCGCGCCCGCCGGCCAGGCCGATGCCGAATTCGCCACCGCCGATGCCTTCGTCGCGCGCATATTCGGTGCTGCCGACGATGTGCAGCCGGTCGTCGAGCAGGCTGGTGCCGGCGGCGAGCTGGACGAGCACCTGCTCGTTGTCGCCGTAATCGGTGATCCCGCCCTGCACGTTGCCCTTGACGCCCTTGAAGCGCGTATCGGTGATGAAGTTCACCACGCCGCCGACCGCATCGGAGCCGTATGAGGCCGAGGCGCCGCCGTTAACGACGTCGACGCGCTTGATGAGCAATTGCGGGAACTGGCTGACGTCGGGAACGCCGGTGACGTTGGCCCCGACCACGCGCTGGCCGTCGATCAGCGTCAGCGTGCGGATCGCACCGACGCCGCGCAGCGAGAACGAGCTAAGCCCCTGCGCACCGCTCGAGGTGCTGAACGTGTTGACGCTGGTGCCGCTCGACCCCTGCAACGACGGCAGCTGCGAAATCGTCGTGAAGACGTTCGGCTGGGCGTTGGCAGCGATCGCGGCTGAGTCGACCACCGTCGTCGGCGTCGGCGCGGTGAACCCACCCGTGGTGATGCGTGAGCCGGTGACGATGACGTCACGCGCCGTATCGTCGTTCGTCGTCTGGCTCGGCTGATCGGCGCGTGCGGTCGAACCCGCGGTGGTGTCGAGCTGTGGCGGCACTTCGGGCGCGGTCGTGGCGGCACCGGCCTCTTGCCCGGCGGACGCCGATTGCGCCTCCGCCAGCGATGGCACGGCGCCCGCTGCGATCAGCGCGATCGCGGCGACGCCGGTCCGCATCCGGGCACGACGCCCTTCGGTCAACGCTTTCATCATCTTCCCCTAACTCCCTTGTTTATATCTTTGCTTCGCAGACGATCTTTCGCCGCCCGCCTTGTAATCATCGAATCTTGCAGAGCCCGGCACACCGAAAGACGACTGACACTATTCCAACCACGCCCGACAAACATCTGTCGGCCGCATAATGGAACAGCATTCGTCGCTTACTTGGCGATTCTACTGCTCCACATAGGAAGCCATCAAACCGCGGTGAACGGATCGGGTATCACTCTCTTTATCGCGCGCCAGACACTCCGGACCAACACTACCAACAAAAAGATAACGTTACCATCAGAGCCTATACTTCGCCGCTTCATTGTCAACACGTTTGAGAAGCGATTTTCATGCGTGCCCCGGCGGCCCGCTTCCGTTACGGCGCAAAGCCGCCCGATCACCCGAACGAGCGACCCGGCGGCGCGCCGAACGGGATCAATCGCGGAACAGCAGCGGTGCCATCTGGTACAGGCTGCGGCGCCACGTCTGGAACTCGTGCCCGGTATTGGGAGAGACATAGAATACGCTATTGAGCCCGGCGCGCTTGAGCGCCGCGGCGTTCGCGGCGGGATCGGTGCTCGGCCGGGCGGGCGAGCCACGAGTCTTGCCGCCCTCCAACTCGCGACCACCGTAGCTGACGAAGGTCAGCCGCACCTTGTCCTTATACCCCGGCGCCGCCGCGACATCCTCCGGCGCGATCGTGCCGCCGCTCAGCAGCCCGATATAGCCGAACGTGTCGAGGTTCTTCGGTGCGATCAGCTTGGTTTCGAACCCGCCCATCGACAGCCCGGCCATGCCGCGATGCCGCTGGTCGGCGATCGTCCGAAACCGGCGGTCCACATAAGGGATCATTTCGTCGATCAGCACGGTGCGGAACGGCGTGATGTTGAAACTGGCAAGGCCGCCCGGGCTGCCGGGACGCACGTCGTTGGTCATGCCATAGGTCATGACGATGATGAACGGACGCGTTTTCCCGGCCGCGATCAGATTGTCCATGATCAGATTGGCATGGCCCTGATTCGACCACGCCGTCTCGTCCTCGCCCCAGCCGTGCTGGAGATACAATACGGGATAGCGCGTGCCCGACGCCGCGTCATAGCCGGGCGGTGTGTAGACGAAGGCACGGCGCTGCGACTGTGTGCTCGGCGACGCAAAGAGGATTTGCTCGACGCGGCCGTGCGGTACGTCCTTCAGCGCATAGAAGTCGGCATCGTGCGCCGGGATCTCGATCCCGCTCTCACAGCGCGTCGAGCCATAGAAGTTCAGCGTGCCCGGATCGTTGAACGTGCCGCCGTCTACGGTGAGATGGTAATAATGGAACCCCTCGTCGAGCGGCCCCTCCGACGTCGCGGTCCATGCACCATCCGCTCCCTTGGTCAGCACGGTGCCACCGCGGCCACCCAGCCCGAGGCTGACCTTGACGCTCTTGGCGTCGGGGGCGAGCACGCGAAAGCGGACATAGCCCTGCGAGTTCACCTGCGGAAAGGACTGGCCCGGCTGGTTCAGCGACGACGGTTTAAAATCCTCGACGACCGCGGGCGCGGGAGCGGGTGCGGACGCCTGAGCCCCAGCCGATGGTGCCACGATCGAAAACGCCATCGCGATAGCAGAAGCCATTTTCATCGCCATCTCTCTCCCCGGTTCCCGGTCCACGTCACGCGGCCGGCGAATCCTATCTGATATGTTATACAGCATTGAAAAGAGGCTGCAACCTGCCTTGTTGTTGGTTTTTACGACAAGCATCGACCATCAGGGAGGCTGCGGGGCGACGCGCGATCTGGTTCTGGCGCCCGGTCGGTCAGTTCACGCAGGACTTTCCATTCGGCAGGCAGAGGTGCCGCACGTCGCTCGCGAAATCAAAGCGCCTCCCGGCTCCGCAGCGCCTACGATGGGTGTCCGTCAAGCCGAGGGATGATCATGGCGCTTGCGCCTACCGGCTGCCGTACCGTGCTTCATCAGACGCCCGGGAGCACGCTGCCACGATCTGAGCGCGAGCCATGTTCCAGCACCTGATCAACGCGTCAGCGGATCAGGCGCTTGCTGTTCGCGGCGACCTTACGCCGGTAATGCTGTGTCGTGCCCTGCACGATCGTCAAAGGCGTTAGGCCGAGCGCACCGGTCATCAGCCGCGTTTGCAGCTCGACCGCGGCGCGCAACTTCTCGGTCACCATCAACTCAGTTTCCGCGCGCCCCGCGGCGCCGCCGGTCGCGATGCGCGCGCAGCGCAAGGCCATGACGTTCGCCGCTTCCGCTCCGAGCATCCACGTGTCCAGGCCGGCCCGCATCCATGCCGCATAGGTCGCGTCGTCCATCCTTGTGGCTCCTCCGCTATGCCTGCGCCGTTCGCGCTGTCCACGTGTCAAACGATATGGAGAGCCAGCGCGTGCAATCCGTCATGCCTCGACGATCGCGCGGGACACGCCAAAACCATTCGACCTCTCGCCCGATCCATCAACCGTAGCGAGCCAGATCGTATGGTCCGGGTTATCCTCGGTGTCGTCCGTGTCGATCCTGACCTCCTCGACGTCAAAGCCGGCGGCACGAAGGCGATGGGTAAAATATTCGTCCGGATACGCCGACCAGATGGCCAGCACCCCGCCCGGGCGCAGCGCCGACCGCATAGCGCGCAGGCCCCAATCCGAATAGAGCCGCTCGTTGGCGAGGCTGATCAGCCCATCCGGGCCATTGTCGACGTCCAGCAGGATCGCATCGAAACCGGCAGGCCGCTCGACGATCAGGTCGTGCACGTCCCGCCGTTCGATCGATACCCGCGGGTCGTTCAGCGAGTGGTCGAACAGATGCCGCAGGTGGCCGGTCGCCCATGTCACGATCTTCGGCACGAGTTCCGCGACGACGATACTGGCCTCGACCGGCAGCGACGCTCGCGCTGCGGCAAGCGTGAACCCCATGCCCAAACCGCCGATCAGGACGGTCGGTCGTCCGTTCAGGCTAGGCAGCGCCAGCGTCGCGAGCGCCTGCTCGGAGCGATAGGACCAGCTTGCCATCAATTGCTCGCTCCCGAACATGATCTCGAAATGCGACCCGTGACGGATCAGGCGCAATTCGCCGCCGCCGGGAATTTCCGCCGTATCGATGAGCACGCCTGGCTGGTCTTCGGCATCACCGCCGACAGCGGCTTCAAGAATTGTCAACGTCAGCTTTCGCGCTGGATCGACGCAGCAAGCCCGCGGTCCGGGTTCTCGCTCGAATTCAACAGCAACTTCTCAGAAGCAGCCTTGCTGCGCGCGGCATCCGCCCGTTCGCTGCGGACAGCCAGCGCATCCCACGCCTGTGCGGCCCGCTCGCAGCGTTCCCGCACGTTCTGGAGGGTCGATGCCTCGGCGGCCGATCGCTGGCGGACGGCTTCGTCCCGGTATAATTGTAAGGACATGACGGCTCCTGCACGAAAGGAAGGATCGGCGGAGACCCTGATGGCCCCCGCCGATGGCCGCATTCAGGCTGCCTGCAGGTTCACGGCCGAGGTCTTGCCGCGGTTATCCGTCTCCATCTCGTAGGAGACGCGCTCGTCCTTGTTGAGCGTGCGCATCCCGGCGCGCTCCACGGCGCTGATGTGCACGAAGGCGTCGGTCCCGCCGTCCTCCGGCGCGATAAAACCATAGCCCTTGTCGACGTTGAAGAATTTGACGGTGCCAGTGATCATGTGGGTATCCTTTGTCCCATGCGTGGTCGGGCATGCGCCAACAGCGGCGCATCCCGGCTTCGTGAGGCTAGAAAGGGACAAGAGGGGCCATCGCCGGCCCAGTATCCGTCGCAGGCGACGTTAAGCCCTGCTAATATAGGACGCTGGCGCAAAAAGGAAGTGGCGGCATCGAACGTATCGGCAGACGGAACAGCGGAGCCGAAGATTTGGTGCTGGAAGGATGACGATTACCCCCTCACCGACGGCGCCGGATCGACCTTATATAAATTCGACACGCCAAGACGGATTATTGCAAATCCGGCGACGACCGGCTTGCCACCCCGCTCGCGGCGGCAGCGCAGGCGGTCGATAAGCTGATCGCCGGCATACTGCACCAGCAGCCGCCCAAAATTAGCTTGTTAATACAGACTCTTGCCATCGACCTCGATCGGCAGAGCACACAATGACTTCGATCCGACGGCACGCTGGCTCGCGCCCGATCCAGCAATGGTCGAAAGACAATGCTCCGCCTCTTCCAGCGGAGCCGGAGTCGAAAAAATTTCGCGTCGAGTGAGCATCGCTCACCCAAGCAGCGTTCGGCTGCCGGCCGATCTACAAGCTCATGGACTTTTTGTCCTAATTTCAATTCATTGGACGCTCAAGTCGACGGACAGACTTGTTGCGACCGTCACGTTCAAAGGCGGTTCGCCGCATCTTTGAGCCTTGCCGGCATCGACTGTGCAAATGCTCTTTGATCTGAAAGCAAACGTTTCGGTAACCAACATCGTGTGAGGAGTTCGTCGATATCAAGCCGTCCGCCGACGGTGAGGGACGCAGGAGCCGTTGACGATGACGCCGAAGCCGCAAGCACTGAAAGTAATGCAGTCACGGGGCATGCGACGCGTCCTGATGGCGACGACGGCATTGGTCGCCATGACGGTATTGCCCGCGGCGGCGCAGGATCTGCCGACCAATGGTCAGGTAGTGGCCGGAAGCGCGACGATCCAGGCTGCCGGGCAGGATATGACGGTCACCACCGCGACGCAGCGGACGGTGATCGATTGCGCCAGCTTCTCGATCGGCACTGACCATCGCCTGACGTTCAACCAGCCCAATGCCGCGTCGATCGCGGTCAACCGCGTCGTCGGCACCGATCCGTCGAAGATCTTCGGCTCCCTCACCTCCAACGGTCGCGTCGTCATCGCGAACCCTAACGGCATCTGGTTCGGCCCGTCCGCACGCGTCGATGTCGCAGGCGTCGTGGCCAGCGCCGGCCGGATCAGCGACGGCGCGGTGGGCAGCTTCGTGCGCGGCGGCGCGCTCACGATCGACGCAGGCAATGCCGACGCGTCGGTCGTCAACGACGGTATCATCACCGCGCGCGACGGCGGCTTCGCGGCGCTCGTCGCGCCGGGCGTGCGCAACACCGGAACGATCATTGCGCGACTGGGTCGGGTCGCGCTGGCATCCGGCCGGACGACGACGGTCGATTTCTACGGTGACGGGCTCATCAACCTGGCGGTGGGCGGCGTCACCGACAGCGCGCCGTTCGACAGCGCGGTCTCCAACAGCGGCCGCATCTATGCCGAGGGCGGTCAGGTCCGGCTGAGCGCATCGGTGGCCGAGGGGCTGCTCAACAGCGTCATCAACATGTCGGGGGTGATCGAGGCGCGCGGCGTCTCCACCGCCGGTGGCGTGGTCGAGCTGCTCGCCGGCACCGGGTCGGTCGACATCCCGGGACGGATCGATGCCACGGGCGTCGGCACGCGGGATGGCGGCCGCATTACGGTTCAGGCCGGCAATGCCACCTCGCCCGACGGAGTGGCGAGTCTTACCGGCACGCTGATGGCGGGCTCGTCCGCGGGGGCCGGCGGCGCGATCGACGTCACGGCGCGGCTCGCTTATGTCGGCGGCAGCCTCGACGCCAATGGCGCGACCGGTGGTACGGTCGGCGTCACGGCGGTGGGCATCACCCAGTCGGGCAGCGTGACTGCAACGGCGCAAGGCGGGGCCGGTGGAACCGTCACGCTGGCGGGCGCGCAGAACATCACCCAGACCGCCGGGGCGATTACCAGCGCCAGCAGCAGCGCGGGCAGCGGCGGCACGGTGGAGGCGCGCGCGGGCGCGACGGGCCGCGTCTTCACGTCGGGCACGCTGACCGCGACCGGCACGACCGGTGGTACGGTCCGCATCCTGGGCAACGACATCGCGCTGGCGGCGGCAACCGTCGATGCCAGCGGCACGCTCGGCGCGGGCGGCGCGGTGCTGGTCGGCGGCGATCTGCATGGCACCGGCCCGCAAACCGCGACGACGACCCTGGTCAACGGCGCAGCGACGCTACGTGCCGACGGCGGCACGCGCGGTGACGGCGGCCGGGTGGTCGTCTGGTCGAACAGCCGCACCGATTACCAGGGCAATGCGACCGCGCGCGGCGGCAGCATCGCCGGCAACGGCGGCATGATCGAGGTATCGAGCAGCGACCTGCTCAAATTCGGTGGCAGTGGCGATGCTTCGGCGGTGGCGGGCAAGGCGGGATCGCTGCTGCTCGACCCCAAGAACATCGTCATATCCGAGACGACCGGCGGCCTCGCCGTGTTCGACCTGATCGATCCCAACGCCGGCACAGGCACCGGGTTCGGCGACACCACGGCGCAACTCGCCAACGGCACGATCGTGGTCACCAAGCCCGGCGATACCGTGGGTGGCGCGGCGGATGCCGGCTCGGTCTATTATTACGATCCCTCCAACGGCGCGCTGCTGTCGACCTTCCAGGGCAGTCATGCCGGGGACAAGGTGGGATCGGGCACCGGCGCTAACAGCGGTCTGGCATTCCTGGATCCTAATGCCACCACTGATGGGGTGTCGAACGTCCCGATCTACGACAACACCAAGGCGTATCTGATCAGCAGCCCGAATTGGAACGGCAATGCCGGCGCGCTGACCTGGGTCGCAGCCAACGGCATGGCGAGCGGCATCGTCGGATCGACGAACAGCTTGGTCGGATCGACCGCGGGCGATCTGGTCGGATCGATGGACTTCCCGACATCGTCGACGTTCAACATTCTGGCGAGCGGCAATGTGCTCGTGCGCAGTCCCAACTGGGGCGGCGGCCGCGGCGCGCTGACCTTTATCTATGCGTCGACCGGTCTGGTAGGAAACGTGTCGAGCACGAACAGCCTGGTCGGCACGCTCACCGCCGCCGCCAATGGCACCGGATGGCGCGGCGACTCGGTGGGCAACGGCGACATCGTCAAGCTGGCCAATGGGGACGTCGTCGCTCGCAGTGGCTATTGGAACCGCATGGGTGGTGCGTTGACCTATGTCAGCGCGACGACTGGACTGGGCGCGCTCGGCACGCTGAGCAGCGCGAATAGCCTGGCCGGCAATGCTGGCGTCACCTATTCCGCGACCAACCAGTTGGCCCCATTCGGCCCGACACCCAACTACGGCTTCTACAACGGCGACGATGTCGGCAGCGCGGGAATCACGCAGCTGTCGAACGGCGCGCTGGTCGTCACCGCGTCCAATTGGGGCCACGGCCGCGGTGCGGTGACCTACGTGAATGGCGCGGCGGGGCTGAAGGGACTGGTGTCGGCCAGCAACAGCCTGGTGGGTGTGACCAAGGGCGTCGGCGACACGACGTCCGGCAGCGAACCTACTTCACCGACCGCTATGGCGTCCGCAGCTGGTATGGTGGCGATTACGTCGGCAGCGGCGGTGTCGTGGAACTCGCCAACGGCGCCTTCGTCATCGTCAGTCCCAATTGGTCGACCAACCGCGGCGCGACGACCTTTTACGCCAGCGGCACGACCGCGCTTTCCGGCGCAATCAGTGCCTCGACCAGCCTTACCGGAAGCAACCCCGGCACCGCGACGGGATATGATAGCTATCACCGCCGAACGATCGATGGCGGCGACAAGATCGGCATCGTGACCGCGTTGGCGAACGGCAATTACGCCGTCGTCAGCCCCACATGGAATGGCTCGCGCGGTTCGGTGACGGTGCTCGACGGCACCAACGGCCAGACGCTGAGCGGCAGCAGCGGGTCGGCGGGAGAAATCGTCTCCGGCAGCAACAGCCTTGTCGGAAGCACCGCCGGCGACCGCGTCGGCGCGAGCATCGTCAAGCTGTCCGGGACCAGCGACTTCGTCACCTCGACATATGAATGGAGTGGCGGCAAGGGCGCGGTCACCCGTGTCAGCGGCACCGCGGGCATGGCCGCGAACGGAGACGACCAACAGCCTGGTCGGCGCCACCGCTTATGAGACGAGCCCGCTGGGCGGCGACAATGTCGGCAGTTCGGTCATTGCCTTGGCCAACGGCGCCTATGTGATCCTGAGCCCCAATTGGAACAAGACGCGTGGCGCGGCCACGTACGTCGCGGCCGGCGGAGCGATCACCGGAACGATCAACAGCAGCAACAGCCTGGTCGGCACGACCGGTGCGGAAAACGATCGCATCTATTGCGCCAGTTGCGAGAGCGGTAGACCCGCCATGTTCGGCGGCGACTATGTCGGCAGCGGCGGCGTGACCGTACTGGGCAACAGCAACTTCTTGATCGCCAGCCCGAACTGGTCGCAGCAGCGTGGCGCGGTCACCTTCGTCAACGGCACCACCGGCGCGCTCGTCGACGGCACCGGCTCGCTGACGGGATCGATCTCGGCCGCGAACAGCCTGGTCGGCGCGCAGGCGGCGACGCGCTACATCAGCTCCTACAATTATACTTACGGAAACACGGTCGGGCTCCGCTATTGGGTCGGCGGCGACCGGGTCGGCAGCAACCCGGAAGGGGCATCGGCGCCCATCGACACGATCGGCAACGATCGTTTCCTGCTCATCAACACCAACTGGCG
Organism: Sphingomonas sp. LR60; assembly: GCF_036855935.1. NCBI lineage: Bacteria > Pseudomonadati > Pseudomonadota > Alphaproteobacteria > Sphingomonadales > Sphingomonadaceae > Sphingomonas > Sphingomonas sp. LR60. Next base: position 967,152 of record NZ_JASPFK010000001.1, on the reverse strand, counting down.
CAATCGCACCGGTGCGGTGACGCTAGGCAAGAGCGACGGCACGTTCGCGGGTGGCGGCATCTTCGCAGGTCAGGTGAGCGCCGCCAACAGTTTGGTGGGATCGACTGCTGGCACGCTCTTTGTCCCGTCCAACGTGACCCGAGAGTATTACTCTATTCTGGACGACGGCGACCGGCTGGGGTCCGATCGCTTCAAGGTGCTGGCGGACGGCCGCATCGCGATCTTCAGCTCCTATTGGTCAGGCATGCGGGGCGCCACCACGCTGATGGACGGCACCACCGGGCTCCACGGCACGGTCTCCGTCGCCAATAGCGCGATCGGGACGACGACCGGCGACCAGGTCGGCTTTGCCGGGCCGTCCTTCACATACGATCTGGCCAACGGCAAGACGCTGTTCGTCAATCCGTATACCGCCGGCAACGCCGGTGCCGTCACGGAAGTGGCCGTGGGCGGGTCGTTCACCGGCACGCTGGACGCGACGAATTCGCTGGTCGGTGCCGCGTCGGGAGACTCGCTCGGAAACTATGGGGTCATTCGGCTGCCGGGCGGCAGCTACATCATCAACAGCATCTATGCCGGCAACGGCCGAAGCGCGATCACCTATCATGACGGCGCCACGCCGCTGACGGGCACGATGAGCCTGCGCAACAGCTTCTACGGCGATGCCATGGCGCCGACGTTCTTCGGCCTTGGCTACAAGCTGTCGGCGACCGGATCGCTGCTCCTGAACTTCAGCCAGGAAGGGACCGGGCGGATAACGCTGGGCTTCGCCGACCCGACCGGCTGGACCTATGCCCGCGCGGCACAGTCGACGATGACGATCGCGCCGTCGTTGATCGAAAAATCGCTCAACAACGGCACCTCGCTGGTGTTGCAGGCGAGCAGCAACATCTTCATCAACGATGCGATCGCGACCGCCGGCAACGCCACCGGCAACCTGACGCTGGAGGCGGGGCACAGCATCGCCGGCGGCGCCGACATCAGTCTGGGTGCCGGCAACCTGACGCTGCTCGCCAACAGCAGCGTCGCCAACGGCGTGGTCGATGCCCAGCGAGATGCAGGCAATGCGGAGATCGCGCTCGCCAGCTCCACCATCACCACCACCGGTGCGGTATCGATCAAGCTCGCCCTCAGCACCGACAAGACCTACAACGACGCGAGCAATATCGCGCTGGGCACGATCCACGCCGGCACGGTCGACGTCCGCAACCTCGGCTCCGCCAGCGGATCGCTGACGCTGAACGGTGCGATCACAGCCACCGGCAGCGGCACCTCGATCCTGCTCGCGACTGGCGGCGCGTTCGTCAACAACGCTGGCGCGGCCGCGCTGTCGGCGGGCGCCGGGCGCTTCCTCGTCTATTCCGCCGATCCGCGGAACAACACGCTGGGCGGGCTGACGGCGGACGGCAAGTTCTACGGTCGGACGCTGAGCGCAAACCCGCCTTCCAGTCTCTCCGCGACCGACGACCTGTTCGTCTACAGCGTGGTGCCGGTCCTGACCGTCACCGGCAACACCACGGTCGGCTATGGCGACTCCGCAGGCAGCGTCACCCCCAGCGTCACCGGCTTCATCGACGGCGACACGCAAGCGACCGCGCTTTCGGGCGCGGTGACCACCAGCACCAGCTATCAGGCAGGCAATGCGGTCGGCGGCAGCTATGCGCTGACGATCGGCCAAGGCACCCTCGCCTCGCCGCTTGGCTATGCGATCACCTTCGCCAACGGCACGGTCACGGTCACACCCAAGGTGCTGACGCTGGCGCTGACCGGATCGGTCGGCAAGCAATATGACCGCACCACCGCCGCGACCTTGTCGCAGGGCAACTTCCAGCTGACGGGGCTTTACGGCAGCGACAGCATCGCGATCGGTACGACCTCGGGCAGCTATGCGACCGCGAACGTCGGGACGCACCTCAACGTCACCGCATCGCTGTCGGCAGGCGATTTCACCGCCGGTTCGGGCACCCTGCTCTCCAACTACGTGCTCCCGACCGGGTCGACCTCCGCGACGATCGGCACGATCACCGCGCGCGCGCTGACGCTGGCAGGCTTGTCGGCGGTGGACCGTACCTACAACGGCACCACCACCGTGGCGCTGTCGGGCGGCTCGCTGTCCGGCGTGCTGAGCGGCGACACGGTCGGGTTCAATGCCGGATCGGGTGCGCTGGCCGATCGCAATGTCGGCATCGGCAAGGCCGTCTCGCTGTCGAGCTTCACGCTGACCGGCGCAGCGGCGGGCAACTATGTCCTGTCGCAACCCAGCGGCCTCACCGCGACGATCACGGCAAAGCAGCTGACATTGGGCGGCGTCGCGGCACAGGGGCGTGCGTATGACGGCACGACCGCGATTGCGCTGACCGGCGGCTCGCTGTCGGGCGTGGTCGGATCGGATATCGTGGGTGTGGCGGGTGGCACCGGCGTCTCCGCCAGCCGCAACGCCGGCACCCATGCGGTGTCGGCCAGCGGCTTCGCCCTGAACGGCGCGGATGCGGGCAATTACTTGCTCGCCGGGCAGCCGACCGGACTCTCCGCGACGATCACTCCGCTGGCGGTGACGCTCTCGGGGGTCAGCGCGGTGAACCGCAGCTACGACGGCACGACCACGGTCGCGCTGACCAGCGGCACCGTCGCGGGCCTGCTGGGCGGCGACGCGGTGTCGCTGGTGCAAGGCTCCGGCAGCCTCGCCAACCGCAATGTCGGCATCGGCAAGAGCGTGAGCGTCACCGGGTTCGCGCTGAGCGGCGCCGATGCGGCTAACTACTCATTGGGTGGCGTTCCCAGCGCGCTGTCGGTCGACATCGCCGCCCGCGCACTGTCGGTCAGCGGCTTAGCCGCGCAGGACCGTGTCTACGACGGCACGACAACGGTCGCCCTGACCGGCGGCACGCTGGCCGACCGCAACGTCGGTGTCGGCAAGGCGGTATCGCTCAGCGGCTTCGGGCTGACCGGCGCGGACGCAGGTAATTACGTGATCGGCCAGCCGAGCGGACTGACCGCGACGATCACGGCAAAGCAGCTCGCGCTGGGCGGCGTCACGACACAGGCGCGCGCCTATGACGGCACCACCGCCGTGGCGCTGTCAGGCGGATCGTTGTCCGGTGTAATCGGTGGCGATGCGGTCGGTTTCGCTACCGGCACCGGCACGGCGGCCAGCAAAAATGCGGGAACGCAGGCAGTGACCGCCAGCGGCTTCGCGCTCACTGGCGCGGATGCGGGCAACTACGCGCTCGCCGGCCAGCCAATCGGCTTGTCGATAGCGATCGCGCAACGCTCGGTGATGCTCTCGGGGGTAGGTGCGATCGACCGCACCTATGACGGCACGACCACGGTCGCGCTGACCGGCGGCACCGTCGCGGGCCTGCTGGGCGGTGACACGGTGTCGCTGGTACAAGGCACCGGCAACCTCGCCGATCGCAACGTCGGCATCGGCAAGACCGTCACCGTGGCGGGCTTCCAGCTGAGCGGCGCGGACGCAGCCAATTATGCGCTGGGTGGAGTACCGAACACGCTGTCGGTCGACATCGCCGCCAAGGCGATCAGCCTCTCAGGCGTCACCGCGCTCGACCGCAGCTATGACGGCACCACCAATGTGGCGCTGTCGGGCGGCACGCTGTCCGGCCTGGTCGGCGCAGACGCCGTCGGCCTGGTCACCGGCACCGGCAGCCTCGCCGACCGCAACGTCGGCACCGGCAAGACGGTCACCGTCTCCGGCTTCGCCCTGAACGGGTCGGATGCCGGCAATTATGTGCTTTCCGGCCAGCCGAGCAGCTTGACCGCGACGATCACGGCAAAGCAGCTCGCGCTCGGCGGCGTCACGACGCAGGCGCGCGCCTATGACGGCACCACTGCGGTGGCGCTGTCAGGGGGCACGCTGTCGGGCGTGGTCGGTGGCGATGCGGTCGGTTTCGCCACCGGCACCGGCACCGCTGCAAGCAAGAATGCGGGCACGCAGGCCGTAACCGCCGGCGGCTTCGCGCTCACCGGCGCGGATGCGGGCAACTACGCGCTCGCCGGCCAGCCGACCGGGCTGTCGGTAGCGATCGCGCAACGCGCGGTGACGCTCTCGGGCGTGGGTGCGATCGATCGCACTTACGACGGCACGACCACGGTCGCGCTGACTGGCGGCACCGTCGCGGGTCTGCTGGGCGGTGACACGGTGTCGCTGGTACAAGGCACCGGCAGCCTCGCCGACCGCAACGTCGGGACTGGCAAGACCGTCACCGTGGCCGGCTTCCAGCTGAGCGGCGCGGACGCAGCCAATTACGCGCTGGGTGGAGTACCGAACACGCTTTCGGTCGACATCGCCGCCAAGGCGATCAGCCTCTCAGGCGTCACCGCGCTCGACCGCAGCTATGACGGCACCACCAATGTGGCGCTGTCGGGCGGCACGCTGTCCGGCCTGGTCGGCGCAGACGCCGTCGGCCTGGTCACCGGCACCGGCAGCCTCGCCGACCGCAACGTCGGCACCGGCAAGACGGTGACCGTCTCCGGCTTCGTCCTGAACGGCTCCGATGCCGGCAATTATGTCCTTTCCGGCCAGCCGAGCAGCTTGACCGCGACGATCACGGCAAAGCAGCTCGCGCTCGGCGGCGTCACGACGCAGGCGCGCGCCTATGACGGCACCACTGCGGTGGCGCTGTCAGGGGGCACGCTGTCGGGCGTGGTCGGTGGCGACGCGGTCGACCTCACCCACGGCACCGGCACGGCGGCCAGCAAGAATGCAGGCACGCAGGCGGTAACCGCCAGCGGCTTCGCGCTTACCGGCGCGGATGCGGGCAATTACGCGCTCGCCGGCCAGCCAACCGGGCTGTCGGTAGCGATCGATCCGGCGCGTCTGTCGGTCGAACTGATCGCCGGCTCCGTGTCCAAGACCTATGACGGCACCTCGACCGCAGCACTTACGCCGTCCAGCTACCGGATCCGCGGCGTCGTCGCGGGCGAGTCGATCGGCATCGCGCGGACCGCCGGCGCCTTCGCCTCCGCGAACGCCGGCCAGGCATTGCCCGTGTCCGTGCTGTTGTCGGCAAGCGATTATCTCGCCGGGGCCGGCACGTCGCTGGCCAATTACGCGCTGCCCACCGGCAGCGTGGTTGGCGCGGCCGGTACGATCCTTCCGGCGGCGCTGCTGGTGCGTGCGGATGATCAGGTGCGGATGTCGGGCGATCCGATGCCGGTGCTGACCGCGAGCTACAGCGGGTTCGTGGGCAGCGATACCGCCGCCTCGACCGGCATCGCGCCGATCCTGTCGACCGATGCCACGGTACAATCCCCCGCCGGCAGCTATGTGATTTACGCGTCGGGCGGGCAGCTGGCGAATTACGTCGTGACCTACCGCAACGGCACGATGACGGTGACGCCTGCACCGGTTCCTGTGCCCTTGCAGGCGCTGGTCGCCACCCAGCCGCTCCAGTCGCTCCTCGCGACGCCAGTGGCCGCGCCATCGACGGCCGGAGAGGTGGCGGTCAGCACCGGGCTTGCCACCTCCTTCGTGCCCACGCCGCCTGCGGTCCCGCTGAACGTCGGCAATGCCAATGCGACGCTGACGATCCAGGATCGCAGCGTCCAAGGCGCCAACGAATACGCCAATTCCTTCATATCCTCTCTCAAGCTGGAGTCGCGCAAGTGAAGCGCCTTGCCCATGCCGCCTGTCTGACGGGCACCCTGCTGCTGGCCACCGAAGCGAGCGCCCAGGTCGCTCCGCTCCCCGCCCAGGTCGACCCCGGTCGCGTCCAGCAGCAGCTCGCGCCGCCCCCGCTGCCACGCACCGCACCCGAGATCGTCACGCCGGAGATCCCGGAGACGGTCGCGCCTGAGGCCGCCGCCAATGTCCGGCTGACCGTGCGCGACATCCGCGTCGAGGGCAGCACCGTCTATCCCGCGGGCGCGTTCGATGACCTTATCCGGCCGCTGCTGGGCCGGGAAATCACGTTGACGGACGCCTTCCGCCTCGCCGATGCGATCACCGCCCGCTACCGTAGCGACGACTATGTGCTGTCGCGGGTGATCGTGCCGGCACAGCGCGTCGAGGATGGCGTGCTTCGGCTACAGGTGGTCGAGGGTTTCGTCAGCAAGGTCGAGGTGCAGGGCAAGGCCAGTCGCGTCCTGCGGCGCTATGCCGATGCGCTGGTCGCCTCGCGCCCGCTCCGCGGCAAGGTGCTCGAACGTTACCTGCTGCTGATGAACGATCTGGCCGGTGTCGACGCGCGGGCGGTGCTTGCGCCCGCGCCCGACGTGGCGGGCGGATCGCTGGTCACGATCGTCGCGACGCACAAGGCGATCGATGCCTATGCCGGAATGGACAATCACGGCAGCCGCTATATCGGCCCCATCCAATATTACGGCGGCGTCGCCACCAACGATGCGCTGGGGCTCGGGGAGCGGATCGCGCTCAACTATGCCGGCGCCGCGCCGGCTTCGGAACTTCAATATGTCAACGGACAGATCGACCTGCCCTTGGGCGGCGATGGCCTGCTGCTGACCACGAGCGCCGGTTACAGCCATTCGCGCCCGGGCTTCGTGCTGAAGCCGTTGAACGCGCGCGCCGACGGTACGACGCTCGGCGCGCGGCTCGGCTATCCGCTCCTGCGGTCGCGGGCGCAGACGGTGCGCGTCGGGCTGGCGTTCCATTATCTCGACAGCCGTACGGTCATCAACGACGCGCCCGATCTCACGCCGTCGTCATACGACCGCATCCGCGCGCTGCGGCTGAACGCGAGCTACGACGTCGCCGACCATGCGGGGGGCAGAACCTGCTGGTCGTCGAATATAGCCAGGGCTTGTCGATGCTCGGCAGCCTGAGCGAGGCACGCCCCAACCCTTCCCGCCCGCGCGCGCGCAACGGCTTTCACAAGCTGACCGCGGAGCTTTCGCGTCGGCAGAGCCTGGACACGATCTGGCAGGGGCTCAACCTGTACGGCGTCGTCAAGGCGCAGACGTCGTTCGGCGGCTCGCTCTTCTCGTCCGAACAATTCGGTGTCGGCGGCGCGGTGATCGGCACCGCTTACGACCCCTCCGAGATCATCGGCGACAAGGGCGTCGCGGGGCGTGTCGAACTGCAATATAACACCGGTCTGCCCGCAGCGCAGCTCGGCGCGCAATTCTACGGTTTCTACGATGTCGGCACGGTGTCGAACGAGGTGGTGCTTCCGGGTGAATCGCGTACCAATTCGCTGTCATCGACCGGGGGCGGCGTGCGTCTCGCTTTGTCGGGCCGGCTGTCGGCCTATGCCGAAATCGCGACGCCGCTGACGCGCGACGTGCAGGCACGACGCCTCGCCGGCCTCGACCCACGCGCCACGCGCGCGTTCATGGGACTGACGATCCGGTATTGAGGAATGCGGCGCGGGGCATCGCCAGACCAGGTCTGACGATGCCCCGCACGGTCGCCGGGAACCACGTACCCGGCCACCCAGCCAGTTCGCCAGCTTACAGGTCCAGCGACAGGCTCATCTTCACCGTCCGCGGCAGCCCTTGGGCAAGCAGGTTCGATCCGGTCGATGCCCAGTAACGTCGGTCGGTGATGTTATCGCCATAAGCGCGGAGCGTCGCACGCTTGCCCAGCAAGTCGAAGCGATAGGCAGCGCCCAGGTCGAACGTCGTATAGCCCGGCGCATAACCCTGGTTGAGCGCGTTCACCGCCCGACGCCCGACCCGGAACATGCCCGCCGACAGGCTCAGCCCGGACACCGAAGGCAGGCGATATTCCATGAAGACCGAGCCCGAGAACGGCGCGGCATTCTCGATCCGCTTGCCGACCACGCTGGCCGCGCCCGTCCGTTGGCGTGCGGAGAGCGTCATCGCACTTGCCGTGATCGACAGGTGGCGGCCGATCTCGCCGACCGCGCTGAACTCGCCGCCCTCATAGATCGCCTCCCCGTCCTGCACGAAGAAGTTCGCACTGTTCAGATAAGCGGAGGGGCGCGCGATGTGGAAATAGGTGCCGGTCAGGAGCAGCCCGGAAAGCGGCGCGATCTTGACTCCGGCCTCCTTCTGGCGGCTGACGGCGGCAGGGAGGATCTCGCCGGCATTGTTGGCGATCTGCTGCGCGATCGGTCCCGGCTCCAGCCCCTCGATATAATTGGCATAGGCGCTGATCCAGCGAACCGGCTTGACCATCACGCCATAGGACAGCGTATCGGGCGTCACCTCGTAGGAATTGGTGCGGCTGACATCCGTGTAGCGTGTCTTGCGCCAGCCGACCGTCGCCTGCAGCCAGTCGCCCAGCGACGCCCGGTCGAAGACATAGACGCCCAGATCCTCGGTCCGCGTCGGATTGGGAATGATCCGCGGCGGTGCCGACTGATACGGGATGAGGACCGGGTCGTAGAGGTTTTGCGCGAAGGTGCGGCGCACGGCAGTCGGCACGTTGCCGTCGCGCGTCTGGAAAGCGACGCCGACCAGCAGGCTATGCTCGATCGGTCCGGTCCGGATCGTGCCGGAGAGGTCGCCGCGATAGACGACGTTGGTGTAATCGTTGCCGGTCGTCTGCGCGACGGTGAGCGTGCCGTCGCCGGTCACCGGATCATAGCGACCGAACGAGGAATAGGCCCGGTCGCGCGACAGATACGACCGCCCAACCGCCCCGGCGAACCGCCAGCCGGGTGCGAAGTCGTAGTTCACCCGCGCCAGCAGGTTGGTTTCCCGGCCCCGCGCCTGCATCCAGTCCGCACCGAGGTTCTGGCGCGGCGATGGGAGCGGCGGCAGCGTGATCGTACCGTTCACGGGCGTCAGGCTGAACTCGGTCGGCTCGGTGATCGTCTTGTAGATATATTCGGCGTCGAGCAGGATCTTAACCCCATCCGCCGGCGTCCAGTCGAACGCCCCGGTCACGAAGCTCCGGGTGCCCTCGGTCCGGCGGACGCCCGTCTCCAGGATGCCCGTGCCGGCATTGACGCGCATCCCGGCCGAGCCGAAGCGGCGGCTGACGTCGGCGCTCATGCCGACCGAGCCGTTCCCATCGCCTTGCAGCTCGAACCGTGTCACCGGCGTCGCGGTCGGCCGTTCGGTCACGAGATTGACGATGCCCGAGGGCGTGGCGAAACCATAATAGAGCCCGGCCGCGCCCTTCAGGACCTCGATCCGGTCCTTGCTCTCGATCGGCTGCTCGATCAGGTTCACCACCGGCAGCACGCCGTTCCAGCGGACGTTGGTGAAGTTGTTGAGCGTAACCCCGCGCACCGCCAGGTTGCTGTAGATGCTGGTGTTGATCTGCGCCTGTGAAACCCCGGCGGTGTTGCGCACCGCATCGTTGATCGAGCGGGCCTGCTGCGCATCGAGCAACGGCTTCGTCATGATCGCGACGGTCAGCGGCGTGTCGATCAGGCGGGCGTCGCGGAACGTGCCGGCCTGCACATAATCGGCACCGAAGCTGTCCCGGCGATCGGCGGTGACGACGATATCGCCTTGCGTTTCTTGCGCGATGGCCGGCGTCGAAAACAGCGATGCGGCGGCGACGCACGACATCGACAGCAGAAGCACCCGCGTCGAGCGGGCCTGCAGCACAGCAACCATGAATGATTCTCCCTTATGGAGTTGCCGATGCCAAATATGCGAGTGACACGCAATAGCGGATTGCGTCGACAACATGTCAAGGGGCCGGGAACACCCCCAACCGGACGATCATTCGCCACCCTTCCAATTACCTGGGACCGCGAGACGCACGTCCGGCGTTCAGCGCCCGGACCATTGTGAAAGGCGGCGCATGCTCGCAGCGGAAGTGTTCACCAAGCTGGACGTCGAATTGAAGCCCGATCCCTCACGGACGGTCATTCGGCCGTTCACTTTCGGTTATCCGCCTGCGTTCGACCGCAAACCCACCCGCGCCGAAGACGTCGTCCGGCGCGTCATGTCGCTCGACGAGCCGATGCGTGACCGGATGCTGCAATTGCTGCAGGAAGCGATGCAGAAGCGACACCGCAATGTGCACGGCGTGTTCCTGCGGCGGTTCGAGGAGGTGAAAGCCGATGTCGGGATCACCGTCGAGGCCGAGCGCGACCGGTTGCTGATCGGCGCCTATTTCAGCCAGGAATATGCCTTCGAATCGGCCGCGTTGTTCAATCCGAGCATCGTCACGCTGCCCGACGAAAAGACCGACGACGACAACGTCCGCTTCCTCGTGTCGCTGCGCGGCGTCGGCGAGGGTCACGTTTCGTCCGTCACCTTCCGGACGGGCGCTTGGGACGGCAGCACCGGGCTCGTCATCGATCCGCCGAGCGAACAGGGCGTGCCGCCCCGCGTCGACAGCAACGACGATGGCTGGGTCAGGATGATGGCCGATGACAGCGAGGACGTGTCGGAGACCGTGATCTTCCCGGTCCTGCCCAGCCAACGCCAGGGCGTGGAAGACCTCCGCCTCGTGCGGTTCACCGACCACGACGGCGTGGAAAGCGTCATCGGCACCTACACCGCCTTCGACGGCAGCGCCGCCCGGTCCGAGCTGCTCCGCGGCATCGACGAACGCAGCTTCGAGATGCGGGCGCTCACCGGCACCTTCGCCAGCTACAAGGGCATGGCGCTGTTCCCGCGGCGCATCGACGGTCGTTTCGCCATGCTCGGACGGCAGGACAATGTGAACGTCTGGCTGCTCTACTCCGACGATCTCTACAATTGGGACGAGGGGATGCGGATCATGGGTCCGAAATACCCCTGGGAGTTCGTCCAGATCGGCAATTGCGGGTCGCCGATCGAGATCGACGAAGGCTGGCTCGTCTTCACCCATGGCGTCGGCATGGTGCGCGGCTATTGCGTCGGCGCGTGCCTGCTGGACAAGGACAATCCCGCAAAGGTGCTGGCACGCACGCCGTCGCCGCTGCTCTTCCCCTCTGCCGAACAACGCGGCGGCTATGTGCCGAACGTGACCTACAGCTGCGGCGCGTTACTGCATAAACGTCGCATCCTGCTGCCCTATGCCGTCGGCGACGAATACAGCGCCTTCACGACCGGCAGCGTCGACGATCTCCTGTCGGTCATGGAACGAGTGGCATAGCCGACCGCCAGACCAACTCGCAGAAAGAGACGTTGATGAAGTTCGCGACCCTGCCCGATGGCGAGAAGGTTCCGGCGCTTGGCCAAGGCACGTGGATGATGGGCGAGCGTCGCGATCGACGTGCCGCCGAGATCGCGGCGCTGCGCGCAGGTGTCGAGCTGGGCATGACCCTCATCGACACGGCCGAAATGTACGGGGATGGCGCCGCCGAAACACTGATCGCTGAAGCGCTGGGTGAGGTTCGTGATCAGCTATTCCTGGTCAGCAAGGCGTATCCGCAGAACGCATCGCGCAAACGGCTTGCCGCTGCCTGCGACGCCAGCCTGCGGCGGCTCGGGACCGACCGGCTCGACCTCTACCTCCTTCACTGGCGCGGATCGGTGCCGCTCGGCGAGACCGTTGAGGCAATGGAAGCACTTAAGCAGGCCGGCAAGATACGCCATTGGGGCGTCAGCAACCTCGACACGGCCGACATGGAAGAACTCGTCCTGGCCGGCGGCGGTGCCTGCGCCACCGATCAGATCCTCTACAACCTGTCGCGGCGCGGTCCCGAACATGATCTGCTGCCCTGGCTGGACAAGCATGAGATGCCGGTGATGGCCTACAGCCCCGTCGAGCAGGGGAGGCTTGTCACGGATCCCGCGCTCGCGAACGTGGCAGGATCGATCGGCGCCACGTCTGCGCAGGTCGCCTTGGCCTGGGCACTGCGCCGCGACGGAATAATCGCGATCCCGAAGGCCGGTACGGTGGCGCATGTTCGCGAGAATCACGCGGCGGCCGAATTCGTGCTGTCGGACGACGATCTCGCTGCCTTGGATGCCGCATTCCCGCGGCCCCGTGATCGTCGCCCGCTCGAGATGCTGTGAGCAGACGATCAGACGGCAGTCGTGAGCACGGACAATCATCCCATCACACCGGACGGTCGCTATTTCGTCGTTCGAGGCCGCCTCTGGCGACGGTCGGACCCGTCGCTGCCCGAAGAGTGCCGCAGCTTACTTGTCGGTGAGCTGATGCAGGCCCGACGCGGGGTAGGCGTGGCGCTGCGTCAGAGCGATGCGGCCGGTGTCGCGGAGGCACGCGCGGCGGTGGATCGCGCAAAGGTTGCGCTTGGCGAGCGCGGACCGGTCTGGTGGGAAGACGGCGCGCCGGACCTCAACCGCCGAATGGTCGCCAACACCCCTTATGCGAGCTGGTTCGAACAGCAGACAGGCCACAGATAACCCTGTTATCGGAGGTTCGGACCGAAATTCGCCGCGGTCGCTGTGTCTTTCGACCGCTCACCCGTCTACTCTCTATGCGAATGGATCGACCTCAACCAAGGGCCCTGTCTGCGGACCTGCTGGCGCTGTCCGGTCGACTCCGTCCGGCGTTGATCGCATTCTTCCAGCGACGGCTGCGCGACCCGTCCCATGCCGAGGATCTGACGCAGGACCTGTTCTGCCGGCTGGCCGCCGGGCCGCCGCATGTCGTCGACAATCCCGAAGCCTATATCTTTCGGATCGCCGCCAATCTCGTCAACGACCACTACCGTCGCGAGACGGTCCGCCACCGCTATCACCTCGACGACGATCCGGCGCGGGAGGCCGACGTCGATCAGCTCGACGCCGCCCGCTTCCTCGAGGCGCGCGAAAGCGTCGGCCGCGTCGCCGCGGTGCTCGCCACCCTTCCAGAACGGACCCGCCACATCTTCATCCTGTACCGTCTCGAGGGCATGCCGCGGAAGGAGATTGCGGACACGTTCGGCGTCTCGGTCAGCGCGGTCGAAAAGCATATCGCCACGGCGATGCGTACGCTGCTGCGCGATGCCGGAGGCGAGCGATGAGCACCGCCCGCGAACAGGCGATCGACGATCAGGCCATTGCCTGGTGCCTGCGCCTTCATGAGGGCGATCCCTCCACCGCCGAGCAGCAGGCGCTCGACGCATGGCTGGCACAGGATCCGGCGCATCGTGAACGCTTCGCGCGGACGCGGCGGCTGTGGGACGGGATCGCGCTCGACGCGCACGCCCCCGAGCTGCTGCCGCTGCGGCAGCAGGCGCTGGCGGCGGTGCAGGTGGCAGGACGACGACGCTGGACTCCCCGCGCGGAAGCGTCGCGCCATGGCTGGCACTTGCCGCCGCGTTGCTCCTTGCGGTCGGCGTCACGCTGCTGCTGCGCGACCGCGCGACGCTTTACGAGACGCGCGTCGGCGAACAGCGCGCCGTGGTGCTCGCCGACGGATCGACGATGGTGCTGGATGCCGACAGCGCGGTCCGCGTACGGTTCAGCGACGACCGGCGCGACCTGACGCTCGAACGCGGGCGCGCCAGTTTCAAGGTTGCCAAGAACCCGTTGCGCCCGTTCGCGGTGACGAGCGGCACCAGCGTGGTGGTGGCGGTCGGCACGGCGTTCTCGGTCGAGCGGCTGTCGCGCGAGGTGCGCGTCGCGCTCTATGAGGGGCATGTCGCGGTGCTGCGCGATCGTGGCAGCGGCCCGTCGACGCAGCTCGCGCGGGTTTCGGGTGGACGCGAGCCAGCCGAGCAGGCGCTGACCCCCGGTCGCGAGTTGATCCTGTCCGACGATACGGCGGAGGCGACGTTGCGCGCCGCGTCGATCGGTGATCGACCGGGCGGCGGGCAATTGTCGTTTGCCAGCGAGCCGCTGACCGTCGCGGTCCAGCGGGTCAATCGTTACAATGTCGGCAAGCCGATCACCGTCTCGCCGCAAGCGGCCGACGTGCGGGTCAGCGGGGTGTTCAACACCGGCGACACTGACGCCTTCGTGCAGGGCGTGGTCGCTGCCTTTCCGGTACGCGCGGTCGTATCGGAAGGCGCCATCCTGCTGGCGCCGCTTCGGCCGGACCATACCAATTCGGCTCGAAATCAGCCGTTACCGACAGTATCGCAAAAAAGATCTGCTCTGCGCTGAGGGTTTCGCATCGTCACACGTCATATTGCGGTAACCAAAAAATGGGGGCGGTATGATCGGCAGGAGTGGGTTTGGTATTATCGTTGCGCGTTCGAGCACGATCGCCTTGGCAGCGACGATGTTGACCGCGGCGCTCGCGGCGACGCCCGCACAAGCGCAGCAGACCGCGGTGCCGATCGATGTTCGTCCCCAGCCATTGGCGCAGGCGCTGCGCACGCTGGCGCAGCAGGCGCATATCCAGATCGTCTTCGACGAGGCGCGGCTCGCGACCCGCCGCGCGCCGGCCGTTTCCGGCACGATGCCGGTCGGCACTGCGCTCACTCAATTGCTCCGCAACAGCGGCTTCGCGGCTTCGCGGACCCAGCAGGGCGTTTTCGTGGTCAGCGCTCAGGCCGCCGCGCCCTCCCCTGCCGGGTTCAGCACGCTCGGGCAGATCGACCAGGGCGAGCCGGCGCGCGCCGCCGCGATCGCAGGCGAGCCGCCCGTGCCGGCGCAGCAGCCGGCCGAGGCGGTCGATATCGTCGTCACCGGCACGCGCATCGTCCGCCCCAATCTGAAATCCGCCAGCCCGATCACCACCGTCACCGCTTCGGAGATCAGGGCGCAGGGCGCGGTCAATCTTGAGGAAGTGACCAACCGGCTCGGGCAGGTGCAACCCGACGCGCAGCAGAATTATCAGCAGAGCAACGGTCAACAGCGCGGCGTCAAACTCCGCGGGCTGGATTTCAACCGCACGCTGTCGCTCATCAACGGACAACGCATCGCCGGCACGGAATCGGTCGACACCAACCTGATCCCGGTGTCGCTGGTCGAGCGCGTCGATGTCCTGACCGGCGGCGCCTCGTCGGTCTATGGCTCCGACGCGATCGCGGGCGTGGTCAACTATGTCCTCAAGCGCAATTTCACCGGGCTGCAGCTCTCGGCCAATTACAGCTTCTACAACCACAACAACCGCAACAACGTCTCGACCCCGGTCGCCGCGCGCTACGGGATCACGACGCCGACCGGCATGACCAACGACGGCGGGCGTGCCGATCTCAGCGCGACCTGGGGCACAATTTCCTCGACGACCGGCTCAACGTCTCGGTCTACGGCACCTACCGCACCGCCGACGGCATCCTGTTCCGCGATCGTGACGCCTCGGGCTGTCAGCTGCGCCGTGACACGGGCAATCCGTTGCGCGTCAACAATCTTATCTGCGGCGTCACCGCCGCCTCGCCCAACGGCACGCTGACCGCCAATGGCGTCAATTACTCGAACGTCACCGGCAGCCCCGGCACCTTCGCGCCCGCCGCGACCATCCCCGGCTACGCCAATCAGGGCGACCGGCTCGCCGCGCGCGGCTATGAGCGCTTCAACGCCGGCGGGTTCATCAACTTCAAGGCGTCGTCGGCCGCCGAGTTCTCGCTCGGCGTCATGTACCTGCGTGATAAGTCGGCAAACCTGCTCTACGGCCCGTATGTGCAGGGCACGTACCGGGTGAATTGCGACAATCCGTTCCTGTCCGCGTCGCAGGCACAGACGATCTGCGGTACCGCCGCCGGGACCACCGCCTTCGCGCCGCTCGGCGTGCAATATGGCTTCCCCGGTCTGGCCGGCGACCGCGACAAGGAGACGTTCACCAACACGCAGACCCGCATCAACGCCTCGGTCCGCGGCGAGATCGCCGAAGGCTGGCGCTACGACATCGGCGGCGTCTACGACGAGAGCCGGCAATTGTGGCAGCCGGGCGGCAATCCGGTCGCCGCGCACGTCAACCGCGCGCTCGACGTCGTCAACGTCGGGGGCGTACCGACGTGCCGCTCGGTGGTCGACGGCAGCGATCCGTCGTGCGTCCCGCTCAACGTCTTCGTCGCCGACAACCGCGGCAGCGCCGCGCTGAGCAATTATTTGTTCAACGAAGGGCTCGGCAACAGCGACCTGCGCGCCAAATTCTACGACGTCACCGCCAACCTCACCGCCGACCTCACCCGCTACGGCATCCGCTCGCCGTTCGCCGAGCAGGGCCTCGCGATCGCGATCGGTGCCGAATATCGCAAGCAACAGGAGCGCGGGCTCCAGAACGCGCGCTTCATCGAAGTCTATGGCGGCGTCGCGGACCGGTTCGCGCAACAGGACGTCGTCGAGGGCAATGTCGAGGCGCAGCTGCCGCTGGTGCAGGACGTGTCCCTGATCAAGCTGTTGCAGGTAAACGGCGGCTACCGCCTGTCCAAG
This sequence comes from Sphingomonas sp. LR60, assembly GCF_036855935.1. NCBI lineage: Bacteria > Pseudomonadati > Pseudomonadota > Alphaproteobacteria > Sphingomonadales > Sphingomonadaceae > Sphingomonas > Sphingomonas sp. LR60. The sequence continues at coordinate 951,048 of NZ_JASPFK010000001.1, read as the reverse complement.
TACAGCACCAACCCCGAGACCTTCAACACGTGGAAGATCGAGGCGGTCTACTCGCCGAGCGAGGACATCACCTTCCGCTTCGGCCGCAACCGCGCCGCGCGCGCCCCCGGCCTGCGCGAGGCCAACCAGACGATCAGCTACCAGAATGCGACGATCGTCGACCCGTGCGCCAGCGTCAACGGCGTCACACCGCTCGCCAGCCGCGAGGCGTGCCGGCTGACCGGGCTGCCCGACAATCTCTACGGCAACGGCCTCGCCGCGGGCGTGCCCGGCAGCATCCGCTGCGTCGACGACGTCTGCCGGCAACGCAACAACGGCACGCCGATCGTGCCTGAGGACGCGCGGACCACTACCTACGGCTTCGTCCTGACGCCGCGCTTCCTGCCGCGCTTCAGTCTGTCGGTCGATCGCTACACGATCCAGGTCAACGACGTGATCAGCTATCTCGGCGCCAGCTTTGCGGTCGACGGCTGCGTCATCACCAACGATCCTTATTATTGCAGCCGACTGGTGCGCGACCCGACCACCTATCAGCTCACCAGCACCGGTGGCGCGGGCGGCTATATCCAGGGCGGCAACCTCAACGCTTATCGCCTCTATGCGGAGGGCTACGACTTCCAGGCGCAATATTCGCTGCGGCTCGGCGCACAGGCCGGCAAGCTCGACCTGCTGATGAACGGCACGCTGACCACCGATCAGGGCGGACAGGCCGCGGTCAACCAGCCGCGCATCAATTGCGTCGGCTATTTCGGCGGCTCGTGCCCGCAGCCCGCACCGCGCTGGGTCCACAATGCCCGCGCCACCTATACGACACAGGACGAGGTGTTCAGCGCCTCGCTGGCGTGGCGCTACATCGCCGGCACCACCGCCGGCCAGAATGGCGGACCGAATTCGAAGCCGGAGACCGCCGTCACCGACTTCACGCGCGTCCCGGCGTACAATTACTTCGACCTCGCGCTGGCGTTCAACATCGCCGACGGGCTGACGCTGACCGCGGCGGTCAACAATCTGTTCGACCGTCAACAGCCGATCCTGACCAACACCTATGACTATGCGCTGTCGCGCGGCAATACGATCCCGCAGCGGTATGACACGCTGGGGCGGATGATCTCGGTGTCGGCGACGACGCGGTTCTGATGCCCCCGCGGGCGGCGCTGCCACGATCGGGAGAGCGAATGATGACAGGCCGTCCCCTCTGCGGCGCAGCGTTGGCAGCGGCGCTGCTGGCGTCCAGCCCGCTCGCCGCCGCCCCGCTGACAGCGGTCTTGCCGGTGCCGGCCGCCGTCATGCCGGGCACCGGAGCGTTCCGGGTCGAGGATGGCGCGACGCTCGTGGTGCCGCGCCGCGATCCCCCCGCGCGCAACGCCGCCGAACGCGCGGTCGAGATCGTCGCCCGCACCCGCGGCCTGCGCCTGCGGGTCGCCGAGGGTGGCGCAGCTGCGATCCGCTTCGTCCGCACCGGCAAGGCCAGCGCCGGCGACGAACGCTACCGCCTCGACGTCACCCCCGCCGGGATCCGCATCACCGCCGCCAGCGATGCCGGACTCTTCTATGGCGCGATGACGCTCGCCCAAATGCTCTCGCCCGACGCGCATTACGGTGACGCCGTCGCCGTGCCCGCGATGGCGATCGACGACCGCCCGCGCTTCGCGTGGCGCGGCGTGATGCTCGACGTCGCGCGCCATATGCAGCCGATCGCCGCGATCGAGCGCGTCATCGACATGATGGCGCAGCACAAGCTCAACCGGCTGCAATTGCACCTGACCGACGACCAGGGCTGGCGGATCGAGATCAAACGCTATCCCGACCTGACGCGGCGCGGTGCGTGGCGCGCGTCGACGACCCCCAACGACGGCGCACCGGCGGGCCAGTACGGCGGCTTCTACACGCAGGAGCAATTGCGCGCCTTGGTCGCGTACGCCGCGGCGCGCGCGGTGACGATCGTGCCGGAGATCGACTTGCCGGGCCATGCACAGGCGGCGATCGCCGCCTATCCGGAGATCGGCGTACTCGGCGACCGCCCGTCGGTGTCGGGCAACTGGGGGATCAACCCGTACCTGTTCGGCACCGACGCGCGCAGCCTGACCTTCGTCCGCAACGTCCTCGACGAGGTGATGGCGATCTTCCCCTCGCCCTATATCCATGTCGGCGGCGACGAGGCGCTGAAGGACCAGTGGCAGGCATCGGCGACGGTGCAGGCGCAGATGCGCGCGTTGGGCATCGCCGACGAACAGCATCTGCAAAGCTGGTATATCGGCCAATTGGGCAAACATCTCGCTCGCCACGGCCGCCGCCTGATCGGATGGGACGAGATCCTCGAGGGCGGACTGCCCGCCTCCGCCTCGGTCATGTCGTGGCGCCGCGAGGCTGGCGCGATCGAGGCGGCGAATCTGGGGCATGACGTGGTGCTTTCGCCCGGCCCGGTGCTCTATCTCGACAATCTGCAAAGCGCGCGCGGTGACGAGCCGCCCGGCCGGCTGAAGATACAGACGCTCGCCGACGTCTACGCTTATGATCCGTTGCCCGCCGCGATCGCGCCCGCCCGTGCGCATCATGTGCTCGGCGCGCAGGCCAATCTCTGGGCGGAATATATGGTCACCCCCGAACAGCGCGAACATGCGCTGTTCCCGCGCCTCGCCGCGCTGGCGGAAATGGCCTGGTCCCCGAAGGCGGCGCGCGACTGGCCGGCATTCCTCACCCGGCTCGATCCGCAGATGGACCGCTATCGCCGACAGGGGATCGCCGCCGCCGACGCCGCCTTCGCGATCGACTTCGCCGTTGCAGGCAGCGTCGGCGCGGCGCTGCGTGCGAAGCGCGTCACGGTCGCGCTGACCCATCAGGCGGACTATGGCACGATCCGCTATACGACCGACGGCAGCGCGCCGTCCGCCGCCTCCCCCGCTTATGCCACGCCGCTGACGGTCGCAGCGGGAAGCGTGATCCGCGCCGTCACGATCGCCCCTGACGGCCGCGCGCTCTCGGCGGCGCGCCGCTTCGACACCACCCCCGCCGCCCTGCTGACCCGCACCAGCGCGGCGCTGCCGCCGTGCACCACCACCGGCATCCTCCTGCGCCTCCCGCTCTCGCCCGACGCGACCGCCGGGCCGGCGCACAGCATGAACATCTTCGATAGCTGCTGGCGGTATCCCGACGCCCCGCTCGATCAGGTCGATGCGATCAGCGTGACGATCGGACGGCTCCCGCGCAATTTCGCGCTCCGCCAGCCGCAGCGCGAGCAGGTGGTATGGCGCTACCATCCGACCAGCTTCGGCACGCTGATGGTCCACGCCGGAGACTGCGCCGGCCCGGTGCTGGCCGCGATGCCGCTGCCCGATCCCGCCACCGCACCGAACCGCCTCACGCTGACCGCACCGCTGTCGGCCGCGACCGCCAAGGCAGACCTCTGTCTCACGATCGCGCCGCCGGTCGGCGGGCCGCTCTACGGCATCGACACGGTGCGACTGACCCCGAAGGAGCCTCGGTGACCTCTCTCCCCCATTTGTCGCGGCGCGGCGTGATCGCCGGTGCCGCCGCCGGCCTGTCCTTCCCCGCGTCCGCGCTCGCTGCGCCGTCCGCCGCCAAGCTGGTCCCGTACGGCGCGACGCCCTCGGCGCGGCAGCTTGCGTGGCACCGGCTGGAGCAGAATGCCTTCGTCCACTTCACGATCAACACCTTCACCGATCGCGAATGGGGCTATGGCGACGAGGATCCGGCGATCTTCGATCCGAAGCAGTTCGACGCCGACCAGATCGTCGGCGCGGCGAAGGCCGCCGAGCTGCGCGGGCTGATCATCACCGCCAAGCATCACGATGGATTCTGCCTGTGGCCGAGCGCCTATACCGAGCATAGCGTCAAGAACAGCCCGTACAGGAACGGCAAGGGCGACATCGTCGGGGAGCTGTCCGCCGCCTGCCGCCGCCACGGGCTCCGGTTCGGCATCTACCTGTCGCCGTGGGATCGCAATCACGCCGAATACGGGCGTCCCGAATATATCACCTTCTTCCGCAACCAGCTCCGCGAGCTGCTGACCAACTACGGCCCGATCTACGAAGTGTTCTTCGATGGCGCGAACGGCGGCGACGGCTATTATGGCGGCGCGCGCGAAGTGCGGAAGATCGACGCCGTGCCTTATTACAACTGGCCGTCGATCATCGACTATGTCCACGAACTGCAGCCGATGGCCTGCACCTTCGATCCGGTCGGCGCCGATCTGCGCTGGGTCGGCAACGAGGAAGGCGAGGCCAGCGATCCGTGCTGGGCGACGATGGACGACAAGGGCTTCACCCCCGAAAAGGGCAATAGCGGTGTGCGCGGCGGCTCGGTCTGGTGGCCCGCGGAGGCCGATGTCTCGACCCGCTACGGCTGGTTCTGGCACGCCTATGAGGACGGGCAGAGCCGCAGCCCCGCCAATCTGATGAAGATCTATTTCGAGACGGTCGGACGCAGCGCGGGGCTGTTGCTCAACCTCGCCCCCGACACACGCGGGCTGGTCACCGACGAGGATGTCGGCAATCTCACCGCGTTCGGGGCCGCGCTGCGCCGTATGTACGCCACCAATCTCGCCAGCGGTGCGCGACCCGTCGCCAGCAGCGCGCGGCCCGGCCATGCCGCGGCGAACGTGCTCGACGGCGATCCGAACAGCTTCTGGGCGAGCCACGACGGCGCGACGGCGCCGACGTTGACGCTCGATCTCGGCAGCGCCCGGACCTTCGACGTGGTGCGGCTCGCCGAACATCTGCCGTTCGGCCTGCGCGTCGATCGGTTCGCGATCGACGTCCAGCGCGCCGGTGCGTGGGTCGAGGTCGCCAGCAAGGAAGGTATTGGATCGCAGCGCGTGATCCGTCTCGACACACCCGTCACCACCCGCGGTGTACGGTTGCGGATCGTCGCGACCCGCGCCGCGCCTGCGATCACCGAATTCGGCCTCTATCTCGCCCCGGTGCTGCTGGAGCCGCCGCACATCGTGCGCGACCGCGACGGCATGGTGACGCTGACCAGCGACGCGCCGGGTCAGGAGATCGCATTCACCACCGAGGGCAGCGCCCCGACGCTCACCTCGCCGCGCTATACCGCACCTTTCGCGCTTCCCGACGGCGGCGTGGTGCAGGCGATCGGTATCCACCGCGCCACCCGCGCGGTCAGCACGATCGGCCGGCAGAGCTTCGATATCCGCAAGAGCGACTGGAAGATCGTTCGCGCCAGCGCCCCCGACGCCGAACGGCTGATCGACGAATTGAACCGCACCGACTGGATCGCGCCGCTGACCGGTCCCGATGGTCGCCCCTGCTCGGTGACGATCGACCTCGGTCGCAGCGTCGACGTGCGTGGGTTCGTGCTGAAACCCGGCTGGCACGCGCCGCAGGGTGCCGGTGACCCCGCCGCCTGGACGGTGCGGGTCGGCAACGATCCGGCGTTGACCGGACCGCCGCAGGAGCGCGGCGAGTTCAGCAACATCGCCGCCAATCAGGCCCCGCAGCGGCTCGCCTTCGCCCGCCCGCATCGTGGTCGCTATATCGAGATCGCCTTTACCCGCACCGCCAAGGGCGAGAAGCGACTGGCGATCGCGGAGATCGGCATCCTGACGCGCTGAGCCCCTCCCCGGTGGCGACGCTCAGAAGAACGTCTCCACCACCTCCACTACGCGATGCGCGTCGTCGGCGACCAGCACGCGCCGCCATTTGTCGAAGGTCAGGCACGGATGCGAGATATCGAAGGCCAGCACGTCGCCGACCGCCAGATCGTCGCCCGGCGTGATCGCCAGATAGGCGTGCTGGTCCATCAGGCCGGTGACCTCCCAATGCGCGGGCGCGGTCGCCGGGCTGGTGTCGCGGCCGGGGCGAAACAGGGTCGCGGGACGTGGCAGCCCGGCGTCGAAGGCGACGTCGCGCTTGCCCATCGCCACTACAGCGCGGGCCGGATCGGGGATCGACTGCACCACCGCCCAGATGCGCAGCGCCGGCAGCAGCGCTTCGCCGAGCGTCGGGGCGACCGGGTTTCGCTCGAGGATCCGCTCCTGCGCGGCGCGGTACAGGCCGTCGTCGTGGCTCAGATAACAGCCCGGCCGAAGCAGCACCTGCACCGCGCCGTCGCGCGTCGCCCCCGCGCTCTCCTCCGCCACGACATCATACCACGCCGATCCCGCACCGGTCAGGATCGCGGGCGCGCGCTCGATCGCTCCCGCGCGCACCAGCCGCGTGACGACGTCCACCGCGCGCCGCACGAAGCGGCGCACCTCGGCTTCGTCGGGCAGCACGCCTTCGTAGAATTCGATCCCCGCCAGCCGCAAAACGCCGCCCCACTCGGCAAGCGCGTCGAGCAACGCCGCGAGTTGCGCCTCGTCACGGATGCCGGTTCGGAAGCCCGGCTGGTCGCGTTCGGGCGCCAGCTCGATCAGCACGTCGAGCGTCACGCCGCGCGCGCGACATGCGGTCCCCAGCATCGCCACACCCGCCGGACTGTCGACCAGACACAGCAAATCGAGGTCCGGACGCGCTGCAAGCCCGGCTATTTTGGCGACATTCGCTGCACCCACGACCTGATTGGCGATCAAAATGCGTCCGACACCATGCGCTGCCGCCACTTCCGCCTGCTGGCTGGTGGCGACGGTAATGCCCCACGCCCCGGCATCGAGCTGCCGCCGGAACAGCGCGGGCGCCATGCTGGTCTTCCCATGCGGTGCGAGCGCCATGTCGTAAGCCTCGATAAACGAACGCATCCACGCGAGATTGTGCGCCATCCTCGACGCGCTCAGCACCGCGGCAGGGAACGGCACATCGCCGGCCAGCAGGTCCCACGGCCCCTCACCCTGGCCCACCCCCTTGTTCAACTCGATCACCGTCACCGCCAGCCTCCTGAAACTCCAAGACGTTTACTTAATTGCGGGGCGCAGTGACAATGCGGGAGGAGGGCATCATGACCGAAACGACGATTGCCGGAGCGATGCTCTACGACGGCACCGGCAGCGAGGGCTTCCTCGCCGACGTGACGATCCGCGCCGGCCGCATCGCCGCCATCACGCCGGCGAGCGACCCACCCGCCACCGGCTCTATCGACGCGCGCGGCCTCGCCCTCGCACCCGGCTTCATCGACGCGCATACCCATGACGATCTCGTTGTAATCACACGCCCTTTGATGACGGCAAAGGTCACGCAGGGCGTCACGACGGTCGTCGTCGGCAACTGCGGGATCAGCGCAGGCGCCGGCTGTGCCACCGGTGATACCTTGCCCGATCCCATGGTGTTGCTCGGCGCACCGGAGGCGTTCCGTTACGCCACGTTCGCCGCTTACGCCGCTGCGGTCGACGCCACTGGCCCCGCAACCAACGTCGCCGCGCTGGTCGGCCACACAGCCTTGCGCGCGCGACATCTCGACCGGCTCGACCGTGACGCCAGCGTCGCGGAGCGCAGCGCAATGCGCGCCGACCTCGCCGAAGCGCTGGCAGCCGGGGCGTTCGGCTTCTCGACCGGACTGGCCTATGCCAATGCAATTCAGGCCTCTACGGACGAGGTGATGGCCGTCGCTGCGGCGTTGCGCGGGACGAGCGGCGTCTATTGCACCCACCTGCGCAGCGAGGGCAGCGGCATCAGCGCTGCGATCGACGAGGCGGTCGCCATCGCTCGCCATGCCACTGCGCCGCTGGTGGTCTCGCACCTGAAATGCGCGGGTGCGCCGCAACATGGCCGCAGCGGTGCCATTCTCGAACAATTGGAGGTGGCCGCCGCCACGCATCCGGTCGGCTGTGACTGTTATCCCTATACCGCCAGTTCCTCGACGCTCGACCTGGGGCAGGTCGTCCCGGAAACGCCGATCATGATTACCTGGTCGGACGCGGAGCCGGCGCAGGTTGGCCGGATGCTAAGTGAGATCGCCGCAGACTGGGGCGTCGCGCCGCTGGACGCCGCCAAACGGCTGCAACCGGCCGGCGCCGTCTATCATTGCATGGCCGAGGCCGACGTCGACCGCATCCTCGCCCACCGGCTGACCATGATCGGGTCGGACGGCTTGCCCTGCGATCCGCGTCCGCACCCACGACTATGGGGCAGCTTCCCACGTGTCATCGCGCATTACGTTCGCAAGCGCGGCCTGTTGTCGCTCCCAGCGGCGATCCGCAAGATGACCGGACTGGCCGCGGATCGCTTCGGGCTGGTGGATCGCGGCTATGTACGTGCCGGCATGGCGGCGGATCTCGTGCTGTTCGATCCCGCACGGATCGCGGACCGCGCCCGCTACGACGATCCCGAGCAGCCCGCCGCGGGCGTGCTGGGCGTGTGGGTCAATGGCGTCGCGACGCTTGATCGCGCCGGGATGACCGGCGCGCGCGCCGGCCAGATGCTGCGCCGCCCGGAAAGCCAGAACGTTTTTCAACGAAGAGGATCGATGAATGAGTGACGGGATCAAGCGCTACGGCGTCGAAGGCGGCAGCGGCACCGGCGGGCAGCATTTGCCCTTTGCACGCGCAGTACAGGCCGACGGCTGGCTCTACGTCTCTGGACAGGTGCCGATGGTCGATGGCGAGGTGATCGATGGCGGGATCGTCCCGCAAACGCACCAGGCGATCCGCAACGTCCTGAAGATCCTGGAGGAGGCCGGCTACGGCCCTGAGCATGTCGTGCGCTGCGGCGTGTGGCTGGACGATGCGCGCGACTTCATGTCGTTCAACCGCATCTTCAAGGAATATTTCGGCGCCAACCCGCCGGCGCGCGCCTGCGTGGTGTCGCAGATGGTGGTCGACTGCAAGGTCGAGGTGGACTGCGTGGCTTGGAAGAAACCGTAAGTGGCGTCCGGCACGCTGTTGCTGATCGAGGGCGCGGCCGCGGTCGCGATCCTGATCGCGCTGATCGTCCGTGTCCGGCTCAGCCCATTCATCGCGCTGGTGCTGGTCTCGCTCGGCCTTGCGCTGGCGACTGGGCTGCCCCCGGCCTCGATCGTCAAGGCGTTCGAGGCCGGGGTCGGCGGCGCACTCGGCCATATCGCGCTCGTCGTCGCGCTGGGAACGATCCTCGGCAAAATGATGGTCGAGTCGGGCGGCGCGGACCAGGTTGCGCAAACCGTCATCGGCTTTTTCGGCGCACGCCGCGCCGACTGGGCGATGATGACGGTCGCGCTGATCGTCGGCTTGCCGGTGTTCTTCGAGGTTGGCTTCGTGCTGCTGGTGCCGATCGTCTTCGCGGTGGCCGCCCGGCTGGGGCAGCATCCGATGCGGCTCGGGCTGCCGATGGCGGCGGGCTTGTCGGTCGTCCATGCGATGGTACCGCCCCACCCCGCCGCGATGCTGGCGACCCAGGCGTTCGGCGCCGACGTCGGGCTGACCGTGCTGTTCGCGCTGATCGTCGGCGTTCCGACCGCCGCCATCGCCGGGCCGCTCTACGCCCGGTTGATCGTGCCGCGCCTTGCTCCTGCCGCGCCGTCGATGACGCCGGTCGCGGAGAGGCCCGACCGCGTGCTGCCGGGCTTCGGCATCACCGTCGCCACCCTGTTGCTGCCGGTCGCGCTGATGCTGCTAGGGAGCGTCGGCGCAACGATCACGATACCTGGCTCGACTGCGGACCAGATCGTCCGCTTCGTCGGAACGCCGGTGGTCGCGCTGCTCTTCGCGGTGCTGGCGAGCTACTGGACGCTCGGACTCGCGCGCGGGCTGACGATGGAGACGATCCAGCGCTACACCAACGACTGCCTTGCCCCGACCGCGCTGATCACGCTCGTCGTGGGCGTCGGCGCCGGCTTCGGCCGGATGCTGACCGACGGCGGGGTGTCCGGCGCGCTGGTGGGGCTGGCCACGCAATGGCACGTCCCGGTGCTGGTGCTTGCCTGGTCGATCGCGGCGCTGATGCGGGTGGCGACCGGATCGGCGACCGTCGCCATGGCGACCGCCGCCGGGATCGTGGCACCACTCGCCGCCGCCCAGCCGGCGGTGCGACCTGAATTGCTGGTGCTCGCCACCGGCGCAGGGTCGGTCGTGCTAAGCCACGTCAACGACGGCGGCTTTTGGTTGGTGAAGGAGTACTTCGGGCTGAGCGTCACCGACACGATCCGTAGCTGGACGGTTTGCGAGACGTTGATCTCGGTAATCGCGCTCCTGCTCGTACTTTGTTTGTCGGTGTTTACGTGAACGCAGTTCGGCTTGCCTCCGATTGCCAGAACGCACTCTTCGTTCGAGATATCTAGCTCGGGTACGACACCGCATCGAAGTTGCGGCTGCATCCGTTCAAGAAGGTCGCGACACTGCGCGCAGCGTAGAAATCGACGTCGCTCCGCGCAGGCTGTGTCACCGCAGGGAACGCACCGTAACCGGCCAGCAGGCAATGCCACGACAGGCTGCCGAACTGCGCCCGTTCTCCGATCTGACGAAGCGCCTCGCTAAGGTCGGCGCGACGGAACCATGCGTCGAGGAAGTGCAGCAACGCGTCAGGCATATCCTCGTTAGCAGCGTTCGCGCGCCAATAGTCGGTGTCGGCGCGCGAGGTCAGCTTGTAATGCGCGGCGATATAGTCCCGCACGCCATCGAAGCGCGCCGAGATGATGTCGTTGAACGCATCACGCGTGCCCGTTGCATAATGATCGATGAATTGCTCGACGGTGTTGAGCACCAAATGTAACGCCGTCGCCTCCAGCGGCTCGATGAAGCCTTGCGCGAGCCCGACCGCCAGGCAGTTGCGCTCCCAATGCCGCGCCATCCGCCCGGTCCGGAATCGCAGATGTCGTATCGCCGCCGCCTCGCCGCAGCCGCTGGCGATGCGCAACTCGCGCTCGGCCGCTTCGGCGGACAGGAAATCGCCAGCATAGACATAGCCGTGTCCGATGCGGTGTCGCAGCGGGATCGACCAGCACCAGCCCGCCGATAGCGCAGTCGACAATGTCTCGACCGCCGGCGCGTCCGTCAGCGGCGTCTGCACGACCACCGCTGCATCGTTGAACAACTGCCCGCGATAGCTGACGAACGGCACGCCGAGCGTCCGTTCGATCAGCAGACCCGCAAAACCGCTGCAATCGACGAACAGGTCGGCCGCGATGCGCTCGCCACCGTCGAGAACCAGCGCCTCGACGTCACCGTCCGCGGCGCGCATGGCACCGGTCACGCGTGCCGCGCGATGCTCCACGCCGCCTGCCACAGCGGTGTCGCGCAGGAAGGCACCGAGCAGGCCCGCGTCGAAATGGTAGCCATATTCAATGCGGAACGGAAAATGCGGCGGCGCAACCGGCGCCAGCCCGCGCGCCGCGAGCACGCCGTTGAGCAGGAAATCGTCGGGTCGCACCGGTACGTCATGGCCCAACCGCCGATTGCGGCAGTTGAGCACGAACGCTTCCTCGGTATGCACGTCGATCTGCGTCGTGAACGGATGCCGGTAATCGGTCCACGGCGCGGCTGGGCTCCAGCCTGCAAAGCGGATCCCGACTTTGTAGGTCGCCTGGCAGCGCGGCATCCACACGTCTTCGGCGATGCCGATGATCTCGAAGAAGCGCTTGAGCGACGGTGTCGAGCCTTCACCTACCCCGATCGTGCCGATCTCCGGCGCCTCGATCAGGGTGATACAACTTGCCGGCCACGCGTGCGCCAGCAGGTTGGCGGTGATCCACCCCGCACTTCCACCGCCCAAAATTACGATTTGTGCAGGCGGGGTCACGCGGCGCGACCACCGAACGCATCCAGGAATGCATCGTGCAGCGGCATCGCCGCCACTGGCGCGCGCCGCGCCGCCGCTAACTCACTCAGCTGCTCGCGCAACTCGGCGGTCGTGGGTCCGTCGGCGAGCGGATGGTGCGCGCGCGGAACGATGCCCTGCCCCAGCATCACCTGCACCCACGACGGCTCCATGAAAATGTCGAACGGGTCCTGCGACAGCGTGCCGGTCGCCCGGAACAGCGCGATCTTCGCTGCCAGCCGGTCGGGCAGCGGCATCGCACGCAGATCCCGCCAGAATGCGGAGTCGTCGCGCTGCGTGGCGTGATAGTGAAGAATGATGAAGTCGCGCACGGTCTCATATTCCAGCTGCGACTGCCGATTGTATTCGGCGACCACGCGCGGATCGATGCCGTGCCCCGGAAACAGGTGCAGCAATCGCACGATCGCGGACTGGATCAGGTAGATGCTGGTCGACTCCAACGGCTCCAGGAAGCCGCTGGACAGGCCGATCGCCACGACGTTGCGGTCCCATTGCCGGCGCGCCCGACCGGTGCGGAAGGTAATCGGCCGCGGATCGGCCAGCGCCTCGCCCTCCAGTGATCCGAGCAACAGGTCGGCGGCGTCATCGTCGCTCAAATGGCGACTGCTATAGACCAGCCCGTTGCCGACGCGGTGCTGCAACGGGATCCGCCACTGCCATCCCGCGCTACGCGCGATCGCGCGCGTGTAGGGATCGGTCGGCCCGGTAAGCCGCGACGGCACCGCCAGCGCACGGTCGCACGGCAACCAGTGATTCCAATCCTCGTAACCGACGTTCAATTGCTGCTGGATCAGCAACCCGCGCGCGCCCGAGCAATCGATGAACAGGTCGCCAGCGATCTCGCGCCCGTCGCGCAGGACCAGCGTGGTGACCGCACCAGTCTCGGCATCGCGCCGGGTGCTCGCGATCATGCCTTCGGTGCGGCGCACGCCGCGCCGCTCGCTGTAGCGGCGAAGATACTGGCCATAGAGGGCGGAATCGAAGTGATAGGCGTAGGGCAGCGCATATTCCGGGTCGCCATCGCGCAACTTCGCGAACCGTCCCTCACGCGCCGCCAGATAGTTGAGGTCGAAATCCCAGTAGTTCAGGTCAGCCCCGGCCTCCCGCGCGCGTCGCCAATAATGATGGAAGGCGCAGAAGCCGGTGTTACGCCCGGCGGTGCCGAAGGTGTGGAAGTAACGGTCGCCGATCGCTCCCCAATCGTCGAACCGGATCGCCAGCTTGATCGTCGCCTTGGTTTCGCGCAGGAACTCGGCCTCGTCGACCCCGAGCGTCGCGTTCACATGCTGGATCGGCGGGATCGTCGCCTCACCGACGCCGATGATCCCGATCTCCTCGGATTCGACCATCTCGATCGCGATCTGGTCGCCCAGCACACGAACCAGCAGCGCGGCGGTCATCCACCCTGCAGTGCCGCCGCCCACGATCACGACCCGCTCGATCGCTGCTGACATGTCGCTTCCTCCCCGGTTCGTCGCCGGTCTTACGGTCCTTGCCGTAACGCGGCCACCCCGGCATTGCCGGGATGGCGCGCACCGGGCCGATCAGAAGATTGCGTAGGTCAGGTTGAGCATGAAGTTGCGGCCGAACTGCTCGTTGCGAAGGAACAGCCCCGTGTCGGAGTCCGAATAGGTGTCGCGTGCATCGGTCAGGTTCATTGCCTGCAACGATACGCGCAGCCCCTGCAGATAGCGGATGTTGGTGCCCGCGAAGTCGTAGCCGATCTGCGCGTCGACCAGCGTCTGGCCGCTGCGATTGAGCGGCGCGATCGTGTTGCTGCCACCGCGATCCTCCGACACCCACTTGGAGCGGCTGTTCGCCGAAACGCGCGCCGAGAAGCCGTACTTCTCGAAATAGGCGGTCGCCTGGAACACCCGCGCCGAAAGGCCCGGAATGTCGAGGTCTTCATCCAATCCGCCATCGGTGAACGCCGCCGCACCGGTAACGCCGAAGCCGTCGAGCGCGCCGGTCAGGATCCGCAGCGGGAACGATCCCTGAAGCTCGATCCCCTTCACCTCGCCGCGCAGCCCGCCGCGATAGGTGGTATCGACGCCCAGGAACGTGGCCGGCGTATACACCGTCTGCCCATCGCTGCTGACCGCACGGTGATAACCGGGGATGTAGAACTGGGTGTAGTCGCGGATTGTATTGCTCTGGATGTTCCAGTTCAGAAGCTTCTTGTAAAAGCCCGACGCCGAGACGAACCCGTCCGGGGCGAAGTAGAATTCGTAGCTGAGATCGAGCTGGTTCGCCTCATACGGCCGCAAGCGCGCATTGCCGCCGGTCGACAACCACGGCCCACGGGCAGGGTCGGTGCTGGTCACCTCCGCGACATTGTTGCGGAATTTCACCGACGAACCCGGATTGAGATAGTCGATACGCGGCCGGCTGACGACCTTCGATGCGGCGAAGCGCACGGTGTGGCCGTTCCCCAGGTCGAAGTTCAGGTTCATGCTCGGCAGAACGCGCGTGTATTTCGCGCCGTCCGAGATCGGGGTCGCCTGCACGCGCAGGTTCGACCCGACCAGCGAGGTGAAGCCGGTGCCGCGCTGATCGGTGATCAGCGCCTGCACCCCGACGTTGCCGAACATCCGCACCGCGTCGGTCGTGACTTCGAAATCGGCCTTGATCGACGGCTGCCACACCTTTTCGCGGATCGCATAGGTATCGCCGAGACGATCCGGCTCCAGCGCGCCGGCATCCCAGCGCGTGTAGAAGTCGCTGTTGATCAGCCCCAGCGCATCATAGGCAACGACATTGCCCAGCCCCGCCCAGTTGAGATCGGCGACGCCACGCCGTGCGTCCTCGGGGATCGGGCCGTCGGATGGATAGGTCTGCGCGGTCAGGAAGAAGCCCTGGTTGGTCTTGGACTTTTTATGATCCGAATAGCGCAGCGCGACGCTGATCGACTTCAGCACGCTGTCGTCGAAGCGGTAATTCGCCTCCATCCGCGCCGCATTCAGGAATTCGTCGAACAGCGCCGAGTTCACGAACCCGTCCTGCGCCTGCGCGAAGCCGATGCCGGCGGCGCGGGCCGCGGGCGTGTCCAGCTCCGTGATCGGCGCCAGGCTGCCACCCCACGATTGCGGGCCCGCCAGCTTCACGACCGAATAATTGTCGAACGTCTGGCTGTTGTTCGAGAACATCAGGCCGCGATCGGTGTAGTTCCACTGCCGGATCGTGTTCGGCCCCTGCGACCGCAGGCCCGCGCGGCCCAGGCCCGAATAGCTCTCGCCCCGCGTATCGTTCTTGCTGCTGTTCGAGTGAGACACATCGAGCGTCAGGTCCAGGTTCGACGTCGGCTTGAAGGCGAGATTGCCGCCGACGACGAAGAGCTTGCCCTGTTTGTCGAGCGGATCGCTGCGCAGCACGGAATTATAGCCGCTGGTGCGTGCCGAGGTGACGAGGTCGCCGTCCGCACTCAGGATGCCGCTGCCGTCCGCGGCCACCGGCAATTGCTCGATGAAGCCGCGCGAGATGCCCTTATCCGAGAAGTCGATGTAGAGCGCATCGACCGTCGCCGTGAACTTCTCGTCCGGTCGCCATTGCAAGACGCCCGCCAGCGTGTCGCGCTTCAGCACGCGCGACCGTGCCGCGGCCTCATAGCCGGACACCACCTGCTTGCCCGCATTGGGGCCTGAGGTGACCGCGTCGTCGGCATAGCCCCAGACGCTCGAGAACTGGTTCTGCACCGGTGACGACGTGGTCGCCGCGGTCAGCGCAATGCCGATCGTGTCGTTGGCGAACTTGTCGCTGAACGACAGCGCCAGACGATAACCGCGGTTGCTGAAATCAGGGTTGCGCGACGGCTGGCCGTTCTGCTCGACGCTGCCATTGACGATCAGCGCGCGCTTGCGCTCCAGCGGGCGGACGGTGCGGATATCGACCGTGCCGCCCACGCCCATCGCGGTCAGGCCGGCGTCCGGCGTCTTGTAGACGACCGCGCTGCCGACGATCTCCGCCGGGTACAGGTCATATTCGACGCCGCGGTTGTCACCGATGCCGATCAGTTCGCGACCATTCAGCGTCGTGCCGACGAAATCCTCGCGGAAACCACGCACGGAAATGCCGCTGATACGACCTGAGCGACGCTCGCCGGCCAGACCAGCGAGACGCCCCAATGAATCGGCAACGCTCGACTGCGGCAGCTTGCCAATATCCTCGGCGGACACGGCCTCGATCACCGAAGAACTGTTCTTCTTCAACGCCTGCGCGCGCTCGAGGCTGGCGCGCAGACCGGTGACGACGATGTCCTGCGGCACCGATGCACTCTCGTCGACCAATGGTGCAGTGGCAGGGTCCGTTGCCGGGGCGGGTTCGGGAACGACGTTGGTCTGTGCTGCGGCCGAACCGCTGGAGAGCAGCGCCAGCGCCGCGGTCGAACATACGAGCACTTGCCGTGTAGACGTCATTCCTCATTCCCCTCCTTTAACGCTGCCCGGCGGTTTCACTCGCCGTGACATTGAAGTCATGCGAATCGACTACGCGCTGCTGCAATCGATTGCAATGCCAAACTTTTCATCTATCTTCATGAAATAGCCAATCGGCTCGCCGACGACTAGAGAGGATGCAGCCCATGAAAAGACTTTGATGCGTGCGATGCTTTCGGTAGCGCTATCAAACCCCGCGCTATTGTCGAGTGGCGTGGCTGCACAGCAACAGTCTGCTGTAAAGGCAGAGACGGTTCCATGGTGGAAACACGCCGTCATCTATGAAATTTATCCACGCAGCTTCCAGGACACGAACGGCGATGGCGTCGGTGATTTGCCCGGTATCACGTCGCGGCTCGACTATCTGAAGGCACTCGGCGTCGACGCGATCTGGGTGACGCCGTTCTTCCCCTCGCCCAATGCCGACTTCGGCTATGACGTCGCCGATTACACCGCGGTCGATCCGCAATACGGCACGATGGCGGACTGGAACCGGCTGGTCGCCGAAGCGAAGAAGCGCGGTATCCGCGTGATGGTCGATCTCGTCGTAAACCACAGCTCCGCCGAGCATCCGTGGTTCAAGGAGTCGCGCAGTTCACGAACCAATCCCAAGGCGGACTGGTATATGTGGCGCGATGGCGCCCCGGACACGCCGCCCACCAATTGGCAGTCGATCTTCGGCGGGCCGGCCTGGACGTGGGACACGACCCGCAAGCAATGGTATTACCACATCTTTCTTTCCCAGCAGCCTGACCTCAACTGGTCCAGTCCGGGCCTGAAGAAGGCGATGTTCGACGTCGTGCGCTTCTGGCTGGATCATGGCGCGGCGGGGTTTCGGCTCGACGCTACCCCCTATCTCTTCGAAGACCCGGCATGGCCGCAGGATCCCGATCCGACCGGTGGCGATCCGGTCTGGCTGAAACCCTACAACTCTCAACTGCCCGGCACCAACGCGGTGCTTCGCGAGATGCGCAAGATCGTCGACAGCTACCCCGGCAACCCGGTCCTGCTCGGCGAATCCTCCACCCGCAACGTCCAGCAACTGCGGGCGGTGTACGGCAAGGACAAGGACGAGATTCACCTGCCGATGAACTTCCTGGTCGGCAACATCGACAAGCTCGATGCCGCGACCTTCAAGCGGCGTTACGACGAGGCCGCGACGCAGCTCGAGGGGCTCACGCCGGTCGAGTTCTTCAGCAACCACGACCAGTCGCGCCAGTATAGCGAGTTCGGCGACGGCAAGCATGACGCGCTGATCGGCAAGATGGCCGCCGCGCTCACCCTGCTCAACCCCGGCACCGCGCTCATGTATTACGGCGAGGAAATCGGGATGGGCGACATGGACAAGGCGACGCTCGCCAAGGTCCCGCTCGACCCCAATCGTCCGCGCAGCGACGAGCGCGATCGTGCGCGCACCCCGATGCAATGGAGCACGGCACGCAACGCGGGCTTCTCGACCGGCACGCCGTGGCTGCCCGCCAACCAGCGCTACGTCGGCACCAACGTCGCCGCGCAGGAGCGCGATCCGGGTTCGCTGCTCAACTGGTATCGGTCGCTAATCGCCTTGCGGAAGACCGACCCTGTGTTCCGCAGCGGCCGCTACATACCGCTCGAAAGCGGCGACCCGAAGATCTTCGCCTTCGCGCGCGAAGCCGCCGACCAGAACGGTGCGGTCGTCATCGCCAACACGGGCGCCAACCCGTCGACGCCGTCACTGCAAGGTTTCGAGGGCACGACCCCGCGCTTCGGCGCAAAGACCTGCGCCTCCGGAGAGGTTGGCGGCGGACTGTCGATCGGTGCCTACGACACCTGCATCATCCGTTTCAGGCGATAGAATAGGAGAACCAGGGAGTCCTGCGCCGGCCCCGAACATACTTCACCCGTTCAGCCAACTCACTTCGAGCTCACCCCTATGGCCCTCCGGAGCCAGCACAGCGCGAAGGGCTTCAAGCAGAGGCGCCAGCGCCTGGGTGAAGGCGTAGGGCGGGTTGACGATGAAAAGACCTGCACCATTGTAGATGCCGGGTCGATCGTCGTCGTACAACCAATGCTCCACCGTAAGAAGTTTGGCGATGCCAAGCTTGCGCAATTGCTCCTTCCAACGCCAATGCGTCGCGCGGTCCTTCAAGGGATACCATATCACCACCACGCCGTGCGCCCATTTCCGGTAAGCGGCAGCGAGGGTTGCCGTGATCCGGGCTCGTTCGTCCGTTTGCTCATACGGGGGATCGACCACCACCACGCCGCGCGCGGTGCGGGGCGGCACCATCGCCAACCAGAATTCGTAGGCGTCTCGCTCGTGCACGGCTGCCGAGGTGTCGCGCATGACGCTGCGAAGGATGCGGACATCCTCGGGATGCTTTTCGTTCAGGATCAGCGAGTCCTGCGGGCGCAGAAGCTGCGCCAATATTCGTGGCGAGCCGGGATAGAGGTGCGACCCGGTTCCGACATTCACGGCCTGCACGGCGGCACGATAGTCGTCCAGCAGCGGGTCCGGGGCATCGATAACGCGCTGCACGCCGAGCACCGACTCACCGGTGCGTTGCGCATCTTCGCCATTCAGGTCGTAGAGCCCGCAGCCGGCGTGGGTATCGATGAGGGTCAGCGCGCTCTGTTTTTGCTGCAGGGCCTGGACGAGGGACATCAGCAGACAGTGCTTGACCACATCGGCGCTGTTTCCGGCATGGAACGAATGACGGTAATTCACTGACTTCAAATCCTAGTGATCTTAACGAGCGAGCGGTGACCGTCGCGTCCGAGCGAGGCGACTACCCCCTTCCCGGCTTCAATTCCCGTCGGCATCGACCATAAAGACGACTGGCTTTCCCCGCGACATCGGCTCCCACCCCGCCGACAAGGCAGCGCGCACGCACCGCGATATCGTTGCATCATCGAGTTGCAGACGCCCCCGCGGCAACCCCTTCAAGAGCCGCTTGGGCGCCGGAAACTCCACCCATGCCTGCCGCTTCGCATCGCGCTGAAGAAGGGCGATCGTCATACCCTTCCAGCCGTCATCATCCGACAGATGCGGTTCACGCTCGAGCTGCCACTGGTAGGTGATATCGTCGACGGTCACGGTTCCGCCGGTGCTTTGTGATTTCGACATGTCGGCGGCCCTAGCATGCCAGCCTTCTCAGGGCACGGGTCTCGTGACCGTTCAGACTGAAGAACGCTTAAGCTGGACCGTCGACGCCCCGCCCGCTCAGCTTTCAAGTTTGATCGCTCTCACCTGACGGAAAGGGTGGGGTCTCCTACCCTCCGAGAGGAAGCGGGGAACGGCAATGCTTGCCATTCTTTTGGCAATCATCTGCTACGGGCTAAGAGCGTAGCGATGATGTATCTGGGCGAACCATGACAATGCGCGTGAAAATTGGCTGGGGACTATTCGGCGGACTTGCTCTCACCATGTCGGGCTGCGCTACGCCGCCCATTCCCGTGCAGCCGCCACTCCCCATCGTGACCGTCACGCCCCCGCTCCCTCCAATGCCGGCGGGCGGCTATGTCGGCATGAAGATACCAGCAAAGCTCGAGGACGGTGCCTATTTCACGCCAAACCTGAACAATACGGACCAAGCCGCAGTCTGGCATCTGCGCAACGCGTTGAACGTCGCGGCGCTCGGCTGCGACCTGGAAGGCGGCGGGATCGTCGATGCTTACAACGCCTGGATAAAGGGGCACGCGGCCACGATCGACCGCTACTACCAGGCCTATGTTCGCGAATGGCAAGAGCCCGGCTGGATAGACTGGCAGCGCGTCTACGACGACGATCAGACGCGTATCTACAACTTCTACGCGCAGCCAGCGATGCGTGCGGGCTTCTGCGCGGCCGCCCGCGTGGAGGTGGCACAAGTCGGTCAGGTGGCGGACGGTGATCTGCCGACCTTTGCCCGAGCAGCTTTGCTACGGCTTGATCGACCGTTCGTGGAATTTTATCGTGAATTCGACGCCTGGCGAACGTTTTACCGCCCGGCTTCGCCACCGATCGCGCAACCCGTCAACATTCCTGTTGTGGTCGTTCCGCCGCCAGTAATCACGACGCCGGCAGGCAACGACCCGTCCGAGCCCGCACCGTCACCGGCTTCCGAACCACAATAGAAGCTTTGGGCGCGGAAGCTGCTTCAGTCGCGTCACTTGATCCACAGGGCGTGGGCATCGATGCGCATCTTCGTCACCGCAAGCGCGGCGGCGGTGCGGGCGTCGATTTCCGCCGCGCGTGCTTCATAGGCCAGGCGGTCGGCGTAGAGGCGATCGGCGAGATCGACCACGCCGAGGTCCTGCCCACGCGCCGTCTTCGTCGCGGCAGCATCCGAGCGGGCGACCGCGGCGCGGGCGGCGCGCCAGGCGGCGAGCCGGGTGCGGGTTTCGGCCAGGTCACCGGCGGAATGCGCCTCCACCTCGCGGCGCACGTTCGCGGCCTCGAAGGTCGCGGCGCGGGCGGTACCGGCTGCTTCGGCCGCCAGTCCGCGGCGATAGCCGCCGCCGAACGGCAGCGACAGGAACACACCGACGCCCTTCTCCTGCCCGCCGCGCTCCTGAAAGCTGCGCAGGCCAAGCGTCGGATCGGGCAGGCGATCGAGCTTCGCGCGGCGGGCGAGCGCGCCCTCGCGATCCGAATTGCGGTCGGCTGCGGTGATATCGTGGCTCTTGGTCACCGCATCCGCGGCGAGCGACGCCAGCGCGGCTTCGTACGTCTCGGCCACCGCGAGATCGGGCGCTTCACTCGGCAGCGCGAGTTCGGGTAAGGTCGCCGCCAGCTCCGCCCGCGCGCGGTCGCGCGTGGCGGCGGCCTCACCCACCCTCAAAGCGGCTGAGGCGACCGCAGCGGCGGCCTGATCCGCGTCGAGCACCGCCGCGTCGCGGAGCGCCACGCGGCGGTCGATCGCACGCGCGGCCTGCTCTAAATTCCCTTGTGTCGCCAGTGCATTGCGGTGCCCTGCGCTCGCACCGAGCCAGCGATACCACAGCTCCGCCAAGGCGAGCGCCGCCTGATGCCGCGCATCCTCGGCACGATTGATCGCCACCTCGACCCCGAGTCCGGCCGCCTTGCGGTCGAGCGACGCCTTTCCGGGCAGGCGCACCGCACGGCTGAGCGTGGCATCATATTCCCGATAGTCGCGGCCTTCCAGGTCCACCCGGCGATTGGAGAGCGTGCCCTGCAGGGTCACCTCATGCGGCCCGGCGCGGAGTGCATCGCCGGCACCGCGCGCGGCATCGACGCGCGCATCGGCGGCCATGACCGCAGGATAGGCTTCCAGGGCAGCGCGCACCTCGTCCGCGGGGGGCAGCTCCTGCGCGAGCACCGGCAGCGGCGTCGCGAGCGCCAGAATAAGTAGCGCGCGCTTCATGCCAATCGCCCCATGTCGTGAACCGGCAGCGTCATCCAGCGCACGGGAAGCCGCCGGCGTGACGCCTCTACCGCGGCGACCAGCGCCGGTACGTCTTCTTCAACTACCGCCAGTTCGATCGCGACGCGGCGCAGCGCGCCCGTCACGCGCTCGGCCGTCCCGGCATCAGCGAAATCCAGTCCTCGGACGATTTCGTCGCGGAGATGGATCGGGGCGGTCGATAAGGCGCGCAGCGCCTCGACGATCGGTTCGGCATCGCTTGCCGCACCGGCAAAACGCAACAGCACGATGCTCATGCCATGCGTTCCGCCTTGCTCTCGCCGAACCGCTCGTAAAGCAACGGCAGCAGCACCAGGGTCAGCAACGTCGACGATACCAGCCCCCCGATCACGACGATCGCCAGCGGCTTCTGGATCTCCGATCCCGGCCCGGTCGCGAACAGCAACGGCACCAGCCCGAAGGCGGTGATTGACGCGGTCATCAGCACCGGCCGCAATCGCCGCTCCGCCCCCAGCCGCACCGCATCGGCGAGTGACACGCCCTCCGCACGCAGCTGCCGGAAGTAGCTTACCAGCACCAGCCCATTGAGCACCGCGATGCCGAGCAGGGCGATGAACCCGACCGACGCCGGCACCGACAGGAAATCCCCCGAGATCCACAACGACACGATCCCGCCGACCGCCGCAAAGGGGATATTGGCGAGGATCAGCAGCGCCCCGCGCATCGATTTGAGCGTCGCGAACAGCACGAAGAAGATCATCAACAGCGCGATCGGGATCACCAACATCAATCGCCCCGCGGCCCGCTGCTGGTTCTCGAACTGCCCGCCCCACACGATGCGGTAGCCGTCCGGCAACTTCACCTGCGTTTCGACCTTGGCCTTGGCCTCTTCGACGAAACCGACGAGATCGCGCCCCGACACGAATGCTTGCACCAAGGCATAGCGCCCGCCGCTCTCGTGGCTCAGCATCACCGGCCCCTGCGTTTCGGTGACGCGCGCGAGATCGCTGACGCGGGCGACCGTGCCACCGGGGGTCACCATTTGCAGGTCGCGGAAGCGCGCCGGATCCTCGCGCACGGCATCGTCGCCCTTGATGAGCACCGGGATACGCTTCTGCGCCTCGATCACGGTGCCCGCGGGAAGACCCTCGACCTGCGCGCGCAGCATATCCTCGAAGCTGTCGACCGGCATGCCGAACCGGCCTGCCGCCGCGCGATCGACATCGAGCTGGAGATAATCGACGGTCGCATTCGCCGCCGTCACCACCTCTGATGCCCCGCGCACGCCGCGCAACGTGCCCTCGATCTGCCCCGCCAGCGACGAAAGCGTCGCCAGATCGGGGCCGAAGATCTTGATCGCCAGATCGCCACGCGAACCTGTGAGCATCTCGGAGACACGCATCTCGATCGGTTGCGTGAATACCGGCTCGATCCCCGGCATCCCCTCCATCACCTTGCGGATGCCGTCGACGATATCCTGCTTCGTGCCACGCCACGCCGCGCGCGGTTTCAGCGCCATGAACATATCGGTCTCGTTGAGCCCCATCGCGTCGAGCCCGATCTCGTCGACGCCGTTGCGCGCGACAATCCGCTCAACCTCGGGCACCGCGGCGATGATCGCCTCCTCGACCTTGCCGTCCAGCGCGAGGGTGCGGGTAAGGCCGATCGAGGGCAGCTTGGTGGTCTGCATCACCACCGCGCCCTCGTCCATCGTCGGCATGAACGTCTTGCCGACCGCGCCGTAAGCCAGCACCGCCAGCACCAGCCCCGCGGCCGCCACGCCATAGACCAGCGGCTTGCGTGCGAACGCGCCGGCCAATAGCCGGTGGTAGCGTGGCGCGAGCATCCGCATGATCCACGGCTCGCGATGCTGCCCCGCTTTCAGCCCGTAGGAAGCGAGCACCGGGACGAGCGTCAGCGCGAGCAACAGCGCCGCGGCGAGCGAGAACATGATCGTTAGGGCGACCGGCGCGAAGAGCTTCCCTTCCAGTCCCTGCAGCGACAAGAGCGGCACGAAGACGAGCGCGATGATCAGCAGCCCGGCGGACACGGGTACTACCACCTCGGCGGTGGCGCGAAATACCACGTTCAACCGTGGCACACCCTCGTCCTTGGCATGTGCGAGCCGATCGACGACATTCTCCACCACCACGACGGCGCCATCGACCAGCATCCCGATCGCGATCGCCAACCCGCCAAGGCTCATGAGGTTCGCCGACATGCCCATGTAGCGCATCGCGAGGAAGGTGATGAGCGCCGCCATCGGCAGCGTGGTCGCGACGATCGCCGCCGCGCGCCAATCGCCAAGGAAGATGACGAGCAGGATCACCACCAGCACGATCGCCTCGATCAGCGCCTCCTGCACTGTGCCCACGGCATGTTCGATCAGGTCCGAACGGTTGTAGAAGACGTCGATCGTCGCGCCTTTGGGGAGGCCCGGCTTCAACTCCTCAAGCCGCGCCTCGACGCCCTCCACCACCTTGCGCGCATCTGCGCCGCGCAGCGCGAGGACGAGACCCTCGACCGACTCACGGCCGTTGCGCGTGAGCCCGCCGTAGCGCGTCTGGCTGCCCGCACCGACCGTAGCGATGTCACCCAGTCGCACGATCCGGTCGTTCCGTGCCACGACCACCATTTGCCGCAGATCGTCCGCGTCGCGGATCGCGCCGACTGCGCGGACGATCAGTGCCTCGTCGCCGCGCGACAGGCGCCCTGCGCCATCGTTACGATTTCCACGCTCCACCGCGTCGGCGACCGCCTCGATCGTCAGGCCCGCGGCGGCCATGCGTACCGGATCGGGGCGCACCTCATAGGTGCGCACATGGCCGCCCAGCACGTTGACGTCCGCGACGCCGGGCACCGTGCGCAGCGCAGGTCGGATCGTCCAGTCGAGCAACTCGCGCTTCTCGGCGAGCGTCAGCGACCCCTCGATGGTGAACATGAACACTTCCGAGAGCGGCGTGGAGATCGGCGCGAGGCCACCCGACACACTCTCCGGCATGTCCTTCATCACGCCCGCCAGCCGCTCGGTCACCTGCTGACGCGCCCAATAGATGTCGGTGCCTTCGTCGAAGTCGATCGTGACGTCGGCGATCGCATATTTCGCGGTCGAGCGGAGCACGGACTGGCGCGGCAAGCCGAGCATCTCCAGCTCGATCGGTGCGATGATCCGCGTCTCGACTTCCTCGGGCGTCATGCCGGGCGCCTTGAGGATGATCTTGACCTGCGTCTGCGCGATGTCGGGATAGGCATCGACCGGCAGCGTGGCAAAGGCCCATGCCCCCAGCGCCGCCGTCACGATCGACAGCGCCAGCACGAGCAGGCGATAGGAGAGCGACCAGGCGGCAAGGGCACGAAGCATCCGTCTGCCCTCAGTTTGCCGCGAGGGCCTTGAGCTCGCTCGTCCCGGAGACAGCGACCTGTTCCCCGGCCTTCACGCCCGCGGTGAGGACCGTGCGGCCGCCCGCCCCGCCCGCGCTGGTAACGGCGCGGCGCACGACGCCCTTGGGAGTGCGCACGAACACGACCGTTCGACCCTCAATGATGACGACTGCGGCGCTCGGCACCGCGACCGCCACGCCATCGGCTGGCTTCAGCAACGTGGCGGTCGTGGCGCGGCCGGCAACGAGGCCCGGCGCAGCGGGGATCTTCGCGCGCAACATTGCGGAGCGCGTCTCCGGCTCGACCGTCGCGCCGACGCTGGTGACGGTTCCGGCCACGCCGTCCAGCATCACCGTCATCCCCGGCTTGATCGTGCCGATCAGCCGCTCGGGCAGCTGCGCGGTGAGTTCGTAGCGGCCCGTGGCGTCGATCACATAGGGTGCGCTTGCGCCGTCGACCGGCATCCCGGTCTGCACGCTCGCCTTGGTGATCGTGCCCGCGATCGGCGCGGTCAGCGTGTAGTTGCCGCCGCTACGCCCGGCGTTGATCAGCGCCAACGTGCGGCGCTGTTCGCCCAGTTCCGCCTCGGCTTCGCGCCGCGACGCCGCGGCTTCGTCCGCCCGGCTTCCGGCAATCACGCCCTCGCGCGCGAGTTGATCGAGCCGACGGGCGTTGAGCCGCGACACGTTCGCTCGCGCGGACGCCTGTTCCCTTCCTGCCTGCATCGTCAGCACGTCGCGGCTGACGACGACCGCTAGCGGTTGTCCGGCGCGAACCTGTTGACCTTCGACGACCATCGTGCGCGTCACCACTCCGGGGATCATCGCCGCTACCGCGACGCGCGCGTTGGGCGGTGGAGCGATCGTCGCGGGCACTTCGGCGACCGGAACCTCCGTGGCGGCCTCGGCCTTGGCGAACTTGATGTCGAGCCGCGCGATCTGCTTGGCGCTCAACCCCATCGTACCGAGCGACGTCGTGGGCGTAGGCGTGGGGGCCGGCCCCGGCGCCTCGCCGCCCGAACAGCCGGCGATCAGCCCTGCGATCAGCAGCGACAGCGGAAGGTGCGTCTTGGTCACGCCCGCTTCTCTAGCTGGCGAACCTGCCAAAATGCTGTCACTTGACAGCAATGCGCATCCTGATGGTCGAAGACGAGGCGGAACTGGCGCGGCGTACGATCGCCAGCCTGACGCGCGCCGGGATCACCGGCGAATGGTTGGCGAGTGCGGAGGACGCGGCGGGCTTCGTCGAAGACGGCTTTAATGCGCTCATCGTCGATCTCGGCTTGCCCGGAATGGGGGGCTCGATCTGGTGCGGCTGCTGCGACGGCGCGGCGTGGCAGTTCCGATATTGATCCTCACCGCGCGCGGCAGCTGGGAGGAGAAGGTGGAGGGCCTCAACGCAGGAGCCGACGATTTCCTCGTCAAGCCGGTGCGAGCGGAAGAGCTGATCGCCCGCCTTCACGCGCTGGCGCGGCGAGCGGCAGGACATCACGTCGCGCGGCTGGCGGATGGCGCGCTGGCGCTCGACACCGGCACGCGCGAGGCGTGGCTGGACGGCGCGCCGATCGAGCTGACGCGCAACGAATTCCGTCTACTCCGCGCCTTCCTGCTGGAGCCAGGCCGCACGCTCTCGCGCGATGCGATCCTCGACCGGCTCTACGCGCTGGAGGCGGAGCGCGATCCCAATACCGTGGAGGTGCTGATCGGACGTCTGCGCCGAAAGATCGGCCGCGACCGCATCGCGACGGTGCGCGGCTTCGGCTACCGGCTGCTACCGTGAGTCCGCGCACCCACAGCCTCCGCTTCCGCTTCGCCGTTGCCTCGTTGCTGTGGGTGGGACTGGGGACGTTGGTGGCGGGCTTCGTCATCAGTGGGCTCTATGGCCGGCACGTCACCCACACGTTCGTCAGCGACCTGACCAACCATCTCGACGAATTGACGAGCCTCACCGAACCCGGCCGTGACGGGCACCCGGTGCTGGATCGCCCCCTCTCCGACCCGCGCTTTCAGGATCCCCGCTCCGGTTTCTACTGGCAGGTGGAACGTGGTGGGAAGCCGATGCTCACCTCCGCCTCACTGGCTGGCCACCACCTCGTCACCTCACGCAACGAAGCTCCCGACGTACCGACGTGGACCCGCGATCATCACGAACGGCTTCTGCGCATCGATCGTCCCGGCCCGGGCGGGCTGCTCTTCTCGATCACCGCTTCCGGAAGCGTGCTCGACGCCGAACTGCGCGCCTTCGCCAGCGACCTCGCCGTATCGCTCGGCGCCTTCGCCGCACTGATGCTCGTCGGTGCGGCGCTGCAGGTCCGCTACGGTCTGCGCCCCACCCAGCGCCTCGCCGGTTGGATCGACGACCTCCGCCGCGGCGAACGCGACCGTCTTCCTGACGCCGTGCCAAGTGAGTTCGCCGGCATCGTCGGTCGGCTGAACGAACTGATCGAGGCTCAGGCGGTGCTGGTCGCGAGGGCACGGGTGGAGGCGGGCAACCTCGGCCACAATCTCCGCACCCCGCTCGCGCTGGTGACGAGTGAAGCGGAACAGCTCGCGCAGTCCGGTCAGACGGAAGCGGCGCAATTCATCCTCGACCAGTGCGAACGGATGCAGCGCCAGATCGACTATCAGATGAAGCGCGCTGCGGCGGCCGGCGGGCGCGGCACCGGCATCGTCGCCGACCTCGCGACGTTCACTGCGGAGATCGTCGAGGCGATGCGGCGGCTGCATGCAGGGCGCGACGTAACGATCGTCAACGATGTGCCGTTGCGGATCGCGGTTCCGTGTGACCCCGGCGACTTGTCCGAAATCCTCTCGAACCTGATCGACAATGCCTGCAAGTGGGCGCACGACACCGTCAGGATCACCGCTTCGATCGACGCTGCGTGGATCGAGATCGTCATCGCCGATGACGGTCCCGGGATACCTCCCGAGGCTCGGGATCGTGTCCTCGGCGTGGGGGTGCGGCTCGACGAGACGAAGCCCGGAACAGGATTGGGGCTGACGGTCTCACGAGATATTGCCGGGCTGTACGGCGGCACGCTGGACCTGGGCTTCAATGAACACGGCTCAGGCCTGAGAGTGCTCGTTCGCCTACCTCTATCCCGGCCGTAAGAACCGAGTGACGCTTCGTGCCTGCTCGCTGAAGCAACCAGCGTTCCGCCTTTTCGACCATTACTGAACGGCCGGCCAGCCGTTCGCATCCCAGACGATCGGCTGAATCTGCAGCGTCGGTGCGCCGTTCCGCTGCGTGTCATAGGCGTGATAGACGATATAGTCGCCGTCCGACTGGCTGAGGATCGCCACGTGCCCGCGCCCGACGAAGCGGCTGCCGGTGCCCTGCCCGCTTGCCAGCACGAGCGTGCCGCCGCCTTGGAGCATCGCGCGTCCGTCGCGGTCGACGTACGGCCCGTCGGGTGCGGCAGAGCGTCCGACCACGGTGTTGTACGTGCTCGCCGCGCCTTGGCAGCAGGCATCGAACGAC
The DNA here is from genome assembly GCF_036855935.1 of Sphingomonas sp. LR60. Lineage (NCBI taxonomy): Bacteria > Pseudomonadati > Pseudomonadota > Alphaproteobacteria > Sphingomonadales > Sphingomonadaceae > Sphingomonas > Sphingomonas sp. LR60. Next base: position 922,752 of record NZ_JASPFK010000001.1, on the reverse strand, counting down.
ACGAAGAGGTAATAATAATTGCCGTGCCGGACGACATAAGGCGCCTCGATCGCACCTGGCGAAGGGCGCTGCGCCAGCGCGCGCGGCGCGGCGTCCCCGGCCAGCCGCAGCCCGGTGGCGGGATCGATGCGGATTAGCTTGATCCCCGTCCAGTAGCTGCCGAACGCCAGCCATGCGCGACCATCGCCATCGGTGAAGGCCATGGGATCAATCGCGTTGAAGTCGTCGCTGGTCTGCGACTGAATGACCGGGCCCTGGTCTTGCCAATTCGCGGCGGGTGCAGCGGGGTCGATCGACGTCGCGGTCGCCAGGCCGATCGCCGACTGGTTCCGCCCGAAGGTCGAAATCGAATAATACAATCGATACTGGCCGTTCACCTTGGAAATGTCGGGAGCCCACATGCCGGTCGCGCCGGGCACCGCGGTCGTGGCCCAGGCCGGCAGCGAGCGATAACTCCCGCCACGCAGCGTCCAATTGCGGAGATCGGTCGAGGTCCGTAGCCCTAACAAGCCCTCTGCGTCACCCGCATTGCCGGTGGTGAAAAGATAATAGGTGTCGCCGTCCTTCAGGATGGCGGGATCGTGGACAGGGCTGACGTTGCCGGTCAGCGCAAGCGATGCCGTGGTCGGTGACGGGCTCGGGGTCGGCGAAGGGCTCGGAGTTGGCGACGGCGTGGGGCTTGGCGTCGGCGTCGGCGCCGCCCCGCTCGGTGCCGGCGATGCCGAGGGCGTTCCTCCATCGGAGCCGCAGCCGGACGCGAGCAGCAACAAGGCAAGCGAAAGGGTACGCTTCATGAGCGGTGTTCCTTTTCCATCGATGCACGAGCGGGCGAACCGATGGGTCCGCCCTTGTCCCGAGGTCAGTTGAAGCTATATCGCACGCCAACCGCGAACGTCCTGGGCACCAGGACGGAGCCGAGGTTGTAGCGGTTTTCGTCGCCGGCATCGCCGAACTTGTAATACTCCTGCTGCTTTAGTCGGAGCAGATTGACCGCGTCGAAGGTCAGACCGAGGCGGTCGGTCAGTTTGGCGGTCAGCTGGAAGTCGAGGCTGCCCTCCGGCCGGCGCCAGACGCCCAAGGGGTTAGCGAACAACCGGGCCTCGTACCGAACCTGCCATGCCTTGCGCCAGACGTAGGAGAGGCGTGCGCCGATCGGGCCGTTGTCGTAGGCGAGCGTGGCATTGTACGACAAATCCGACACGCCGAAGAAGCCGGAGCGCAGCTCGCCGGTCTGCTGCCCGGCCAGGTTGAACTCGGGCACGTTCTGCGTTGAATCCAGCAGGGTCAGGCTGCCCTGGAAACCCAAGCCATCGAGAACCGAAGGCAGATAGGTCGGGAAGTAGGTGAGCCCGACTTCTAGTCCCTTGAGCACGCCGTCCGACGCGTTCGCCGGGCGGCTGATGACGAAATTGTCGGTCTTGCCCGCGACGATGCCGTTGTTGGGAATGAATTCCAGCTGGCTGACTGGCACCACCAGGCCACTGATTTCGCGTCGGAAACCGGTGACCGTGATCGCGCTGTTGCGATCGAAATACCATTCGACCGCAACGTCGTAGTTCTTGGATGTGGTTGGCTGCAGCGTCGCGGTGCCAGCGCCGCCGGTGCCGTATCCGACCCCGGTCAGATCACCCGTCAGCGAGAAGTTCGGGTTGATGGCGCTGAAGTCGGGGCGGCGGAGCGTCTCGCCGTAGTTGAAGCGGACGCGGAAATTGTCGGTCAATTCGTAGCGGGCGGTGAAGCTGGGCAGGAAGCGATCCGACCCCGGCGACGACCGCGAGATCGCGCCGTTGTTGAAGCGATCGCGGAAGATCGCGTCGGTATCCACCGCCACGTAACGAACGCCGGCCTGGAGCTTCAGCGGACGCCCGAAGATCGAGAGTTCGCCATCCGCCTGAAGGTATGCCGCCAACGTCTTCTCGTCGACGCTGAACACCTCGGTCGTCTTCAGCTGGCTCGAGGTCGGTAGGCCGTAAAGCCCGCGAATCGTATCGCGATTTCGATAATTGTAATAGCCGTTCGGCAGCACCCAGCTGGTCGGTACGTCGGCGCGACCCTGGTAGAAGTCGCTGTTGGTGAAGGTCGCCTCGGTCGGGAAGCTGGCCAACGAGCGGTTGAGCGGCGCAGCGTCGGCGGTGCGCACGAAGCTGGACGCGCGTCGATCGTCGAAGCGGAATCCTGCCTTGATCTGGCGGACGAAGCCGGAGTCCCAGGTGTAGTTGCCGTCGAGCGTGGCGGTGAATGCGCTGCCGGTATCGCGGTTGGAATTGTCATACAATTGGGCGACATTCCACTGCGCGGGATCAGTCAGCAGTTTGTCATCGTTGAAGTGGTAGGACGGCAGCCCGCCGCCAGCGTTGAAGTCGACGACGATCTGCTGGGCAGTGCGTTCGACACGCTGCGCGAAGAAGTCGGACTGGGTCTTGCTGGTTTGATAGGCGGCATCGGCGACGATGTTGCCGCGTCCCCCCAGATCCCATTTGCCGTTCAAGGCATAGACGAAGCTGTCGGTCTTCGCGCGGTTATAGTCGCCGCTGTTGAAGCCGTAGACGTCGTTGGCGACACGGGATTTAACGATGTTGGTTCCGTCGTAGAGCGTCGGGTTCTGTGGCGATTTCCAGTAATCGACGAAACTGAATTGCAGGCTGTTGAACGTTTCGCCGCGGAACCCAGCGTAATAGGCTTCGGCGGTGTAGACCGAGCTGCTGTTGGGCGCCCATTGCACCGCGATGTTCGCGGATGGGCGTTCACGCAAGCCATACAGATCAGAAGAGAAAACCGCGTCGCGCGACAGCCAGTAAGGCGTCGCGATCCCATTGACCGGCAGCGTCGATCCGGTTGCGGTCGGCAGCCCGGTCTCGTTCCCGGCCTTCCAATTGCCCAGCCCACAGGTGTTGATGAACTCACCCGTGGTCGGGTTGACCGGTGCCGGGAAGATACGCTGGAAAGGATCCAGGCACGTTCCCGCGGGCGGCGTGAGCGTGGCGAACGGCACGAAGGCGCCCGCCGTCGTCGACATCGTGCGGAACTTCGAGCGCGTGTAGCTGCCGTTGACCAGCACGCCGATGTCGCCGATGCCGGTTTCCCAACGATCGCTGATGAGCAGCGCGCCGTTCGGATTGATCTTGTCGGCTTCCTGATCGTAGATCCCGCGCGCCAGCGCGGAGATGGCGAAGCCGTTGAAATCGAACGGACGACGCGTGACGACGTCAACCTGCCCGGCAAGGCCGGTCTCGATCTGATCGGCGGCGCGCGTCTTGAACACGTCGACACGCTTCACGAGGTTCGCCGATACGTCCTGAAGCGCAAACGCCTGTCCGGACGCGGTAAAGATGTTGCGGCCGTTGAGCGTCGTCAGCGCGTCGGGCAGGCCGCGGATCGCGATCCCCGCCGCTTCGCCTTGGCCGCGGTCGGTGACCTGAATGCCGGTAACGCGCTGCAATGCCTCGACGACGTTGTTGTCGGGCAGTTTGCCGACATCTTCCGCGACGATCGAGTCGACGATCTGCGTCGAGTTGCGGCGGCGGTTGAGGGCACCGACGATCGACGCGCGCACGCCGGTGACGACGATATCCTGTTCGGCCTGGTCGTCGCCAGCGACAGTGCCGCCGGGACCAGTGCCCGCCTGATCTGTCGGACTACCCGCCTGCCCGGGCTGTTCGGGGTTGGCCTGCGCGTAACCGGGCGTCGCCGCGAGCAGCGCCAGAGCGGAAACAGAAGCGAAAACAACAGGCTTGAGTGCCACAGGACTCCCCCTTCTAAGTTGCAGTTCGGCATGAGCGTTGATCGCCCATTACTCGGACAAGCAAATATCCAAGGTGATGTTGGCTCGCAAGCCATATCTTGTCGGACCAGTGCACCGCAGTGATCTAAGTCAGCGAGCGTGACTTTTGCGCATCACCGGGCCGGGCACGGTAACGTCACCATTTTCCTTGGGAAAGTGCGGGGTTTTTGAGCGGGATTACGAGGTTTTGGTCTGCGACTCCCTACTTCAGCCCCTCCCCTAAGGGGAGAGGCTGATTGAAGCGGCGTCTTAGGAGGTTCGTTTGGTTGGGCGTTAGTAGGACAAACGTGAAGCGTAGGTTGAATTCGGAGTGCGCCACGGTGCCGATCCCGGCACGGACGGTGCACGAACGCAGCCGAAAATAGCACCGTCGCGGTGGGAAAATAGCAACGGAATCTGAGGAAGGCGAAGGCGCGGGGGATGCGGGTGCCGGCGAACCGGAGTTTGATCTAGCTGGCTTGAGCCATCCGTCTTCGTATCCCGGCTGAGGCCGGGGCTCGGTTGGGAAGGATTGAGAGATAAAGCGCCACGTGCACCACTAGACCAGGATGACTTTGAGCCGACCCACGCTCGTCATTGCGAGCGCAGCGAAGCAATGCAGAGCCGAACCAGGACGCCCTGGATTGCTTCGCTGCGCTCGCAATGACGGTTTCGGTTCGACGTTGAGTCATCGCACTCTAGCGTCCCCCAGCTGGGCCCCGGCCTTCGCCGGGGGACGCTTCGGCTCCGGCGGCCCACATTCTGGCGCCCGCCGTCACCGGTAAAGCAATCAGCCTTTGCGGACGCCCTCGACGACCGCCGACATGTCGTCGACGGCGTGGTCTGCCGCCGCCGCTTCGAACCGCGCGCGTGCGGCCGCGGCGCTTGGCAGATCGATGGACTGCTCGGCGAAGGCGGCCTGAGCATAGCCGAGGTCCTTTGCCATCAACGGCAGGAAGAAGCGCGGGTCGTAGTCACGATCGAGCATACGGGGCGCGATGAGCTTCGCGATCGGGCTGCCGGGCGCGCCCGCGATCAGCAGTGGCACGATGCGCGCGGCGTCCATTCCGCTGCGCTCGATCATCACCACCGCCTCGGCGAGGCTGGCGACCTGCACGCCGCAGAGGAAGTTGTTGATGAGCTTGAACACCGCGCCGCTTCCCGAGGGGCCGAGGTGGACGATCTCGCTGCCCATCGCGCCCAATGCGGCGCGCGCCTGTGCCAGCGCGTCGGCGTCGCCGCCGACCAGGAAGCGGAGGCTTCCTCCTCGGCCTGCTGACGGCTACCGCTGACCGGCGCGTCGAGCAGCCGGACGCCCGCCGCAGCGGCCTCGGCCTCGAGCGTGCGGACCCATTCGACGGTCAACGTGCTCGACTCGATCGCGACGGTGCCGGGCGCCATCGCGGCCAGCGCGCCGTCCGCACCCAGCCACGCGCTGCGCGAGGCGACGTCGTCGGCGAGCATCGCCACGACCACGCCAGCGCCCTGCGCGGCAGCGGCGGGGGTGGCGGCGACGCGTGCACCGGCGGCGGCGAGCGGCGCGGCCTTGTCCGGGGAGCGGTTCCACACCACCACATCGAACCCTGCCGCGATCAGCCGGTGCGCCATCCCCGCGCCCATGATCCCAAGCCCGAGAAAGGCGATCGTGCGTTCCGTCATTGCGTCACCTCGAAATTGGCCAGCGCAGCCTCGTCGATTTCCAGCCCCAGACCGGGCACGTCGTCGCTGAGCGAGACATAGCCGTCCTCGGCGACCGGTTCGCCCTTGAAAACATACCAGAACAATTCGTTGCCGACCTCCACGTCGACCTTGGGAAAATATTCGGCGATCGGCGAATTCAGGCTGGCCATGACGACATGGTAATTGTGCATCTGTCCGGCGTGCGGGACGACCGGGATGCCATGCGCCTCGGCCAGTGCCTGGATCTTGCGCGCAGCGGTCAACCCGCCGACGCGGTTGGTGTCGAACTGGATATAGTCGAGCGCCCGCGCCTCGATCAGCTGGCGGAAACCGTAGCTGGTGAATTCGTGCTCGCCCGCCGCGATCGGCGTGGAGCCGAAGCGGCGCAGCTCGTGATAGCCGTGGAGATCGTCGGGGATGATCGCCTCCTCCAGCCAGCGCAGGTTGAACGGCTCGATCAACCGCATCATCCGCTTCGCATAATCGAGGCTCCAGCCCATATAGGCATCGGCCATCACGTCGATCTCGTCACCGACCGCGTCGCGCACGGTGCGCACCAGTTCGACGTTGCGCGCCATGCCCGCGGCGCCATCGTCGGGGCCCCAGCCGAAGCGCAGCTTCATCGCCTTGAACCCTTGCGCCTTGTAGCGCGTGGCCTCCGCTGCCAATTGGTCGAGCGGGATCGAATAGAGACGGCTGGCATAGACCGGGATCCGCGGGCGCGTGCGACCGCCCATCAGGCGGAAGCACGGCTGGCGGGCGTCCTTGCCCATCAGATCCCAGAGCGCGATGTCGATCGCGGAGATCGCGGCCATCACCAGGCCCTTGCGTCCGAAGGCCATCGTCTTACGGTACATGTGCTGCCACAGGAATTCCGTATCCCATGGGTCATGACCGATCAGCAGCGGGGCGAGATGCGCGTCGATCAACTGCTTGGCGAGCATCGGCGCCAGCGCGGCATTGCCGATGCCGACCAGCCCCTTGTCGGTGAAGACCTCGACGATCAGCCAGCCGTGGAAGGTGAAGCTGCCCATGGTGTCGGGGGACAGCATCGGTGAGACGGCGTCCATCGGGTTGGTGCAGAAATGCGGCGGCAGCGCCTGCGTCTGCCCCTTCCATTGCACGACGCGGGTGCGGACTTCGGTGATCTTCACGACAAAACTCTCCTGGAATCGGAACTGAAATCGAGCCGCACGATGCGCGGCACGGCGAGGCAGATGAGGGCGAAGGCGATAAGGTGGAGCGAGGCGGCGGTGGCGAGGACGGGCGCGTAGCCAAAGCCGTGGTCGAGCGCCCAGCCCGCCGCCTGCCCCATAACGATCCCGCCGAACGCCCCGCCCATCCCGACCAGCCCGGCAACGCGGCCGAGCGCCGCGCGCGGGATCAGGTCGGTCGGCAGCGTCATCACCAGCGTCGACCAGCCCTGCTGCCCGAAAAAGGCGAGGCTGAAGAGCGCGATCACCCAGCCGATCGACGGTGCGGCGGGCACCAGCATCACCCATGGCATACAGGCGGCGCAGGCGCCGAGCGCGATCTTGCGCGCGGCGTTCACCGAGAGACCGCGCGCCAGCAGCCGGCTCGACAAACCGCCCGCCGCGACACTGCCGACACCCGCCGCGGCATAGGGAATCCAGCCGATCGTCGCGGCCTGTTTCAGGTCGAACGCATGGGCGTCGAACAGATACTTCGGCAGCCAGAAGAGGTAGAAATACCAGGCGCCGTCGCTGAGGAACTTGGCGCCGACGACGCCCAGCACCTCGCGCCGCGCCAGCAGGTCGCGCAGGCGGGGCGCCGCGACCTCGCTCACCACCACGGCCGCCGGTGGATCGCGGTAGACGATCGCCCACCACAGCGCCCAGGCCAGCCCGAACGCGCCGGTGACGAAGAATACCCAGCGCCAGCTCGCCAGCCCCAGCCAGTCGGCGTGCGTGAGCAGCAGCGCGATCAGCGGCGGCGCGATCACCGCGCCGACCGAGGTGCCGGCGTTGATGATCCCCAGCGCGGTGGCGCGCCGTTCCGGCGCGAACCGCTCCGCCACCGCGCGCGTCGCCGCCGGAAAGCCGCCGCCCTCGCCCATGCCGAGCAACAGGCGGCTGACGATCAGCGCCGCGACCCCGCCGGCCAGGCCGTGGCTGGCGCAGGCGAGCGACCAGAAGGCCATGATTGCGACGAACCCGCGGCGCGTCCCGATCCGGTCGAGCAGCCAGCCGCCGCCGAGATACATGAGGCCGTAGGTGGCGAGGAACGCCGAATCGAGCAGCGCCTTGGTCTGGTTGCCGATCGGTATGTCACGCTGGATGCTGGCGATCGCCCAGGGCAGCGTTTGGCGGTCGAGATAGCTGATCGCAATCGCGACCGCGACGACGAAGGCGATGCCCCAGCCGCCGCGCGCCGCCGTCCGGGGCGTCGGCGTGCTACTTGGCATCGATCACGACCAGCGCGATCCCCTGCCGCGGGACGTCGAGCGTCGTGGTGGCGGTGCCGCCCTTCCCGCCGGTCAGCACGAGCGGCTGCGGTTGCATCATCGATGCCTTTTCGAGTTGCAGATATTGCGCGTCGTCGGGCGCGATCGGCGAGCCCATCTTCTTCCACGCGGTAAACGCATTGGCATTGTCGCCATCGACCCGCCAGAGCGTCGCGCGCGCCGGACGCCCCTTCAATCCACCGAACGCCAGCGTCACCGCAGCACTTGCGCCGGGAACGTCGTCGTCGTGATAGTGCCAGACGAGCACCGCGACCTTGCCGTCGGCGGTGCGGGTCGCGATCGTCCCGACGTCGGCGGCGCCGCGCACGCCCTCGCTCATCACGGTATCTAGCGGCAGTTGCGCGTCGCTGGTCGCGGCCAGCCGATCGTCGCCGAGCTGCGCGAACAGGCGGAAGACGTTGAGCACCGGCAGGTCGACGCCGTTCGACGACAATTGCCGATAGCCGGCGAACCATGGCTGGTCCTCGAACTCGAACGCCCAGGTCAGCGCACCGTCGAGATTGACCTTGCGGCGCGCCGCCAGCTCCCACATCCGCGCGAAGCTGGCGGCGGTGTAGCTCGAATACATCGTGCCGTTGCGATAGGCGTTCGCCGGCCCCGGACAGGCGGCGCACCCCTCCGGATCGCTTTCGCCGATCACCACCGGCTTTGTCGCGAGCGCCGGGATCGACAGCGTCTTGGTGAAGCCGTCGTTCGCCTCCTTGAGCTGTTGCGCGATCCCCATTCGGACATGGCCGTCGACGAAGGTCGGGCGGCCCTTGGCGTGAAACGCGAGAAAGTCGGTGGGCGTGCCGACCTGCCCGGTGGCGTAGTTCCGGCCGGAGGTGACGTGCTTCAGGAAGCCGTCCATGAACGCGCCGCCCGCGCCCGCCGCATCCGGGCCGCCGACGCGTGCGGTCGGCAGCGCGCGCCGGATGCCGTCGACCGCATAATCGTGCATCTTGTAGAATTCGTCGTGGCTGGCCTTCCAGTACCAGCCGTTCGCCTCGTTCCAGATCTCGAAATACCAGCGCTCGACCTCGGCACGGCCGTAGCGTTCGACATTGTGCCTGGTCCATTGGAAGACCAGCTCGCGCCACTTGTCATAGTCCTTGGGCGGATAGGCCCAGCCCGACATGATCCGCTTATAGTCGAACCCCGGCCGCCAATCGTGGCGATAGGGCGTGCCGGCGGGGGCGGAGGACATCGCCTCCGGCATGAACCCGATCTGCAGGTACGGGTGGATACCCGCCGCGCGATAGGTGTCGATGATCCGGTCGACGTTGGTCCAATTGTAGATCGGCTTGCCGTCGGGCGTCTCGTTATAGATGTCGGTGCTGCCCCATTTGAACGCAGCGGTGCCGTCACCGGTGTTGAGCAGATTGTGCGCGCGGAAATAGATGTCGCCGCGCTTCAGCTTGCCGAGTTCGGCGATCAGCTTCGTGCCGTCCTTCATCGTCGCATAATTCGGCTCGTCCGCGCCGAAGAACCGCCAGATGCGGGGCAGCTTGCCCTCGGTCCGTGCGGTGTCGACCGTGATCCGCACCGGGCGGGGGGCAGCGGCGCCCTGCGCGTCGGCGGGGGCGAACAGCGTTCCGGCCAGCAATAACGGGGCGAGCAGATGACAATAGGGACGCATCGAGGATCCTCTCTTTTTCTGGTCGGTTACAGGCGCGCGCGGATGCCGACCGCGAACATGCGCGAATACAGCACGGTGTCACGCGGATAGAGCGCGGGATCGGTGAACGAGGTCTGGTACAGGTCGCGCAGGATGTTCATCGCATCGAAGACGACAGTGAACTTCGGGTTCAGATCATAGGCGATCGAAATGTCGAGATTGTTGATCGACCCGTTGGTGATCCCGTTGGGATTGACCCCGGTGAAATGCAGCCCGGCATTGTACGAGTCACGCCAGACGTAGGAGGCGCGGGTCGACAGCCCGTTCTTCTCGTAGATCAGCGTCGCGGTCGCGGAGAATTTCGACACGTTCTCGAACGGCATCTCGATGAAACCGGTGCGGCCCGGCAAAGGCGAGAAGGCCCGGTTGACCCCGTCGATGTACGTCCCGTTCGCGCTGATGCCGAAGCCATCGAGGAAGCGCGGGAAATAGGTGAAGCCGCCCTCGATTCCGGTCAGCTTGCCCGATCCGGAGTTTTGCGGGCTGACGACCTGATACGTGCCGTTATCCGCGCCGAGATAGTCGATCTGGACGTTGCTGGTCACCGACTGGATGAATCCGGTCACCGAGCGGCGGAACAGCGTGGCGGTGATCGAGCTGGAACGGTCGATATACCATTCGGCGGCGAGATCGAAGTTGGTCGAGCGGACCGGCTTGAGTTCGGCATTGCCGCTGGTGCCGCGCCCGAACGGTTGCTGGCCCGGCACCGGCGGGGTGAGCGTCAGCGCGGGGTTGAGCTGCGCGAAGCTGGGGCGCGTGATCGTGCTGCTGGCCGAAGCGCGCAGGAACAGATTGTCGCGCAGCTTGTAGCGCGCGCTGATGCTGGGCAGCACATCGACGCCGTCGCTGCTGATCGTGATCGGCGTGACGATTCCGCGCAACGCGCGCGAGGCGTTTGAGGTGATATCGTTCTTTACGACGCGCACGCCCATCTGCCCGTCGAGCTGCCCGACCTCGAAGCTGGCCTGGACATAGCCGGCATAGCTCTTCTCGACGATATCGAAGCCCAGCGTCTGCTGGAACGCCGGATCGACCGGCCCGGCGCCGAAGCGCTGGCGTAGCAGCCCGATGTTATCGAGCACACCCTGCGTCGATGGCGACGCCCATTGCCGAACGAACGGGCGGACGCCTTCGTAAAAGTCGCCGGGCGTCGTCGTCATTAAGCCGGGAATGTCGATCGCGCGCGCGGTGTAGCAACGCAAGGCACCGGTCGCGGAGCAGTTGAGGATCTGGTTGAACGCCTGCGATCCGGCGTTGCGGCGATTGATGCGCGCGCCCGCGGCGAGTTCCGTGAAGACACCGATCGGATCGGTATAGGCGATGTCGCTGCGGAAGGTCAGTTCATCGCCCTTGCCCTCGGTCCGCTGCGTGTTGAGCCGCGACAGGAAATAGCGCGACGGATCGGCGATGTTGTCGAATGGCAGTTCGAACCGCGGCGTCCCACTGCCCTCGAAGTTGAAAAAGCCGTTGGTCTGGCGTGCGATGAAGTCGACGTCGACCGAGGCGACGCGGTCGGTCGCCACCGAACGCGTGTACGATCCCTCGGTATAGACGCGCCAGCCGTCGGCCAGCCATTCGGCGGACAGCGCACCCTGATAGCGATCCGCGACATTGTCGTTGACCGCTCCGAATACCGCGACGCGGCTGCCGAGCGTGCTGACCTGATCGACCAGCTTGGTATCGCCCTTGAAGGTCAGCGGTGCGGCCAGTCTGCCTTCGAGCGAGGTGAAATTCTGGTTGCTGTTCCCGCGATCGCGGAAGCCGTAGAACAAGCCATCGGCGGTGATCGTCAGTCGCGGATCGGGCCGCCATTGCAGCGAGCCGTTCACCGCCGGGCGTTCGCGCTTGCCGATACGGTCGATCGCGCCGATCACGTCGGTCCGGAACACGCGCGGCTCCGTCGCGCTGGTCCCGCGCGGATCGAGCGGAATGCCCGGCGTATAGGGCGCGCGCGTGTTGTCGAGATTATAGCCGAAGAAGCCGCCGCCGTAGATCGTCTCGTCCCGGTAGCGGGTCTGGTGGAAGGACACGCTGACCAGCGCGCCGAGTTCGCCGATCCCGGTCGACCAGCGATTGCTGAGCAACAGGCTGGCATAAGGATCGATCGTGTCGGGTTGCTCGCTGTATACCTGCCGCGCGGCGACCGCGACTTCGGCGCCCTTGAAGTCGAACGGGCGGCGCGTGCGGACGTTGATGAGGCCGGCAATCCCGCCCTCGATCTGGTCCGCGGCGCGCGACTTGTAGACGTCGACCCCGGCGACGAGATCGGCGGGCACGTCTGCGAGCGACAGCGACCGCCCGGTGGTCGAGAAGATGTTGCGACCGTTCACCACGGTGACGACGTCGGGCAATCCGCGGATCAGCACGGTGGCGGACTCGCCACGCGCGCGCGGCGACACCTGCACCCCCGGCACGCGTTGCAGCGCCTCGACGACATTGTTGTCGGGCAGCTTGCCGATGTCTTCGGCGACGACCGAGTCGACGATCTGCTTGGCATTGCGCTTGATCGACTGCGCCGACGAGAGGCTGGCACGGACGCCGGTGATGACGATGTCCTCCGCTGCGGTGCTGGCTGTGCCGGCGTCGGCGCGGTCGGGCAGTCCGCCGGTCTGCCCCGGCTGCGGCTCCTGCGTCGCGGCGATGCCGACGGTCGCATCCGCCTGTTGGGCATGTGCCGGCGACATCGCCGCCAATACCAGCCCGATGGCGGACGCGCAGGTCGCCCGCCGGAGTCGCAATGCCGACATGATCCTCTCCCCTTGATGTGCGGTCTCGCCGCTTATGCCTCCATGTAATCTGGTACTACTAGATTAGCAAGCCTATACGGGATAAACCGGTTTTACGCACAGATGCTCTCGTTTCTGGTACGACTACATGAAATCTACCGGTGCTTGACGGCTTGCGGCGCGGTCGACCATGGTGCGACGATGAGCGCGCGGCATTCCTCCACCCGTCCAGACGACATTCGCGGCGGGATCGCGCACGATCTCGGCGTCGCCATCGTGACCGGGAAGCTCGCGCCCGGCACCGCGTTGGTGAGCGAGGAACGGTTCAGCGCCGAGAACAACGTTTCGCGCGGTGCCTATCGCGAGGCGTTGAAGGTGCTCGCCGCCAAGGGGCTCGTTCAGCAGCGGCTGAAGAGCGCGACCCGGGTGAATGAGCGTGCGAAATGGAGCATGCTCGACATCGACGTGCTGGGATGGATGTTCGAGGGCGGCGCGACCCGCGACTTCATCGACGGCATCTTCGAGCTGCGCCGCATCGTCGAGCCCTCCGCCGCGGCGCTGGCGGCACGGCGGCGCGACGAGCGCCAGCTGGCGCGGATGGGGCATTCGCTGCAGGAGATGGAACGGCACGGCCTGCTGACCGCGGAAGGGCGCGCCGCCGACCAGGCGTTCCACCTCGCCGTGCTGGATGCGACGCGCAACGAACCGCTGCTGACGCTATCCAACTCGATCGCCGCCGCCGTCGAATGGACCACGCGGTTCTCGCGCGACAAGCGCCAACAATTGCGCGATCCGATGCCCGATCACCACGCCGTGTTCCGCGCGCTGGTCGCGGGCGATGGCGACGCCGCACGGCGCGCGATGGAAACGCTGATCGACAATGCGCTGATCGATGCGAATACGTCGCGGCAACCCGAATGATCGCTGCCGGCGGTAGCTGTGCGGAGAGGCGAAAGAGTTCGGCGTTGGCGGCCCGACCAACGTGAGAACCTGCCCGCATCAATCTCTTGCGAACACCCGGCGTTGGTATGGCACAACGCCGGGCGCGTTTACAGCCCCGCGGTGGTGGGGCCTGCAGTGGCGGGGCGCTCGCCCTTCGGTGCAGCCAGCCGCCAGCGTTCGAGCTGGGTCAGTACGTCATTGGTGATCTGCGCGACGGTGAAGCCGGTCAGATCGCGAAAGCCGGGCTCGCCATTGGTCTGCGCCGCCAGCATCCATGCCAGGCTGCGGCGACCTTCGGATGCCTCGAGCGCGGTGTAGGCGGCGAGCGGGCGCGAGCGCGGTGTCAGCCGGTAGCTGAACGGCCTACCGTCCGCCGCGGTGATGGTGAGTTCGACCGATCCCTCGCCGGTCTCCAGCCGGCTGGCGGTCCAGCCCTCCTTCTCCATCGCATCCTGCACGGACTGCAGTGCCGCTTCGCCGTTCCCGGCGATCTGTTCGACGATGTCGGCGCGCCGCGCGGGGACCAGCAGGCGCTTGATCCGTTCGCCCACCGATGGCGCGTCGCCCGGCAGCGTCACCCCCGCGAGATCGGCGTTGGTCTGCCGGATCAGCCCGAACGCCAGCAACAGCATGATGAAGCAGAACGGCAATGCAGCAAGCAACGTCGCCGATTGCAACGCGCCGAGCCCGCCCGCCACCAGCAGCAGCGTCGCGGTCACGCCGAGCAGCACGCACCAGTAGATACGCTGCCATCGCGGCGTGTCCTCGGTGCCGCCCGAGGCCAGCGTATCGATGACCAGGGCACCGCTATCCGCCGAGGTCACGAAGAAGATCGCGACCAATGCGATCGCCAACGTCGATGTGATGCTGGCGGCGGGCAGATATTCGAGGAACTTGAACAGGGCGGTCGACAGGTTCGCCTGTACCGCACTGGCGATCCCGCCGTGCGCCACGCCGAGATCGAGCGAGATCGCGGTGTTACCGAAGACGGTCATCCACAGGAAGGTGAAGGCGGTCGGGACGAACAGCACGCCGGTCACGAACTCGCGGATCGTCCGCCCGCGTGAGATGCGCGCGATGAACATGCCCACGAACGGCGACCAGGCGATCCACCATGCCCAGTAGAACAGCGTCCAGTCCGCCATCCACGCGCGCGGTTCATAGGCATAGAGCGTGAAGGTCCGCTTCACGAAGTGATCGAGATAGAGGCCGAAATTCTGTACCAGCGCGCGCAGCAGGAACAACGTCGGCCCGACGGCCATCACGAACAACATCAACAGCACGGCCAGCACGAGGTTCAGCTCGGACAGTCGGCGGATGCCGCGATCCGCGCCGCTTATCACCGACAGCGTCGCCGCGCTCATCACCAGCACGATCACTACGATCTTGGTCGTGATCGTGTCGGCGACGCCATATTCATACGCCAGCCCCGCGGTCATCTGCGACACGCCGAAGCCGAGCGAGGTCGAGACGCCGAACACCGTGCCGCACACCGCGAAGATGTCGATCGCGTCGCCCAGCGGACCGTCGATCCTCTTGCCGAGGATCGGCGACAGCCCGGATCGCAGCGTCAGCGGCATGTCCTTGCGATACGTGAAATAGGCGAGGCTCAGCCCGACCAGCGCGTAGATCGCCCAGGCGTGGACGCCATAATGATGAAAGGTGATCGCCATCGCCTCGCGCGCGGCGAGGATCGTGCCACTCGGCGCCTCGGGGGGCGAGATATAATGCTGGATCGGCTCGGCGACCGCGAAATACATCAGCCCGATGCCCATGCCGGCCGCGAACAGCATCGCGAGCCACGACAGATAGGGAAAGTCGGGTTCGGAATCGTCAGGGCCGAGCTTCAGCTTGCCGGCCGGCCCGAAACCGAGCGTCAGCACCACGACGAGGAATACCGCGACCGCGGAGATATAGAACCAGCCGAACGTGTCGATGGCCCAGCTCTGCGCCGCCTTGAACGCGGCGTCGGCGGTGCCCGGCATCGCAAGCGTCGTGACCAGCAACAAGGCGATGATCGCGGACGCGCCCCAGAACACGCGGGGATTGATTTCGCTCTTCAACATATCAGCCAGTTAGCACTGGTTAACCTCAATGGCGAATGTCGGAGGCGGTTGCACTCCCGCCAACACGCCGTATGATACGTTGCATCATCACCTACGTGGCGGCGTGAGCGAGCCGCAATCCGGAGTAGCAATGTCCTTCATCGTCCATCGCGTGCGCCGGTGTGCGTCCACCGTTTCCTGCACGCTCGCGCTCGGCCTGGCGCCATTAGCCGCCGAGGCACAGCAGCCGTCGACGCAAGACGATGATGACGAGATCGTCGTGCTGGGCACCCGCGAGGACGTGGATCGCGCATCATCCTCGGATCGGGCCACCGAACGCATGTCGCAATCCAGTCGCTCGATCGAGCGCGACATCCTCGACGCGGCGGGAACGTACCGGCTGAGCGACGCGCTGGAACTCGTCAGCGGCTTCAGCCAGCAGAACAACCGGGGCGGCGTCATCGACAACTTCGCGGTGCGGGGTTTCTCGGCACGCCGGACGGCGGCGCGGAATATTATCTGAACGGCTTTCTCGCCAACCGCGGGATGGCGCCGCCGCGCGATCCCGCCACGACCGAACGGATCGAGGTCCTCAAGGGGCCGGCGGGCGCCCTGTTCGGGGACGTTGATCCGGGCGGGCGGGTCAACATCGTGACCAAGGTTCCGCGCTTTACCCCGCATGCGATTGCTTTGCTCAGCTATGGCTCGTTCGACACGCGCCGTGTCGAACTCGAGGCCACCGGGCCGCTCAGCGATACGCTGGCCGCGCGGATCGTGGTCGCGGGTGAAGACAGCGACGGGTGGCGCGACACCGTCACCCTCCGCCGCCGCGTGGTTTCGCCATCGCTGACCTGGCAGCCGAGCGATGCATTCCGCCTCACCTATACCGGCGAGTTCAGCCAGTTCGACACGCCCTTCGACCGCGGCATCCCGGCGGTCGACGGCGACGCCAACGCCTTGCCGCGCTCGAATTATTATGGCGAGCCCGCGAACGGTCTCACCCGGTCGCGCAACGACCAGCATCAGATTACCGGATCGGCCGAGCTGGGAGGAGGCTGGACGCTCAACGGCGGCGCGGTGTGGCGCACCGGAACGTTGAAGGGCCTGTCCGCGGATCAGTCGCGGATCGTGGGCAGCGCGTTGTGGCGACAGCGCCGGTCGCGCGACTTCAGTGTCGACGACCTGTCGGCGCGGCTCGAGCTTGCCGGGCGGATCGGAGCGCACCGGATCAGCGCCGGCGTGAAGGGCTATCGCTTCCTTTACGGCGAGCGATGGATGCGCATCAATCCCTCCGCCGGCGCGCCCTATGCGATCGACCTGTACGATCCGGTCTATGGATCGGAGGCAGCCCCATTGCGGCCGTTCACCAACAACGACGAGATCCGCTGGGCGAGCACCTTCTATGTGCAGGACATGTGGGACGTTTCCGATCGGCTGACACTGGTCGGCGGCGCGCGGATCGATCCGTATCGACAGAAGATCGTCAACAACAACACCGGCGCGGTCGGCCGCAACATCGACGAGCCCGTGACCTTTCGCGTCGGTGCCCGCTACCGCGTGACGGACGCGATCGCGGTGCACGCCAATTGGGGCGAGAACTTCTCGCTGAACACCGGCACCGATCGGACTGGCGCCGGCTTCGGTCCGGAAAAGGGGCGCGGTTACGAGGTGGGTGTCGCCGCCAAGCTGCCCGGCGTCGATCTTGCCGCGACATGGTTCGACATCCGCAAGCAAGATATCCTGACCACCGATCCGGTCGACGCGAATTTCCTCGCCCCCGTCGGGAGCATCGTCAGTCGCGGGATCGAGGTCGACGCCTCGGCCCGGCTCGGCACGCGCTGGCAGATCGTCGCCAATTATGCGTGGCTCGATGCCAAGGCGGATGACGCGGCGTTCCCGACGCCCGAGGTCCTGAACGTGCCCGAGCATTCGGGCACGTTGCTGGTCGTGCACCGGATCCCGACCAGCCGGGGCGACTGGCAGCTCAGCGGCGGCGCCGCTTATGTCGGTGATCGCGCGGGATCGCTGACGGCGACGCCGATATCGCTGCCGGCCTATGCAAAGGTGAAAGCGGCCGTCGAAGCCCCGCTTGTCGAGGGCGTGCGCGTGCGTCTGGAGGCCGACAACCTGCTCGATCAACGGTACGCCGCCAGTTCGTACAGCGCCTTGTGGATCTATCCCGGCGCACCGCGAACGGTGCGCGCGTCGCTGCGCCTGGAACTCTGAGACGCGCTAGGGTGTGATCCATTCAAGCTGAGCGTACCCCGGCCTTCGCCGGGGTACGGGATCGTCAGAAGCCGTAGCTTACCCGCGCATAGCCGAACCGACCCGGCACGTCGTAGGTGGTCGGATCATAGTTGTTGAGGCTGCACGAGAAGCAGGCGGGCGGATCAGTGTCGAAGACGTTGTTGATCCCGAGCGTCAAACCGACGCGGTCGCCGACCCAGCTCGGCCGGAATGACAGCTGTACGTCGCCGTAGAAGCGACGGTCCATCGCGCGGCCGTTCTGGCTTTCGATGATGTTGTCGATGTAGCGGCCGGTGAACGCCGCCGCGACCGGGCCGATGTCCCAATCGATCGTCGCCTGCCCCTTGAAGTGCGGATAGGCCTGATCCGGGCTCCCGCGCTCGGTGCCGGTGAAGTCGATCGTGGTGGTGCCGGTAGTGGCGGGCACGATCTCCTTATACGCCAACAGATAGTTGCCGCTGACCGACAATCCGAACGTTCCCGCGCCCGTCTGGCGGGTACGCAGGTTGAACGTCGCGTCGATACCGCGGGTCTGGATCCCGCCGGTGTTCAGCAACAAGCCGTTGATCGCCGAGATGAAGCCGTTCGGCGTCCGTTGTACAGCCGCGCACGACAGCGAGTCACCGCTTTGTGCGCAGCGGTTCAGCAGCACGTTGGCCGGGATCGACGCGATCGCGCCACTCACCTTGATGTCATAGTAATTGACCTCGAGGCTGAGCGCGCTCGCGAAGCCCTCGCGCGCCCATGCCGGGCTGTACACGCCGCCGAACAGCCACGTCTTCGCCGTCTCGGGCGCGAGGGCGCGATTGCCGCCGGTCAGGACGCTGATCTGCCCGCCCTGCGGCTCGACATAGCTGCCGTTCGTAGGGACGCCGTTGGCGACGCAGTTCGCGCGCACCGTCGGATTGCTCTGGAACAACCCGCCCGCCGCGCTCGTGCACGGATCGTCGAGGTTCGCATCGAAGCGCGATTGCGCGCCGAACAGCTCACCGATCGACGGCGCGCGATAGCTCTCGGCATATTGGCCGCGCAGCAGCAGGTCGGACACCGGCTTCCACAACACCCCGCCGGTCAGCGAGGTGTTGCTGCCCGAAATCGAGAAATTCGAGTGCCGCACCGCGCCGTTCAGCTCGACCAGACGCAACAGCGGCACGTCGCGGATCAGCGGCAGGCGCAACTCGCCATAGACTTCGTTGACGTAGAAGCTGCCGCGCGCCGCCTGCGCCGGGATGTCCGCGCCGAGCCCGGCCTGGATGATCGGATCGGGAGTGAAGCTGCCCTGCTGGTAGCGATGCTCGTAACCGGCCGCGATCCCGACCGGACCGCCCGGCAGGTCGAACAACTCGCCCGACAGGTTGAAGGTGTAGTCTCGCACCTCCTGCGAACTGCGCGAACGCTCATCGAAGCCGACGAAGGCGAGCATCGCCGGCGTGATCGATCCCTGCCCGCCGAAGATGTTGAACGGCACGCACTCGCCGGTGCACTGGCCGACCGGGCCGAGCGCCTGCGCCAGTCGCGCCGCGTTCAGATTGCCCGTAAACAGCTGATGCGCGTCGTTGACGCCCAGCACGGCGTTGGCGTCGTAATACCAGTTGCGGCCGAACAGCTGGAACTTGCCGTCGATCGTGCCGGTGACGCTGAACGTATCGACGGTCTGGCTATAGGTGCGCTGCCCGGCCTCGATCAGGCGACGGCCGATCAGCGAATAGGTCGCCGGCTGGCCGTTTGTGCCCGAATTGAGCGTGATACCGAACGGATTGTACGGGTTGGTGGCGTCGATCGAGATCGTGTCGAGCAGATTGCCGTTGCCGGCATCGGGACCGATGTTCAGCGGCAGGAACGCCGCCTGGTTCTGCGACTGACGATGCGCCCAGCTGGCTTTGACGCGGACGTTGAACAGCTCCGAGAATTCGGCGTGCGTGTTGATGAACGCGCCGTACCGCTCGTTGGGGGTGAGGAAGTAGTTGTAGGGTGCGAAGTTGAAGCGATCGGCAGCGGTGAAGGCGCGGAAGTCGCCGCCCGCCAACGTCGGATCGTACACGCCGCGACCGTTCAGCGGCGCATTGCGCACCGTGACCGTGCCACCGGCCGGGAGCGAAGGATTGCCCGGCGCGAAGACGATCCGCCCGTTGAGCGCGGCACCCGAACAGCCGCCGATCGCGTCGGTGCAGCTCGTCTGGCCGGGATTGGGGAATTGCGAGATGGTGCGATCACGGGCGCTGACCGGATCCTGCTTGGTATAATAGCCGCCGAGATCCAGGTGGATGCGGTCGGTGCCGCCGCCCCAGCTCAACTGGTAGTTTTGCGTGCCACCATCGTTCTCGCGAAGATATTGCCCGTATTGCGCTTGCGCGCGGAAGCCTTTCTGCCCGGAGCGCGTGATGATGTTCACCACGCCGCCGATCGCGTCCGACCCGTAAAGTGCGGAGGCGGCGGATTGCAGCACCTCGATCCGCTGGATCATGACGTCCGGGATCGAATTGAGATCGACCGTGCCGGGAATACCGCTGGCGCTGGCGCCGTTTACGTAGCGTAGGCCGTCGACCAGCACGAGCGTGCGCTTGGCGCCGAGATAGCGCAGGTCGATCGCTGCCGAGCCGGCGCCGACGCCGCCACCGTCGGGCGGATTACCGAGGTTGCCGGAATTGTTGAACTTGCTGTTCAGCCCGCCCGACGACGCCGGCAGGCGCTGCAACACGTCGGCGATCGAGGACAGGCCGGTCTTGGCGACGGCCGCCTCGTCGATGGTCACGACCGGTGACGGATTGTCGAGCGGATCGCGACGGATACGCGAGCCGGTGACGACGATGTCGCCCCCTTCCGCCGCTGCCGCCTCGGTCGGCGATTGTTCGGGAGCTGCTTGCGCATGCGCACCAGTGGGAAGAGCGATCGCGACAATGAGCGCGATGATGCTGGTACGTTGAGCAAAAAGCTGCCGCATATAGTCCCCTGTTTGAAGCGCTTACGTGAGCGCCTGCGACCGAGGATGAACCGCGACGAAGGGTTTGCGCAAGATTGTTGAAGCTGGAGAGGCGCTTAGCTGAAGCTTTCCATTCTTAACTGTGGTTAATTTGACACATTATGCGCGTTTTTCAACGCGGTAACCCCGTGATGGCTCGTCCTGTGGCTTTGCCGCAGGCGAAGTTGCATCGGCCAGCGCTTTTGCAACCGGGTGTCGGTCCCACCTTCCCTGTCGGCGATGATCGTCACCAGCTCGCTGGCGAGCGCCAGCCCCAAGGCGTTCAGATCGAGCGTGAAACTGGTCAGATCAGGCGATAGCGCCTGACAAGTGGGGTTGTCGCGCAGGCCGATCACCGCAATGTCCCGTCCCGGTTCGCGGCCCAGACCGCGCAGCGCGCGATACGCGCCGACCGGCGCGGTTTCTCCCATCAATAACAACGCGGTCGGTGGCTGCTCCAGCGCCATCAACTCGCGTGTCGCGGCCTCGCCGTCATGCTCGTCGGTGTCGCCGCGATGGATGAGCGCCTCATCCGCATCGAGCCCGGCGGTGGCGAGCGCGGCGCGATATTCGGCGACCACGATGTGGCTGTTGTTGATCGTCGCTGGCGGCGTCACCAGCCCGATGCGGCGATGACCGTCGGCCAACAACAAGGCCATCGCCTCCGCGACGACGCCTTCGAAGTCGAGGTCGATCCAGGAATAGTCGCCGACACCCGCGGTACGCCCGAGCGCCACGAAAGGGATATGCCGTTCCGACAGTAACTTGATGCGAGCATCCTCGTACTGCGTGCCTGACAGCAACCAGCCATCCGCGGTGCCGCGTGCGATGTGGCGGCGCAGGAACGTCTCGCCGTCCTCGCCCTTGCGCGCGAGCAGGATCACCAGATCGAGGCCGTGTTCGACCAGCCCGGCCTGCACGCCTTCGAGCAGCGCCATGAAGAACGGATCGCCGTGCACCGCGCTATCGTGTTCCAGCGTCAGCATAAAACCGATTGTGGCGGTCCGCCCGATCCGTAGCGTTCGGCCGAACTGGTTGGGCGTGTAGCCGAGCGCGGATGCCGCCTCCAGCACACGCTGCCGGGTTAAGGGACTGACATCCTTACGATCGTTCAGCGCGCGCGACACGGTGCCGATCGACAAGCCCAGATGGCCGGCAAGCGCCCGAATGTCCATGCGCGCCTGATCGCCGCGGCACGTCCGCGGCGCAAGGGCCTTGACAGATACCGGGCCGAAACGCACAAGACCGGAAACGTTTACGGCTTGGAATTGCCGAGCGGGGAGAGGAAAAGCGTGGATACGCTGACGCTTGAAGAGCGCGCGATCGCCTGGGCCTATGATGGCAACTGGGTGCGAATCGAAGCGCATGGACCGAGCGGATTGCGGCTGCGCGCCTCGACCTATGCCGCCCGCCCCGCCGCGCCGGGCGCGTTGCTCGACATCGACGCGGTTGCCGCGACGATCGAACGGGACGGTTCGGTCGCACGAATCCGCAACGGCGGGATCACCGCGGAGCTGGATTTACAAGGCCGCGCGCGCTTCCTGGACCATGCCGGCCGCGTTCTGCTCGAGGAAAAGTGGCGGCAGCGCGATACGGTCACCAAATTCTGGACAATCGGCAGCGAGACGGTCGAGACGATCAGCGCGCTGGGGCTGGCCGGGCGCGAGTTCCGCCCGCTGCCGGGTGGCGCGGCGGAGATCACGGTGCGGTTCGAGGCGAAGCCGGGCGAGCGGCTGTACGGCATGGGGCAGTACCAGCAACCCAACCTCGACCTCGCCGGCTGCGTGCTGGAACTGGCGCAGCGCAATTCGCAGGCGAGCGTGCCGTTCGTCGTCTCGAGCCACGGCTATGGGATGTTGTGGAACAGCCCGGCGGTCGGCGAGGCGTGTTTCGCGGCGAATGGCGCGATCTGGACCGCGCGCGCGGCGCACGAGATCGATTATTGGATCACCGCCGCCGACACGCCCGCGCAGATCGTGCGCAATTACGCGCAGGTCACCGGCACTGCGCCGATGATGCCCGATTATGCGCTGGGCCTGTGGCAGAGCAAGCTGCGCTATCGCACGCAAGACGAACTGCTGGCGGTCGCCCGCGACTATCGCGACCGCGGCATCCCGCTGGCGGTGATCGTCGCCGATTTCTTCCACTGGCCGGTGCAAGGCGACTGGCGGTTCGATGCGCGGGAGTGGCCGGACCCGGCCGCAATGTGCGCGGAGCTGGAGGCGATGGGCACCGCGTTGATGGTGTCGGTGTGGCCGACCGTCGATCCGCGCTCCGAGAATTACCCGACGCTTGTCGAGCGCGGCTATCTGGTGCGGGCCAATCGCGGCGTCGACGTGCAGCAGGAGTTTCTGGGCAACACCCGCTTCCTCGACGTCACGCATCCCGGTGCGCGCGACTTCCTATGGCAGACGCTGAAGCGCAATTATCGCGACAAGGGCGTCACCTTGTTCTGGCTGGACGAGGCCGAACCCGAATATGGCGCCTATGACTTCGACAATTACCGTTATCATGCCGGCGAGGTGCTGGCGGTCGGCAATGCCTATCCGCTCCACTATGCGCAGGCGCTGCATGACGGGCTGACCGCCGAGGGTGCGACCGACACCGTCAGCCTGGTGCGCTGCGCCTGGGCGGGGAGCCAGCGCTATGGCGCACTGATCTGGTCCGGCGACATCCACAGCTCGTTCACCGCGATGCGCAACCAGTTGAGCGCCGGGCTGAACATGGCGATGGCGGGCATTCCGTGGTGGACGACCGATATCGGCGGCTTCCACGGTGGGCATGTCGACGATCCGGCGTTCCACGAACTGATGATCCGCTGGTTCCAATGGGCGGTGTTCACCCCGGTGCTGCGGATGCACGGGCATCGCGACCCGATCACCCCGCCTGCCGAGCCGTTTCGCGACGGCGTCGAGCAATGCGACACCGGCGCGGGCAACGAATTGTGGAGCTTCGGCGACGACGTCTTCGCGATCCTGCGCCGCTTCGCCCGCCTGCGCGAGCGCTTGCGGCCGTATGTCGCCGGGCTGATGCGCACCGCGCACGAGGCGGGCGATCCGCCGATGCGGCCGATGTTCTACGACTATCCCGATCAGGCGCGAAGCTGGGAGGTCGACGACCAATATATGTTCGGCCCCGACCTGCTGGTCGCACCCGTCACCGCAGCGGGCGTCGAGGCGCGTGACGTGTGGCTGCCGGCGGGCACGTGGATCGATGCCTGGACCGGGGCGGAAGTGGCGGGTGACGCGACGATCCGCTGCACCGCGCCGCGCGACCGACTGCCGGTGTTCGTGCGTGCCGGCGCGCGGGTTGCAGATGCGTTTGCGGACCCGGCGGCATGACGATGATCGCGCAACAAGGTGATGCCGCGCCGGTCCATGGCGGCCCGGCCCCGGTCGCGCGCGTGCCGTTCGGCGAGAAGGTCGCGTACGGCTTCGGCGATGCCGGGGGCACGATTATCACCGGGTTGATCGCCAATTTCCTGACCTTCTATTACACCGACGTGTTCGGGATCGCGCCGGGCGTGGTCGGCATCCTGTTCCTGTCGCTGCGCATCTTCGATGCGGTTTCCGATCCGCTGATCGGGATCATGGCCGATCGCACCAAGACGCGCTGGGGGCAGTTCCGCCCCTATCTGTTGTGGACTGCGATCCCGGTCGGGCTGAGTTGCTTCCTGACCTTCCAGTCGCCCGACCTCGGGCAGGACGGCAAGGTCGCATACGCCGCGGTCACCTATTTCCTGCTCGCCTTCTCCTATTCGCTCAACAACGTGCCTTATTGCGCGCTGGTCACGCGGATGACCGACAGCGCGGAGGAAGGCGTCGCGTGCCAGTCGGTACGGTTCGCGATGGTGGCGATCGCCTCGTTCACCGTCTCGGTCGGGCTGCCGATCATGGTGCGCGCGCTGGGCGGCGGCGACGTCGCGCGCGGCTATCGCGACGGCGTGGCGATCCTGAGCCTCGTGGCGGTGGCGATGTTCCTGATCTGCTTCCTGTTCGTGCGCGAGCGCGTCACCTTCGCGGCCGCCGAGGAGCCGCCGCTGCGTGTCGCGATTGCCAACACGCTGAAGAACGACCAGTTGCGCATCACCTTCGCGATGACGCTGCTGCTGATCGCGATCTTCAACACCAAGGGCGGCGCGGCGCTGTATTTCATCACCTATGTGCTGAACGGCGGGACGACCTATCAGGCGTTCTTCTTCGGCATCGCGACGATCGGCGGGTTCATCGGCTCGATCGTCGTCACCTTCTTCACCCGTCGATATGACGTGCGGTCGATCTACATCTGGGTCAATCTGATCCTCGTCGCGGGGCATATCGCGGCCTTCTTCGTGCCGGGCGACTATCCGACCTTGTGGCTGGTGCTGGTAGGGCTGTGCTGCATCGTGCTGGGCTGCACGTTGCCGCTGCACTTCACGTTGATCCAGCTTGCCGACCAATATGGCGAGTGGAAGCTGGGGATGCGCTCTTCGGGCATGAGCTTCGCGTTCAACCAGTTTTTCGTGAAGCTGGCGTGGGCGGTCGCGGGCGCGCTGATCAGCGGGGTGCTGGTGCTCGTCTCCTACAAGGCCGGGGCGGGCAACCAGACCGCGCTGTCGCTGACCGGGATCCGCGCGTTATCGACGCTGGTGCCGGCGGCGATGCACCTGCTGCTGGCCTTCACGATCAGCCGGCTGATCCTCAACCGCGCGACGATCGCGCGCATGAACGCGGAGCGTGCGGCATGACCGCCGCCCGCTCTCTCCCGGAGTTTCGCCACATGCGCGCCCTCGCCCTTGCCGCCCTGCTCGCCTCCACCGCCGGACCCGCGCTGGCGCAGGACGCGCCGGAACGGCTGACCGTCGACATGAGCAGCGATACCGGCGGGTTCCACGGCGGCGCGTCGGGCACGCTCTATGGCCTGTACGATGCGCGGCTGCCGCACCCCAACCTGCTCGAGGGGATCAACCTGCGCACGGTGTCGACCAAGGCGCAGGATGGCCCGCAGCATCCCGGCGCCGACGCGCTGGAGGTCTCGACGCTGCTGACCGATGCGTCGGGCGGCGACACCTATATCTACATGACCGACATCTTCCGCGAGTTTCCGTACAAGTGGAAGAGCGGCGACTGCGCGCAATCGGTGACCAATTATATCGAGGTGCTGAAGCGGCAGGCGGCGCAGGTCCGCGCCCTGCCCGCACGCTATCGTGACCGGATCGTGTTCGTGCCGTTCAACGAGCCCGACGGAAACATGTTCAGCGCCGATGCCAAGAGCTGCAACGGTGTGAGCTGGCTCAAGGAGCCGGCGGTGTTCCTCGACGCATGGGACCGCGCGGTGCGCGCGTTGCGGCAGACGGCACCGGGGACGCGGATCGCGGGGCCGAACACCAGCATCCTGTTCGATCAGGTCGAGGGCTTCCTCCGCCACGCGATCGCCGCCGACACGATGCCCGACGTCGTGACGTGGCACGAACTGAGCGATCCCGCGACCGTCCGCACCAGCGTGCGAAAGTATCGCGCGTGGGAGGACCGGCTGTTCGCGGGGACGAAGTGGCAGGGAGGGCACCTGCCGGTCAACATCAACGAATATGCCTATAACTACCACACCTCGGTGCCCGGGCAGATGATCCAGTGGGTCGCGGCGATCGAGGATGCGAAGGTCGATGCCGACATCGCTTACTGGAACATCGACGGCAATCTGAGCGACAGCGCGGTGCAGGCGAACCGCGGCAACGGGCAATGGTGGCTGCTCAACGCCTATGCGACGATGAGCGGGCACACGCTGGCGGTGACGCCGCCGCACCGCGACCAGAGCTATACGTTGCAAGGGGTCGCGACGCTCGACCCAGCGCGGCGACAGGCGCGCGTGCTGCTCGGCGGCAAGAGCGGTGCGGCGACCGTGGCGCTGACCAGGCTCCCGGCGCTGTTCGGGGCGACGGCGCAGGTGCGCGTGCGCGAGATCGCGTGGACCGGGCAGTTGGGCGACGCCGCTCCGCCGGTCACGATCGTCGATCGGCGCGTGCCGGTGACCGACGGTGCGATCACGCTGACCTTTGGCGGTGGCGGCGACTTGCCCGCGCTGCGCGAGGAATCGGCGTATGAGCTGGTCGTCACGCCGGCCACCACCGCCCTGCCTGCGCCACCCGCGCCGTGGCGGCAGGATTACGAGGCGGAGGCGGCGACGCGGCGCGGCAGCGGGCTGAAGGTGCGCGGACCGGAGGGATCGCCCAAGGACGTCTCGCGCTTCCACACCTCCGGCGGCTATTCGGTCGAGGGGTTTGCGGGCGGTAACGACGCCGCGCTCGACTTTGCGGTGCAGGTGCCGCGTGCGGGCCGCTACGCGCTGCGCGTGCTCGCCAGCACCTTCAACAAGGATCCGCTGGCCGAGGCGGAAGGCGCGACCAACGTCTTCCTGCGCGTCGACGGAAAAGAGGTCGGGGAGATCAACCTGCCGCTCGGCTACAAGCCCGCGGTCCTCGATCATGCCGATACCGAACTGACCTTGAGCGCGGGGCGGCATGTCGTGACGCTGGCGACGCGCAGCCGCGACGGGCGCGGACGGACGCAGGGCAATGCGCTGGTCGACCGGATCACGCTGACGCAGGCGGCGGGCGATGCCGCGCAGGTCTATGACGCGCGCGATGCCAAGCGCGACGGCGCGTCGGCGACCTATTGGGTCTATACCGCGGAGGACGGGCCGGCGCGTGTCGACGCGTCCGGCGGACGAGTGCTGCGCGTCAACGGGCGCGCGGTGCGGGGCGGCAGCGCGTTCCTGCTCGGCGGCGTCAACAAGGTGGTGGTGGCCGGCGGCACCGGGCTGAGGGTGACGCCCACGCCGGCGGTTGACGCGCAGAGCTATGAGGCGGAGGCGGCGCAGGTCGCAGGCGATGCGCGGATCGCGGCGGCGTCGCGGGCGAGCGGCGGCCAGGCGGTGTTCGACATCGGTGGTTCGCCGGGCAACGGCAATACGCTGACCTTCCCCGACATTCGCGTTGCGCGCGCGGGGACTTACGCACTGACGGTGCGCTTCTCGAACGACGAACAGTCGAAGGCGACGCACTACAATCCCGACCCGCTGGCGCGCGTCGCGCGGATCGCGGTGAACGGCGCGAAGCCGGTGCTGGCGACCTTCCCCAACAGCTTCCACCGCAACAATTGGTGGGAGATGACCGTGCCCGTCACGCTGCGCGCCGGGCGCAATTCGGTGCGCATCGCGGGCGAGGAACAGCCCAATTGGGACGGGACGAGCTATGCCTCGCAGGTGTGGCCCGGCGTGCTGCTGCGGTCGCGCTTCGCCCCGAACATCGACCGGATCACGGTGACGCCGATGCCTTGAGCCACGGCAACAAAATGAACCATCCACGGAGAAGATTGTCAGAGTTATTTTTCTGGCAAATCAAAGAGATTGACTTGAAAGTTGCTCAAAGTGAGCCTGAAATTGTCCTTCAAGCGCAGGCAACTCAGGATTTAAGCCTTACATTACTCAGACAATGATCTATGATCTTTCTGGCCAGTCGTGACGAAGCACGGCGGCGCAACACCAGGGGAGGAATTCGCGATGAGGTCTCGTTCAATCAAGGCGTTTGCATGTTCGGTGTCGATCATGGCCTTCGCAAGCCCGGTGTTCGCACAGACCGCCACGCCCGGCGGCACGACGGCCACACCGTCCGACGAGGCCGGCCCGGCCGATGATATCGTCGTCACCGGCATCCGCCAGAGCCTGAGCAGCGCGCAGAATATCAAAGCCAATTCCAACGCGATCGTCGACGCGCTGGTCGCCGAGGACATCGGTAAGTTCCCCGACAACAATGCCGCCGAGGCGATCGCGCGCGTCACCGGCGTGCAGGTCACGCGCTATGGCGACGAGGCCAATGGCGTGCTGATCCGCGGCCTACCCAACGTCCAGACGACGGTGCAGGGTCGCGAGATCTTCACCGCCGATGGACGCTCGGTGTCGATCCAGGATTTCCCCGCGCAGGCGCTGTCGAAGGTCGAGGTCTATAAGGCGACGACCGCCGACAATCTGGAAGGCGGCATCGCCGGCCTGATCGACGTCGGCCTGCGCCGTCCGTTCGATTTCAAGGGCTTCCAGCTCGCAGGCGCAGCGCGCGGCGTCTACAATTCGGAATCGCGCAAGCTCGACCCGATCGGCAGCCTGTTGGTCAGCGACCGGTGGCAGACCGGGATCGGCGAGATCGGCGCGCTGGTGAACGTGTCGTTCACGCAGACGCGCTTCCTGAACTCGGTCCGCTATCAGGGCTTCCAGGACAATGTGCCGGCGGCGCAGACGATCCTGCCCACCTCGGTCGGGCGCAACTTCACCTTCCCGCAGGATATCGGCCTGTTCTACGGTCGCGGCACGCGCCAGCGCCCGTCGGTCAACGCCTCGCTGCAATGGCAGCCCGCCGACAATCTGATGATCTACGCCGACGGCCTGTACCAGGGCTATCGCAACCGCAACGCCAACGACTTCTTCGGCATCCCGATCCAGTCGAACCCGAACGGCGGCAACCCGCCGACGATCCGCAACGCGGTGCTGACGCCGGACGGCACGACGCTGCAGTCGTTCGACATCGATCTCGGGCTGGTCAACGGCCCCAGCAAGGAATTCGGCACCGCCCGCACCGACACCTATCAGGGCGCGCTGGGCGCGCGCTGGGAGACCGGCAACGCGGTCTTCACCACCGATTTGGCCTATACCCGCTCGACCGTGGACAACAATTGGGGCCAGTTCCAGACACAGGTCGCGACCCCGCTGTCGCTGTCGGTCAAGCTCAACGACGAGGGTAGCGTCAACTTCACGCCGAGCGGGGTCGATTTCACCAAGCCCGACAGCTTCTACATGCGCGGCCTGATCGAGAACCGGAACCGTGCGGTCGGCACGCAGTGGCAATGGCAGGGCAATCTGCTGCTCGACACCGGATCGTCGCTATTCCCGAAATTCAACTTCGGACTGCGTTACGGCGATCGTGACGCCAGTTCCGTGTTCGGCGACCGCTATGCCGGGCTGGCGAGCCTGAAGGATCCGATCACGAAGGTGCCGACGGTGTCGCAGGGCGGGATGGTCGAACCCGGCTTCTGGGGCGACGACGTGCAGAAGTTCCGCTCCTGGTATGCGCCCAACGCCTTCCTGTTCAACGACAAGCTGAACGACGTGCGCGGCTATATCCGCGACGCGCTGGTCCGTGCCGGCGCCGATGCCGGCACGCGCGCGGCGTGGGCGCCCGAGGATCCGGCGCTCAACCCGCTCAACGCCTTCAAGGCGCGCGAGCAGGTCTTCTCGGGCTATGCGCAGGTCAATTACGCCTTCGACGTGGGCTTCCCGATCGACGGCGTGATCGGGACGCGCGTTGTCATCACGCGCAACCGGCTGGACGGCACGAACTCGCTGCCGATCCCCGGCACCAACCAGACGCAGTTCGTGCCGATCGCCTCGTCCACGCAATATGTCGACTTCCTGCCCAACATCAGCGCGCAATTGCACTTCACCGACAAGCTGAAGCTGCGCCTGTCGCGGACCGAGGCGCTGACGCGACCCGGCTTCAACCAGATCAACCCGACGCTGACGGTTTCGCAGGGCACCGTGGGCGGCAACATCTCGTACACCGGCAACGGCGGCAATCCGAACCTCCAGCCAATCCGTTCGAACAATTACGATGCGTCGCTGGAATATTACTTCTCGCGCACCGGATCGGTGTCGGTCGCCGGATTCTATCGCGAGATCCAGGGCTTCATCAATTCGTTGCCGCAGATCGTCAACGTCCAGCCGTTCGGCGACATCCTGGTCTATCGTCCGTCCAATTCCAGCTCGGGCACGATCAAGGGCATCGAGGCGGCGGCCACGACCTTCTTCGACTTCCTGCCCGGCGCATTGAGAGGGTTCGGCGCGCAGGCCAATTTCACCTATATCGACGGTGAGCAGATCGTACCGGCCGCGGCGAACTTCGCGGGCGGGCGGCAGACGCTGCCGGGCGTGTCGAAGTACAGCTTCAACGTCATCGGCCTCTACGAACGCGGACCGGCGAGCGTCCGGCTGGCGTACAACTACCGCAGCGCAAACCTCGACGGCTTCGGTGCGCCGGGCGTCTTCACCACCGTCTATTCGGGGGCGGTCGGACGGCTCGACCTGTCGGCGAGCTATAACGTCAACGACAATATCACGCTGACCGTCGACGCCACCAATCTGCTGCAGACGCCGTACCACAGCTACGTCAAGGACCCGCGCTATCCGCGCGACATCCGGTGGGAGGCGAGCCTGTTCTCGGCGGGTGTGCGGTTCCGGTTCTAGGGCCCGGCGTCGCCCCGGACTCGATCCGGGGCGACGGTTCTTCTTGTCGGCTGAAGGAAGAACAAGCGGGATCCCGGATCAAGTCCGGGATGACCGGGTAAGAAGGGCGGGCTTTGCGCGTCGATTGGCGCGGTACCGTGGATTGCTTCGCTGCGCTCGCAATAACGCTGCGGTTCGACATGATGTCATCGTGCTCTAGAAACCATAACGATCCGGCGGATCGCTCGTCGGACGATCGGGAGACGATGGTTGAAGTTCACCTCAGGGTTCGCCCGCCCCCTGCTCCTGCTCACCGCGGCGGTCGCACTGAGCGGCGCGACGTCGGCGGCCGAACCCGTCGCGCCTGCGCCTGCCGGCGCGGCCTATCTCTTCGTCTATTTCACCGAGAAGACGATCGACGGCGAGAAGCTGCGGTTCGCGATTTCCGACGGCAACAATGCCCTGCAGTGGAAGACGCTCAACGATGGTCGGCCGATGCTGCAATCGAACGAGGGCACGCGCGGGCTGCGCGACCCGTTCATCATGCGCTCCGCGGAGGGTGACCACTTCTTCCTGCTCGCCACCGATCTGTCGGCGGCGCGCACCGGCTGGGGCGACGCGACGCGCCACGGCAGCCAGTATCTAGAGATCTGGGAATCGACCGATCTGATCCATTGGGGCAAGCAGCGCCACGTTCGCGTCAACCTGCCTGCGGCCGGCATGACCTGGGCGCCCGAGGCGACCTATGACCCGACGATCGGTGCCTATGTCGTCTATTGGACCTCGACGCTCTACAAGGACGCGGAACATACGGTAGAGGATGGCGAGGGACCGCAGATCCTGACCGCCACCACCCGCGACTTCCGCACCTTCACCACCCCGACGCCATGGTTCAAGGCCGCCGATGTGCCGGGCGCGGTCAGGGCCAAGGGGATGATCGACGCGACCGTGATGAAGGATCGCGGCCTGTATTACCGCTTCACCAAGATCAGCGACGCGCGCGGCTGCGCGTCGAGCGACATCCTGGCGCAGGTCTCGCCATCACTGCGTGCGGACGGCGCGTCCGGGCAATGGAAGATCCTGGATCGCTGCATCGGCCGTCGCGCCGGCACCCCTGAAGTGGAGGGGCCGACCGCCTTCGTCGCCAATCCAGGCGACAAGAGCGGGTTCAAATACTTCCTGTGGGTCGATGATTACGGCGGCGCCGGGTATATTCCGCTCGCCACCAACGCGCTCGACGGCAAAATCGCCTGGACCTATCCGCGCGACTTCCACCTGCCGCCGTCGCCGCGCCATGGCACCGTCCTGTCGATCACCGCGGCCGAACGCGCGCGGGTCGAGGCGCACTGGCGGAGCACGACGTCGGAGGGCGCCGATGCCACGGCACGCTGGGTGGTGCCGCCGGTGCTGGCGTCGGGAACGCGCCTGCCGGTGCCGGCGGGCTTCGCCGCGACATGGCGCGCCGACGGGCAGGCGTTGCGCGACGGCGTCCTCACCAACCGCGATGCGGCGGCGCGGGTCGTTCGGCTCGACGGCCGACTGACGCGTGCGGACGGGACGACGCTCACCAAGAGCTTCACGGTCCGCGTGCTCGGCAGCGGTGCGCGGCAGTTGGAAGCCTATGCGCGCACGCCGACCAGCGCGCATGACGCGAACCAGCCGACCGTGGCGCGCAGCGTGCATCTCGCGCTCTCCGGCGCCGACGGTCGCATGACGCCGCTCAACGACGATTATGGCGTGCTGTTCGCGAAGGGCGATTATACCGGCGTCGACCGGATCGCGTTGCGCGGTGTCGCCGACCCATCGCTCTTCTACTTTGCAAACGGTGCGCTCGGCGTGATTGCGACGCGGGTCGACATGGACGGCAAGCCCGATCCCGCCGCCACCGCGACGGTGGTGTTCCGCAGCGATCCCGATCATCCGGCCGACTTCGAAGAACTGGGCACGATCGACCTGCGCACTGCCGACGGTGTCGCGCAGCCGCATGTCGTGTGGGACGGCGACGCGCGCCGCTATCTCGTGTCGTGGAACGACCGAGGCGCACGACAGCGCTGGACGCCCGTCGCCGATCTCGCGCGGACGGAGTGGCAGGTCGCGAAATGGCAGCCGGACAACGGCGGGCGGCGTCGGCGGATCGTCTCGGCGGGCAATGTCGGCGACGCGCGGTTCGGCACGGTCGCCGGTGGTGCCAGCGATACGCTCGCGATCACGGCCGAAACCGCGACCGCCCTCACCCGCCGGTTCGGCCGCGTGGTCAACACCAGCGCGACGGTCGCGCCGCGTGAGATCGCCGCGGGCCGCGTCGCCGACCTCGATAGCGCGCGGGTGACGCTGGGCTATTCGGACGGCTCCACAGCGACCCGGGCGGTCGAATGGGACGCCGCCGACCTCGCAATGCTCACGAAACCGGGACGCCATCTGATCAACGGCACGGTGCGCCAGCGGAGCTATCCCGCGATCTTCGCCTATAATCGCGCCGATCCCGACATCTATCGCTGGGAGCGGAACGGCCGCGTCCGCTATCTGCTGACCGCCACCGACGACACAGACAACGACAATGTCGGCTCCGCGCACCTGCCGCTGCGCGTCGCGGACCGGCTCGAGGATCTCGCCGACGCCAACGGCGGGCGCGCGCGGGAGGTCGACCTGCTCAACCGCCGCACGCGCCGCGACCGTACCGCCGAAGGCCGGGTGATCGCCGGCTGTTATTGGGCGCCCGAAATCCACGAAATCGGCGGGCGGCTGTCGATCCTGTTTGCACCGTGCTTCAACCCGAAGGACGACCAGTCGAACGAGGGCGGCGCGTGGTCGCGGGTCGCCTCGCACATCATCCAGCTGCGCGACGGCGGCGATCCGGCCAACGCCGCCGACTGGTCGCGCCCCGCCGCGATCCGCAAGGCCGACGGCGCTCCGCTCGGGCGCGCGGAGATGCCCGCGAACATCAGCCTCGACATGTCCTATTTCACGGTCGGGAAGCGCGCTTATTATACCTGGTCGCAACGCTATTTGCCGGCGTCTGGCACGCTCGGCGATCCGCTGACGTGGATCGCGCCGGTCGATCCTGCGCAGCCGACGCGGCTGGCCGGCGCGCCGAGGCCGATCATCGCACCGCAGACCTCGGTCGAGGAAAATCTCGCCGAGGGCGCGTTCGCGCTTACCCACGACGGGCGGCTGACGCTCGTCTATTCCAGCTCGGGAGTCAGCCCGACCTATGTCGTCAATGGCATCTCCGCGCCGCTCGATGCCGACCTGACGCGGATCGATGCGTGGCGCAAATGGTCGGCGCCGCTCCAGAAAAGCGTGCCGATGCCCGACGGGATCACCGATTACCGCCGCTATGAACAGGGGCCGGGGCATGGCGCCTTCACCACCGACGAGGACGGCAACACGCTCTACGTCTATCACACCTGGGGCAATGGCGTCGGCGGCGACGGGCGTGACGCGCGAGTGCGCCGCGTGCATTGGGCCGCCGATGGTCGACCGCTGCTCGACATGACCCGCGACGAGGAAGTCGCTCCGGCCAATCGCCGCGTCACGATGGCGGTGACGATTTTCTGATCCGACACACTGCATCGACGTGGAAGCAGATCTTCGCTGTCTCGGCGAATGTCCAGATATGGTACAAACAGCGGACAACAGCGAATCCCGGTAAGGGACGTTAAGCATATCTGCCTCTGTCAAGAGACGAGACAGCAGGGAAAACGCCGCTTAAGGGGTACTTAACCGGCTGAACTCTTCCCGGGGTAGACAGGGAATCAATCAAATGAAGATGATGAAAGTGCTCCTCGCAGCTTCTGCTTTGCTCGCTGTTTCGCCGGCCTCGGCCGCCCCGATCATCGGCTCGTTCAGCCTGGCATCGTTCTCGGGCACCTACACCGGTGGCACCGCGGCGACCGCGACCGGCCTCGACTTCGGTGACGCGTTCGGCGGCGCCGGCAACGGCTTCGGCGTCAACGGCAGCGCGCTGGTCGGCAACGCGAAGGGCAGCTTCACTGGCCTGAACGGGATGATCGCCAGCATCGCCGATATCGCCCTCATCGGCAATGTCGCCAATTCGTACCTGCAGAACCCGTTCATCCAGTTCGGCAGCGCCAGCAACATCATCTTCAGCTTCGACAATGCCTCGGTGACGCGCTCGCCGCTGGGAACGAGCGTGACGATCACCGGCATGGGCACGTTCAGCAACGGGATCGCAGCGGACGCGACCGCCGGCACCTTCTCGCTGGCGACCTCGTCGCAGAACGGCATGTCGAGCGACGTCAACTTCACCTTCACGAGCAACGCCTCGGCCGGTGCGGTTCCCGAGCCCGCCACCTGGGCGATGATGCTCGTCGGCTTCGCCATGGTCGGCGCCGCCGTCCGCAAGCGTCGCAGCACGGTGACCGCCTTCGCCTGATCGCTGCTTCACGCAGGGTGACGAAAGTGCCGCCGGTCGAAAGACCGGCGGCATTTGGCGTTTTGCAAGTGTCTGCGGAGTTCGGCGCACATGATTGCGAGTGCTGGAACGAGGATTCAGACAGCGCGCAAGCACAGGTGCACTTTCTCAAAGATAGCGGCAAAATGAAAATTAACTAACAAGCATGCGACTGATAGAATAATCCCACGTGCTTCATTTATATAAAATGTCGATCGTCTCAATTTGGTACTAACAGGTTGATGGACAAGCAGACTTTCTCCCGCATATTTAGGCGGCCTGTTCAACAGGTGCGGAATGAATGCGGCCTACGGAACCGCTCATAGCGTGTCCCTTACACGTTGGCCGAAATGCTCCACCCTGTTGCACTGGCCTCCGCCCGTTTCCCCTTAGCAGCGTTACCTCCATCAGCGCCGGGCGCGCAGCAGCCGCGATCCCAGCCAGCGCCGGGCTGGCTGACGGCCATCCGACGGGCATGGCGGCGCAGCGGTTCCGGCGCAACCGACCGGACGCTTTGCCGGAATTCCGCCGGGCTGCGGTGAAACGCTTCGGACGTCGCGCGTTGGGCATCGAGAAGGAGCCATCATGCCGTTCAGCACCCCTTATGCCGCCTCCCCGATCGTTACGACGGCAGGATGCCGTACCGCCGCACCGGTCGAAGCGGTTTGAAGCTTCCGGCGATCAGCCTGGGGCTGTGGCAGAATTTCGGTGCCGCCGACGTGTTCGAAACGGGGCGGGCGATCCTGCGCCGTGCGTTCGATCGCGGCGTCACCCATTTCGACCTCGCCAACAACTACGGCCCGCCCTACGGATCGGCCGAAGAGAATTTCGGGCGCGTGCTGGCCGCCGATCTCCATCCGCATCGCGACGAGCTGATCATTTCGACCAAGGCCGGGTGGGACATGTGGCCCGGCCCGTACGGCGATATCGGATCGTCGAAGAAGTATCTGATCGCCAGTTGCGACCAGAGCCTGAAGCGCATGGGGCTCGACTATGTCGACATCTTCTACTCGCACCGCGTCGATCCGACGACCCCGCTGGAAGAGACGATGGGCGCGCTGGTGCAACTGCACCGGCAGGGCAAGGCATTGTACGTCGGGATTTCGTCCTACGAACCCGGGCTGACGCGACAGGCGGCGAAGATCCTCGCCGACGAAAAGGTGCCGCTGTTCATCCATCAACCGAGCTATTCGATCCTCAACCGCTGGATCGAGCGGGAATTGCTTGCCACGCTGGAGGAGCTTGGCACCGGCTGCATCGCCTTCTCGCCGCTGGCGCAGGGGATGCTGACGAACAAGTATCTGGGTGGCGTTCCCGAAGATGCCCGCGCCAGCCGCGGTGGATCGCTGTCGCAGACCTTGCTGACCGAGCAGAATCTGGCGGCCATCCGCGCGTTGAACGACATCGCGGGCGCGCGCGGGCAGACGCTGGCGCAGATGGCGATCGCCTGGGTGCTGCGCGATCCGCGCGTCACTTCGGCATTGATCGGCGCGCGTACGGTCGAGCAGCTCGATGACTCGCTCGATGCGGTCAAGGCGCTGGACTTCGCCGCGGACGAACTCGCCGCGATCGACAAGGCGGCCGATGACGGTGGGCTCAATCTCTGGGCGGAATCGTCCGACATCGACACTCTCCCCGCAGCGCAGGGCGTGCCGGCGGCTCGGTACACAGGCTGACTAAAGTGTGATCCATCAACCCTGACGTGTACCCCGGCGAAGGCCGGAACCCCGCTGGAGCAGGCCATCGATGTGCGTCGCGCTTCATCGCCTAGGCCTTCCCAACCGGGCCCCGGCCTTCGCCGGGGTACAATTAGAGAGGGTTCAAGCCAGCTGGATCAAATTCTAGCGTTCCGCGTGGCGGACGATCGCCTCGCAGGTGTCGTGCGTCGCCAACAGGCTGGCGGCGTCGACCGGGCGACGTTCGCGCGCGGCGCGCAGGAAGTCGTCGCACATCGCCTCGAAGCCGCGTTGCCGTCCGACCGAATGCCAGTCGCCGCGGCGATGGAAGCTTTGCGTGCCGCGCGCCTCGACGCGATCGGCGAGGTTGAGGACGGTGTGTCGCGCACCACCGCCGATGACGTCGAGCCGTTCCTCGTCGAGCCCGCTGTCGCGATGCATCGTGCCGATCGCGGTGAAGCCATCGCCCGCCAGCGTGAGTGTGATCGCGTGGAGCATTCCGTCGACGACATGGGTGTCGATCGTGCGGCGGAGCACCGGCGCCGGCGCGAGGAACAACAAGGTATCGACGACATGGATGAAGTCGTCGAAGACGACCCGCCTGGGTCGGTCGGGCTGGCGGTGGCGGTGCTTCTCCATCGTGATGAGGCTGGCGTCGACGCTCTTCAGCGCGGCATAATCGGGGGCGAACCGCCGGTTGAACCCGACCATGAGCGGGGTGGCGCGCGCAGCGGCGAGCGCGACCAACGCTTCCACCTCGGCGAGATTGTCGGCGAGCGGCTTGTCGACGAACGTGGGAATGCCGTACTCGATCAGGAGCCGCACGAGGTCGCCATGCGCAACGGTGGCCGCGTGGACGAAGGCGGCGTCGAACGTGGTCGCGCGCATCGCCTCGGCGGCACTCGTGTAGCGATGCGCGATGCGGAAGGTGCGGCCGACCTCGTCGAGAACCTCACCATCGCGGGTCGCCACATGCAGGTCGAGATCGGTGCGTCGGGACAGGACCGGAAGGTACGCCTTGCGGGCGATATCGCCCAATCCGATCAGCAGCACGCGCATAACGTCGATCCCCGGTCCAGCACGATCGCTGCTTCTGTCGGGCTGCGTTACCGCCATCGGTGCGGCGACGGCAACAGGCGGCCACCGGACCCGGGCACGCGACAAGCGCACGGAGCCGCACGGCCCATGCTGCGTTGGCGTCCGGATGAAGAGCAGGCTTTCTCAACAAGATAACGTGAGCGTGCGACAAGCGGGAGTGACCGAATGACCGATCCCGATCGTCCGCTTCGTCTCGGCTTTCCCGTCAAGGTGATGGGCCGACCCGATCTCAAGAGCCAGGACACGCGGCGCTGGCAGAAGAACCCGCATCTGAAATGCTCGCTCGAACTGCTCGACGCGGTGCTCGACTACCTCAAGTCCGAGAAGCTGGACATGTACCGGCTGTCGTCGGACATCGCGCCCTACGCCACGCATCCCGACATGCCGCAATTCCACTCGATGGTCGCGGACAGCGATGCGGAGCTTCGCGCGTTCGGCGCGAAGGCCAAGGCGTATGACATGCGCCTGTCGTTTCACCCGTCGCAATATGTCCTGCTCAACTCGCCAAACCCCGAGCTGACCAGGAAGAGCATCTGGGACCTGTCGAGTCAGGCCGAGATGCTCGATCGGATGGCGCTGGACGACGAAGCCGTGATGATCACGCATGTCGGTGGCGTGTACGACGATCATGAGGCGAGCCGCGCGCGCTGGATAGAAGGATGGGAGCAATGCCCCGAGCACGTTCGGCAGCGACTGGTGCTCGAGAATGACGACATCCGCTTCTCGGCCGCCGATGTGCTGTGGATCCACGAACGCACCGGCGTGCGATTGATCTTCGACTACCAGCACATGTGGTGTCTGAACCCCGAGCGGCTGGACATGCGCGAGACGCTGGAACGCTTCCTCGCCACCTGGCCGGCGGGTGTGCGACCGAAGATCCATTTCTCCTCGCCGCGCACCGAGCTGCGTGAGATCAAGCAGAAGATCACGCCCAAGGCGCGCGCGGCGGCACAGGCGGGGACGGCAAAGGCGAAGAAGGGCGAGGTGCTGAAGGCGCCGGTCAAGGCCAGCGCGCGCGTCAAGACCGTGCTGCGACCGCCGGTGTGGACCGGACATGCCGACTTCACCAATCCGTTCGAGTTCGCGACGTTCATGCGGATGGCCGAGGGATTGGTGTTCGACGTGATGATGGAGGGCAAGTCCAAGGATCTCAGCCTGCTGCGGCTGCGCCCGGACCTGTTGCGCTTCGCACCCGATGTTGCCGCGCGCTTCGGGATCACCGAGGAGGATGCCGCGACGCTCGCCGCGGACGAAGCGCGGCTGGAGCGCGGTGTCGGTGCGGAGGCGGAGCCCGACGTCGACGAGGGCGAGCTGACCGGGGCCGCGCAAGTTGATGGGGATCAACTAGAAAGAGCATGAACAAAGGTCACGGTGCGACCGTTACGTTGGTGATCCGACATGGCGTGCGGCTAATCGTTGCGACGCTGTCGATAAAGAGGATGACCGGGCATGGCCGAGCTGACGCTGGAAGAGCTGTCGAAGAAGATGGCCAAACTCGACTTCGCGATGTTGACGACGCAGTCGGGTGACGGCGTGACGACCGCCCGCCCGATGAGCAACAACGGCGATGTCGACTATACCGGCGACAGCTATTTCTTCTCGTACGGCAATTCACGCAAGGTTTCGGACATCCGCAGCGTGCCGCAGGTCTGCCTCAGCTACACCGGCGCCGCAGGAATGCTTGGTGGACCGCCGCTGTTCGTCGCAGTCGAGGGCACAGCCGAACTGATCGACGACAAGGCGCAGTTCGAGGCGCATTGGACCAAGGATCTCGACCGCTACTTCCCCGAAGGCATCGACACGCCCGACGTGATGATGATCAAGGTTCGCGCCGATCGCATCCGTTACTGGGACGGCGGCGACGAAGGCGAGCTGCGCGCTTGAGCGACGCGGCGGGGGCGCGCGACGCTCCGCCCGCAATGGCGATCTGCGTTCCGGCGCGAAACGAGGCGGCGCGGCTGCCGCGGTTGTTCGAGGCGCTGGAGCGGCTTGCCGTCCCTGCCGGCACGACGGTGCATGTCTGCGTGCTGCTCGACACATGTACCGATCGGAGCGCCGAGGTCGCCATGGCCTATGCCGGACGCGCTAGTCACCGGGTTCACGTCGCCAGCGTCGGCGGGTCGGCCGCCAACGCCGGGATCGCGCGCCACGCCGCAATGACGCTCGGCATCGCAGCAGTGCCACGCGGCGGCGATATCCTGCTCAGCACCGATGCCGATAGCTGGCCCGGCACCGACTGGCTGCTCGCGACGGTCGCCGCGCTCGATGCGGCCGATCTGGTCGCGGGTGACGTCCAGCGCCGCGCCGGTCCCCAGGATCGCGCGCAGGATCGCATCGAGCGTTATTACGCGCGCCTCTATGCGCTGCGTCGCCGGATCGACCCGCTCGGCTGGGAGGCGTGCGCGACGCATCATCACGCCAGCGGCGCCAACATGGCGATGCGCGTCGACACCTATAAGGCGCTGGGCGGATTCGCGCCGGTGGCGAGCGGCGAGGATGCGCGGCTGCTGGACGATGCGTCGCGGGCCGGGCTGCGCGTGCGTCGCGATGCCGCCAGCATCGTCCATACGTCGGCGCGGCGGCATGGGCGCGCCGTCGGCGGTCTGGCGACCGCGCTCCAGATGCTCGATCGCACCGGGTGCGACGGCGTGCGCGTCACCGATCCGGACGACCAGCTTTGGCAGTATCGGCACCACGTGCTGGCCCGCCGCGCGTTTGCCGCCAGCGATCTCTCGCTGCTCGTCGCGCCACTCCGACTGAGTCTCGACCATCTGCGCGGCGTCGCCCGCGACTGCCCGAATGCGGAGGCGTTCGCGATGCGCGTGGTGCCCGAGGCGCCCGCGGGAATGCGGCAGGTTTCGCTCGCGACCGCCGAGCGCACGCTCGCCGCGCTGATCGACGGCACGATCCCGGCGCAGGCAGCGTGAGCGACCTGCGCGTGCGCCTTCCGGCGATGACCCGCGCCCATCGCGCGGCGCGCGATCCGGAAGATGCCGCGGCGCTGCTCGGGCTGTTGCGGCTGTTGTACGAGGTCGGGCGCGAAGACCTGCCGCTCGGTCGATTGTTCGAAGGGCATGTCGACGCGGTGCAGATCGTCACGCGCTATGGCACGCCGGCACAGCACCGTGCGCTGGCCGCGGCGATCGACGGCGGGGCGATGCTCGGTGTCTGGAACGCGGATCTTCGTGGGGAAGCGCTTCGGCTCGACGATGAGCGGCTGAGCGGCGGCAAGAGCTTCGCATCGGGCGCGGGCATCCTGACACACGCGCTGGTCAGCGTCGATGTGGCGGCCGGGCGCCAGTTGGTGTTGCTCGATCTGGCCACTGCCCCACCGTCGATCGATCGCGGCATCTGGCGCGTGGCCGGAATGCAGCGATCGGAGTCGCATGTCGTGCGCTGGCAGGACGTCTCCGTCGACCCCGACGCGCTGATCGGCGCGCCCGGCGACTATGTGCGCGAGCCGTGGTTCAGCGGTGGCGCGCTCCGGTTCACCGCAGTGCAGGCCGGCGGGATCGCGCGGCTGGTCGACGGGGTGCGCGACCATCTGGTGGCGCTCGACCGCGCGGCGGACCCGCATCAGGCCGGTCGACTGGCGCGACTCTTCGGGCTGGCGGAGAGCGCCGCTGCGGCGGTGCGCCGGGCCAGCGAAGCATGGTTCGTCGACGAGGCCGCGCGCCTGCCGCTCGTCGCCGCGGCGCGCGCGTCGGTGTATGCGGCGGGCGGCGAAGCGCTCGGGCTCGCGCAGGAGGCGGTCGGTGTCTCCGCGCTGTTTCTCGAGCATCCGCTCTCCGCGACGATCACCGACCTGGCGATGTACCTGCGCCAACCCGGTCCCGACGCGCAGCGGATGCAGGTCGGCGCGGCGGTCGCGTCCGGTATCATGCGGCCGACTTTGTGAGGTTCGATCCCGGCCGCGCACGCGCACTCTTGGTGGTCGCGCCGCATCCCGATGACGAGGCGATCGCGGCGCATGGCCTGATCGCGCGGCTCGCCCGGCGCGGCGTGCGCGTCGCGATCCTCGTCGTCAGCGATGGTGCGGCATCGCACCCCGCGAGCAAGGCGTGGCCGCGCCAGCGACTGATCCGCGAGCGCCAGCGCGAGACGCGCCGTGCGATGCGGCGGGCGGGCGTGCCGGCGAGCGCCATCGCCTTCCTCGGCCTGCCCGACGGACGGCTCGGTGCTCATGCCGCGGATATTCGTCGGAGCATCACGCGAGCCGTGCGGGCACTGCCGACGCCGTCGCTTGCGCTCGTCCCCTCCCCGGCCGATGCGCATCCCGACCACCGCGTGGTCGCGGCGGCGGCGGTGCGGCAGCCGAACGTGCAATGGTGGCGCTATCCGGTGTGGCCCGCGGGGCAGCAGCTGCGAGGCGCGCGCATCCTGGCGCTGTCCGCACAGGAACGTCTCGCCAAGCGTCACGCGATCCGCAGCTATCGCACGCAGGCCGGTCGGATCACCGACGACCCAGGTGGATTCGCGATGACCGCGCAGCAGATCGCCGCGTTCAGTCGCCCGCAGGAAGTGTTCGCGCGGGCGGCCGGACGGTGAGGCCGATCACGCTCGACGCGTTCGAACGCACCTTCACGAACGATCCCGATCCGTGGCGGACCTTCTCCGACCGCGACGAGGCGATCAAGCGCGCCGCGATCCTGCACGCGATCGGCGCCGGCCCGCACGGCCGCATCCTCGAACTGGCCGCGGGCAATGGATCGAACAGCCGTGCGCTGGCGGCGCGCGCCTTGCGGCTCGATGCGACCGAGGCGACCATTGCGGGGACACGGCTGGTGGCAGCGGCGCTGCGCGACGGCGCTCCCCGTGCGCGCGCGCTTCGGCTCGCGGTGCCCGCACGGCTGCCCCGCGCGTGCTACGACGCGATCGTGATCGCCGAACTGCTCTATTATCTGTCGCCCCGCGCGATGGCACGCACCGCGCGCGACGCTGCACGGGCGCTGCGTCGCGGCGGAACGTTGGTGCTCGCCCATCATCGCATCGACTTTCACGACTTCACGCAACATGCCGCGCACCTGCAGCGCGCCTTCCTGCAGCAGACGCAGCAGGCGTGGCAGGTCAGGACGGTCCGCCGTACCGGACGTTGGGTGGTGCTTGCGTGCACGATCTCGGGCGATCTGCCGCGCGCTCGCGCGAAATCGGCCGCGGGAACAATCGGATGACGACGATGCTTCTACGCTGTTGAGGTGTCACCTCCAACGAAGGGGAATTTCATGAAGAAGCTGTTTGCGATCGCGATGCTGGCCGGCGTGGCGTCACTGACCGCGTGCAACTCGAGCCCGCGCGAGCAGGCCGCCGACAATATCGAGGCGAATGCCGAAGCGGTGGCGGACAATCTCGAGGATGCCGCGGACAACGTCGACAACGACGCGGCCGAGGATCTACTGGAGAACAAGGCCGACGCGGTTCGCGACCTTGGCGACAAGAAGGCCGAAGACATGCGGACCAACGACCCCGACACCAACCTGAAGAACGGCATGTAAGGTGTGATCCGCCGAAGCTGAAGTTTGGGGTTCAGGTGGGGAAGTCAGGAAGATGAAGCGCAATGCGCATCATTGACGCCTCCCAACTGGGCCCCGGCCTTCGTCGGGGAACAGATAGTGTTGGTTCAACCGGTCGAATCAAAAATTCAAGTCACGGCGGATGGCGTCAGGAGCTCGCTTCGTCACCATGACGATGGCGGAACGGTCTCGCCGCCTCAGGGAGACGCGTATGGCCGACACGCCGCTTGTCAACGTGAACACCGCCTCCGCCGAAGGGCTGGACGCGATCCCCGGGCTTGAGGGCCACGGGTTCGATATCGTTCGTTATCGCGGCGAGCGTGGCCGCTTCACCGACCTGCGCCAGCTCGACGAGGTTCCGGGCCTGACCGGCAAGGCCGACGATGGTCGGGCGTCGCTGACGGTCGGCGATTAGATCACTTTCCGCAACGGCTCGGGCTTCTTGTCGTCGGGCATGATCTCGGCGAGATGTTCGTGGACCATCCGCTGGTTGAACGGCTTGGGGATGAACGTCGCCCGGTCGGGCATGTCACCTTCTTCGGGACAGACGTGGCCGGACGCGATGACGATCTCGATCTGCGGCCAATGTTCGGCGACATGCCGCGCCAGCGCGAAGCCGTTCATCCCGCCGGGCATATCGACGTCGGAGAACAGCAGCACGACGCTTTCCCAATGCTTGCCGAGCAAGGCGACCGCTTCGTGACC
This sequence comes from Sphingomonas sp. LR60, assembly GCF_036855935.1. NCBI lineage: Bacteria > Pseudomonadati > Pseudomonadota > Alphaproteobacteria > Sphingomonadales > Sphingomonadaceae > Sphingomonas > Sphingomonas sp. LR60. The sequence goes on along the minus strand of NZ_JASPFK010000001.1, from coordinate 878,603 downwards.
ATCGAAGCTTTCGTGAACGCGAAACCCCGCATCCTCGAGGATGAAGGTCGTTTCCATCATGATGATAGGATCGTCTTCGACGACGACGGCGTAGGGGGCGGTGGAAAGCGACATAAATCACTCAACCGCCGCCGATCCTTGTAGTTGCCGCGTCAAAGACGATTACGGTGGAAAGCGCTATCCCAGCCGCGCCAGCGCCGCCGCGAACCGCTCCGCATCGGCGCTCTTCTCGGCATGATCGGCGCGCGCCTTTTCGACCGCTTCCGGCTTGGCGCGCTCGACGAAACTGGCGTTCCCCAGCCGCCCGGCGAGCGCATCGCGCTCCTTCTCCGCCGCCGCCAGCGACTTCTGCAACCGCTGCCGCTCGGCATCGAGGTCGATCACGCCGTCCAGTGCGAGCGCGAACGTCTCCGCCCCCCAAAGGATCGGCGCACGCGCGCCGTGCGCCTCGCCCGCGGTCAGCGTCACGCGTGCCAGCCGCTCGACATACGGCGCGATTTCCGCCGGCACCTCCCCGGCGCCGGTGTGCAGCGCGATCTTCGCGCCGGGCGGGACGTTGAGTTCGGCGCGCGCGCCGCGCACCGCCTCGACCAGCTCGATCGCCCGCCCGATCTGCGCCACCGCTGTCGGATCGAGCGCGCGCGCATCGGCCATCGGCCAGTGCGCGACGATCAGTTCATGCGCGCGGGGGCTGAGCGCGTGCCACAATTCCTCGGTGATGAACGGCATGAACGGGTGGAGCAGGATCAGGATCTGATCGAGCACCCAGCCCGCGACGGCCTTCGTCTCGTCGTCGATCCCGCCCCTCTCGACTGCGCTCGAGACAGGCTTGATCAATTCGAGATACCAGTCGCAGAACCGGCTCCAGACGAATTGATAGATCGCGTTCGCCGCGGCGTCGAAGCGATAGTCGGCAAGCGCGAGGTCGACCGCCTGCACCGTCGCCACCGTCTCGGCGACGATCCACTTGTTGACCGCGTGGCGAGCGACCGGCGGCTCGATCGTCGTCGACCCGCCGATGCCGTTCGCCTGCGCGAAGCGGCTGGCGTTCCACAGCTTGGTCGCGAAGTTGCGATAGCCCTCGACGCGCTTCTCATCCATCTTGATGTCGCGGCCCTGGCTTTCCATCGCCGCCATGAAGAAGCGCAGCGCGTCCGCGCCATAGGCGTCGATCAACCCGAGCGGATCGACGGTGTTGCCCTTCGATTTCGACATCTTCGCGCCGTCGGCCGCGCGGACCAGCCCGTGCAGATAAAGCGTCTTGAACGGCACATCGCCCATGAACTCGATGCCCTGCATCATCATGCGCGCATCCCAGAAGAACAGGATGTCGAAGCCGGAGATCAGGACGTCGTTGGGGTAGCGACCGTGGAGCGTTTCTAGCCCTCTCCCCTCCGGGGAGAGGGTGGGGTGAGGGGCCGAGGTCTCACCGAGACCGGCCTCTCCGTGAGACACCAACCCCTCACCCAAACCCTCTCCCCGGAGGGGAGAGGGCTTATTTGCGGCATCGGGCCACCCCAAAGTCGCGAACGGCCAGAGCGCGCTGGAGAACCACGTATCGAGGACGTCCTCGTCCTGCCGCAGCGCTACGCCATCACCCGCTTGGCGCTGCGCCTCCTCGGCGCTCTCGGCGACGAAGATGCGGCCATCGTCGGCGAACCACGCCGGGATGCGATGCCCCCACCACAATTGCCGCGACACGCACCACGGCTGGATATTCTCCATCCAGTTGAAGAACGTCTTCTCCCACGTCTTCGGGACGATCTTGATCTTGCCCGAGCGCACCGCCTCGATCGCCGGCTTGGCGAGCGTCGCGGCGTCGACATACCATTGGTCGGTCAGCCACGGCTCGATCACCACCCCCGAGCGGTCGCCGTAAGGCGTCTGGATCGTGCGCGCTTCGGCGTCATGTTCGACGCCGTCCTTGTCGAGATGCGGGATCAGCACGCCCTCGGCCTTCAGCCGCGCGACGACTGCCTTGCGCGCCTCGGCGGTGGTCAGCCCCAGGAACTCGGCCGGGATCAGCGCGTCGGCGGTCTGTACCACCCGTGCCTGTGCATCGAGCATGTTGAGCATGTCGCGCGCCTCGATCCCGGCGCGGCGGCCGACCTCGAAGTCGTTGAAGTCATGCCCCGGCGTGATCTTCACCGCGCCCGAGCCGAGCGCCGGATCGGCGTGCTCGTCCGCGACGATCGGGATCAACCGCCCGGTGATCGGCAGCCGCACCTGTTGCCCCACCAACGCGCGATAACGCTCGTCTTCGGGGTGCACCGCGATCGCCATGTCGGCGAGCATCGTCTCGGGACGCGTCGTCGCGACGTCGATATGGCCCGAGCCATCCGCCAGCGGATAGCGCAAATGCCAGAAGCTGCCGCGCACCTCGCGCGTCTCGACCTCGAGGTCGCTGATCGCGGTGCCGAGGCCCGGGTCCCAATTGACCAGCCTTTTGTCACGGAAAAGCAAACCGCGCGCGTGCAGCTCGACGAACACCTTCAGCACTGCCTTGCTGAAGCCCTCGTCCATCGTGAACCGCTCGTTCGCCCAGTCCATGGAGCAGCCGAGCCGGCGCAGCTGGCGGGTGATCTGCCCGCCGCTTTCCGCCTTCCACGTCCACACCTTGTCGACGAACGCCTCGCGCGACAGGTCGGTGCGCTTCTCGCCCGCGGCGGCCATCTGCCGCTCGACCACCATCTGCGTCGCGATCCCGGCGTGATCGGTGCCGACCACCCAGAGCGCATCCTTGCCCTTCAACCGCGCGTGGCGCGTCAGGATATCCTGCAACGTATTGTCGAGCGCATGGCCGATGTGCAGCGAACCCGTCACGTTGGGCGGCGGGTTGACGATCGTCCACGGCTCGGCATTCGGACGATCGGGGCGGAACAGGCCCTTGTCCTCCCAATGGGCATACCATTTGGATTCGATGGCGGCGGGGTCGAAGGTCTTCGGAAGCTCGGTCATGTCCGTGTCTGTAGCCACAGCAAACCGCGCTGAGAAGCCGCCGGCCAACACTTGCTTAACCTGAGTGGCCTAGCAGCGGAGTCGGGGGAAAGACCGACCGAATGGCGAAGTTCCAGAACGATCACGATGCGATCCGTGCGGCGATGCAACGCTATGCCGCGCTGTTGGCAGGTGGGCACGAAGCGGTCGCGGCAGAAATGCTGCGCGAGCGCGTGCTCTTCTCGCACCTGCTGCATCGGCACCGCGCCGACGAAGACATGGAGACCGGGCGGACGCTGCCCGGTGCGCCGCTCGCCGCCGCGCTGGCGGCGGACATGCAGGCGCTGCTCGCCGAATATAGCGCACACGTCCGCGCCTGGCCGCCGGCGCGCATCCCCGGCGAATGGGACAGCTATGCCAAAGCGGTGCTCAAGCTGCAGCAGCGGATGCGGATGCGGCTCGCATGGGAAGAGCGTGAACTCTTCCCATTTTTGTCCGCGGCCTAGCGCGCGCCCTTCGTCCAGCGATCCATCCAGCCCAGCACCTCGCGATACCATTGCCGCGAGTTGGACGGCTTCAGCACCCAATGGTTCTCGTTCGGGAACACCAGCAAGCGCGAGGGAATGTCGCGCCGCTGGAGCGCGGTGAAGGCCGCCAGACCCTGCGTATAGGGGATGCGGAAGTCCTTCTCGCCGGTGATGACGAGTTGCGGCGTCTTCCACTTGTCGACGTAATTGACGGGGTTCCACTTCTCGAATGCCTGCGGGTCCTGGAAATAGGCCTTCCCGCCATGTTCCCATTCGTCGAACCAGAGTTCCTCGGTCTCATAGGCCATGGCGCGCGCGTCGAAGACGCCGTCGTGCTGGACGATGCACTTGAAGCGATCGGGCCAGCGTCCCTCGATCCAGTTCATCATATAGCCGCCGTAGCTGGCGCCGAGCGCGCAGGCATTGTCGCCGTCCAGCCACGCGAATTTGGTCGTCGCGGCGGCGAGTCCCTTTTGCAGATCCTCGAGCGGCCAGCCGCCCCAATTGTTGCGGATCGCATCGGTGAATGCCTGACCGTACCCGGTCGAGCCGTGGAAATCGACCGCGACGAGCCCGTAACCGGCCCCCGCGAATACCGCGGGGTTCCAGCGGTAGGACCAGCTGTTGTTGCTCGATCCCTGCGGCCCGCCGTGGACCATGAACGCGACCGGAACCTTGCCCGCGACGCCATAAGGCTGCACCGCATAGCCCCAGACGATGTCACCGTTCGCGCCCTTGAAGCTGAAGCGCTCGACCGTCGGCATATCGATGCCGGCCAGTCGCGCGGCGTTGACCTGCGTCAGCCGCAACGTGCTGCGCTGCGGCCCGACGCGGTAGAAATCGTCGGGCGCGGTCAGGCTGTTCATCGCCACCACGACACCCTGCGCACCGACCGCGACAGCCGAGACATGCCCTTCCCCGGTCAGCCGCGTCACCTGCCCATGCGCGACATCGACCTGGAACAGCGGCGTTTCCTGCGTGTCGTCGGCGGTGACGTAGAGCGAGCGCGAGTCGGGCGCCCATTGCAGCGACCCCGGCGAGCGATCCCAGCGCTCGGTCAGCGAGACCGTCTGCCCCGACGCAAGATCACGCACCATCACGACGAAGCGATCCGCCTCATAGCCCGCGCGGCGCATCGCCAGCCACGCAAGCTTGCGCCCATCGGGTGACACCGCCGGCTGCGTATCGGTCGCCTGATTGGCGGCGGTCAGGTTGGTCGGTGCGGCGCTGGCGTCGGCGGGGACCGCGAAGATGTCGAGGTTGGTCGACAGCGGCTCGATCCGCCCCGGCTCACGCAGCGCGAAATAGACGGTGCGTCCGTCGGGACTCCAGTTCACTTCCTCCGCGCCGCCGAACGGCTTGGACGGTGTGTCGCCGAGCAGTGCCGGGGCGAGCGCGCGCCCGTTGCCGCGCGCACCCGCGGCGGTCAGCGGAAGCACGAACAATTGCGAGCGATTGCCGTCCGCCCATGTATCCCAATGCCGCACGAACAATTGATCGTAGGTGCGCCCGCTGCCCGGATTGGCGGCCTTCTTGTCGGTGGCGGGCTCCAGCGACGGCGCGCCGGGGCGACGATCCGCCCAGATCAGCACGCGGTCGCCGGTCGGCGCGACCTTGAAGCCGTTGAACCCGCCCTTGAAGTCGGTCAGCCGCCGCGGCGTGCCCCCGGCCACCGGCACCGACCATAGCGCGTCGTCGGCGGTGAAATAGACGGTGTTGCCGACCAGTTGCGGGTCGTTCTCGTCAAGCTGCGGATCGGCGGCGAGCTTCACCGGCGGCGCACCCTTGCGGGTCAGGTCGAGCTTCCAGAGGTCGTAGCGCCCGCGATCGGCGGCGACATCGGTTTCGCGCTGCGCCCAGACCAGCCAGCGCCCGTCCTTCGACATCGTCGGCGCACCGACCCGGCTGAGCGTGGTGACGTCGTCGATGGTGAGCTGCCGGGCGATGGCGGGCGCGGCGGTAGTGGCGGCAAGCGCGAGCAGAGTCGCGGAGGTCAGCATCTTCATGCGCGCGATGATAAAGCAGAAGGTCGCGTACGAGACAATCTCGTGAGGCGCTTCTCCGGCGCCGAAAGCACCCGATGTTGGGTGCGATCAGCCCTGCTTGGTGATCTTGGCGATCTCGCGCGCCACCATCTGCTCGACCAGGTTCGGAAGGTTCTGATCGAGCCAGTCGCTCAGCATCGGTCGCAGCATCTCGCGCACCAATCCCTCCAGCGTGCCGTCGCTGTCCGGATCGGGCTTGACGATCAGCTTCGACAGAGCACCCAGCGCACCACGTGTCGCCTGGACCGTCGCCGCCGACACGACAGAGGGCTCGTCGATCAGTGGCGATGCCGCCGTAAAGGGTGCGGGTGCCGGTGCAGGTTCGGCGGCGTCGTTGAGCACCGGGGCCGGCGGGACCGGTACGGTGACGCGCCCGTCGAACGGCTGCGAAACGCGTGGCGGCGCGAACGACGCCGGGGGCGGCGCTACCGGCTCGGGCGCCGGCAACGGCTCGGGCGCCGACAGGGGCTCGTTGAGTTCGAGGATCTGGTCGCCGGTCGGTTCGTCTTCGTCGCGCGGGGGCGGCGCAGGCGCGCGCCTTGCCGGAGGCGCCTCGCCCTCCTTGATGACCCGCTTGATCGAGGCGAGAATGTCTTCCATCGACGGCTCGCCGCTCACATCACCCATCGGGTCGACCTCGTAACGCTGCCCGTCGTCTCACGGGCGTGGAGTGTCGACACCTGTCGTCAATGCAGGCGTCCTGTCAACATTGCTTTCGAGCAGCGGGTCGAGCGGACGCGTCACGACCGCGGTCTGCGCCGGGCTGTCGGCGGTGCTGCGCGACACCGGAACCGCACGTTGCCCGTCGTCGAAATCGTTCAGCCTGCCACGTACCTTGGCGTAATGGATCGTCGGGTCGTACAGCGGCCCGCCGTCCAGACCGAGATCCTCGGCTTCGGCATGGCCCATCGCCGCCAGCAACGCGAAGCCTGCGACATAGGCGTCGCGTCGCGCCGAGACGAGCGTGACCTGGCTGTTGAGCAATTCCTGCTCGGCATTGAGGATATCGAGCACGGTACGCGTCCCGACGCTATTTTCGGCGCGGACGCCCTCGAGGCTCAGCTTGTTGGCGTTCACTGCCGCTTCGCTCGAGGCGATCACCTCCAGCGATGAGCGCCAAACCGCAAAGGCGGAACGCGCCGAGGCGATCACCTGCCGCTCGGTCGCGGTCGCCTGTTCGATCGCCTGCCCGCGCAACTCCTGCGCCTGCCGCACCAAGGCACCCGGCCGCCCGCCCTGATAGAGCGGCAGGCTGAGCGTCACGCCCGCGCTGGTGGCATTGCCGGTCTGCACGTTACCCAGCCCGGCCGCGCTGCCCTGCCCGAGCGAGCCGAGGAAGTTGAAGTAATTCTGCCCGAGCGTTGCATTCACCTGCGGCCGGCGATTGGCGCGCGCGACGCGGATGTCGTAATCGGTGGCGTCGCGGACATGCCGCGCCGCGATCAGGTTCGGATTGTCCTGGATCGCCACATCGACCGCGCCGTCCGCCGATGGCGGAAAGGCGGGTAGCTGCGGCGGGGCTTCCAGCACCCCCGGCGGCGAGCCGACCAGCCGGACATAATTCTCGCGGCTGGAGATCAACGTCGCCTGCGCCGATTGCAGCTGCGCACGCGCGAGGCTGAGCCGCGCCTCGGACTGCGCGACGTCGGTGCGCGTCAGATCGCCGACCTCGAACCGGTCGCGGCTGGCGCGCAGGTTCGTCTCCAGCACGCGAACGTTCTGCGTGTTGAGCCCGACGATCGCCTCGTCGCGGATCACGTTGTTGTACGCGCTGACCACGTCGGTGAAGGTCGTCGCCTCGGTCCCGCGCAGGTTCGCCTGCCCGGCCTCGACGCGGGTTTCCGCGGCCAACACGCCGTTGCGCACGCGCCCGCCCTGATACAGCGGCACCGTGACGCCCAATTGCGCATCCAGCCGACGTTCGGGCGTGGTGAAGCTGTTGCCGCCCCGCAGGAAATTGTCGGTCAGCCCGGTCTGCGCCGATACGCCCGGACGCCCCTGCGCGCGCGCGATCGGCACGTTCTCGTCATTCGCCCGCTGTGCCGCGCGTTGCGCGTTGAGCGTCGGATTGTCGCGATAGGCACGCACCAGCGCCTCGCGCAGCGTCTCTGCCGACGCCGGGTTCGCCCCGGCCAGCACCAATGTGATGGCAACTGTCGACAGCAGCGACGGCGAGCGAAGGCGCAAAGGGGTGATCCTTAGAAGGTAAAGCTGCGCGGACGCGCGAAGCCGGGAAGCGGGACCGAGTCGATATCCGCGAACGGCGTCAATGCGGTCGCCGCGCCGCGGTGGGTGCCCGCCGCGAGCCGGAACACGCCGCGATCGACGAGCCCGCTGACGATCCGCCCGCCGTCAACGACCTGCGAAGCGAGCGTCGAGGGCAGTTCCTCGATCGCCCCATCGACGATCAACACGTCGTACGGCGCGCCGGCCGGGTGCCCGTGCTCCAACGGCCCCTCGACCACGGTGACGTTCGGAGTCTGCGCCAGCGCGTCGCGCGCATGGGCAGCCAGATCGGGCAGCGTTTCCACCGCGACCACCTCGGCGACGAGCGACGCCAGCACCGCGGCGGTATAGCCGGCCGCCGCACCGATCAGCAGCACGCGGTCGCCCGGCTGCAATCGCGCCTGCACCAGCAGCCGTGCGGTGGCGAGCGGCGTGTTGAGCGCGCGTCCCTGCCCCAGTTCGACCGCGCGGTCGACATAGGCAAGCGCGGCGGCCTGTGCGGGCACGAAGCGTTCGCGCGGCACCTCGGCCATCGCCGCGACGATGCGCGGATCGTTGACCTGGGTGGTGCGCAACTGGCTGGCGACCATCGCCTGGCGCATCGCGGTGAAATCGTCATTCCGGAGAGCGGGGGCGGAGAGGGTCATGAGCCGTCCTGTGGCATAGCTGTTTTATCGATGCAACACACGTTGCGCCAACGGGCTTGTATCGCGCGCAGAACACACTTTGCAATCGGCCGCTTGACATCATGCCGCCACGCCCGCATCTGCGCGCCCTCACCGGCCTCGAGGCGCGATGGCGGAGTGGTGACGCAGAGGACTGCAAATCCTTGCACCCGGGTTCGATTCCCGGTCGCGCCTCCAGCGGCCCGTCTCAACCGGGCCGCCCGATCGGAACGATGTAGCGCTGCCCCGTCGCGGTGATGCCGGTCTCGACCGTCAGGCCATAGGTTTCGCCGACCAACGCGGCGGTCAGCACCTCGTCCGCCGCCCCCGCCGCGACCACCCGCCCGTCGCGCAGCAGCACGACATCGTCGGCCAGCCGCGCCGCGAGGTTCAGGTCGTGCACCACGAGCACCACGCCGCTGCCGCCCGCCGCCACCGCGCGAAGCTGCGCGCCGACCTCGAGCTGATGCGCGGGGTCGAGACTGGCGAGCGGTTCGTCGGCGAGCAGCCATTCGGGCTGACCGGCCAATACCCGTGCCAGCAACGCGCGCGCACGCTCGCCGCCCGACAGATGCTCGACCCCGCGCCGCACGAAGGCGGTCATGCCGGTCGCCGCCAGCGCGGCATCGACCGCCGCGCGATCCTCGGCCGTCTCGCCCCAACGCCCGCGCCATGGCAACCGTCCGAGCGCGACCAACGTCGCGACGTCGATGTTCCAGTGCACGTCCGCCGCCTGCGGCAGGAAGCCAATTCGCCGGGCGCGTTCCTGAGCCGACAATGTCCGCACGTCGGTGCCGTTCAGTGACGCGCGGCCGCTGGCGGACACATGCAGGCCGGCGAGGCACGCCAGCAGGCTGCTCTTGCCCGCACCGTTCGGCCCCAGCAGCGCGGTGACCCGCCCGCTCGCAAACGCCGCGTTGATCGATTGGAGGACGGCCTTGCCGCCGAGCGTCAGCGAGACGCCTTCCGTTGCCAGCACGCTCATGCCAGCCGCCGCCGCATCGCGATTAGCAGATAGAGGAAGAACGGCCCGCCCAGCATCGACATCGCGATCCCGAGTCGCAGCTCGCTGACGGTCGGCGCCAGTCGCACGAGGCTGTCGGCCAGCGTCAGCAACAACGCCCCGCCCAGCGCCGCCGGCAGCAGGGTCGCGGACGGGCGGTGCCCCGAGAACGGACGGACGAGATGCGGCACGATCAGCCCGACGAAACCGATCACCCCCGCCGCGGCGACCGACGCGCCGACCGTCAGGGCGACTCCGACGATCACCGCCATTTGCAGCCGCCGTGGATCGACTCCCATCGATCGTGCCGCCTGCTCGCCGAGCGTCAGCGCATCGAGCGATCGCGCGGTCCGCGCCAGCACCGCCATCCCCAGCAGGATCAGCGGCACCGACACCATCACCTCGTCCCAGCTCCGGTCGGTCAGCGCGCCCATCAACCACGTCATGATCTCCGACGCGGCGAACGGCGTCGGCGCGAGGCTGAGCGCCAGTGCGGTCAGCGAGCCGGTGATGCTGGTCAGGATCATCCCTGCGAGCGTGAACAGGATCAGGCTGCCCGATCGCCCCGCGATCAGCGCCAGCGCCGCCATCGTGACCGCGGCGCCGGTCAGCGCGAAGCTCGGCAACAGCCACGTCTGCGCGGCATAGCCGAAGTATAGCGAGCACACCGCGCCGAACGCCGCTCCGGACGACACGCCGAACAGCCCCGGATCGGCGAGCGGGTTGCGCAGATAGCCCTGCATCGTCGCGCCGGACATCCCCAGCGCCGCGCCGACCGCGAGCGCGAGGATCGTCCGCGGCAGCCGCAACTCGACGATGATGATCGAACGCGGATCGGCGGCGGTCCAGCCGTCAAGCGGCACCCACACCTTCCCCGCGGCGACCGACAGCGCGGCGGCGAGCAGCACGCCCAGCCCTAACAACAGCGTCGTGCGCGTCATCGCGCCGCCACCTGCGCGCGTACCGCCCGCAACCGCGCCATCCCGGCGATGATCGTCGGACCGCCGCAGTTCATCAGCCGGCCCGCGAACGGCGCGATCGTCACGCGCGTACCTAGCCGCCGCAGCGCGCGATGCCGCTCCATCCGCTCCCCAGCGCCCTGCGCGGCGGCGACCGACAGGATGATGCGCGGCGGATCGGCGAGCAGATATTCCAGCGGCAGCACGTCCCAGCGCTTCAGCCCGTAGCCGGCGCTGGCGTTGCGGAAGCCGGCGCTCCGCAGCATCTCGTCGGGCAGCGTCCCCGCCCCCGGCACCAGACCGCCCGGCCCGAAGATCACCGCGGACATCGGCGGCACCGCGTCGGCGCGCGCTGCGGCAGTGATTCGGCCGGCGAGCGCCGCGCCCCGGGCGGGATGGCCGATCGCCTCCGCCAGGTCTCGCGCCTGCTGCGCGCTTTCCGCAATCGAGTCGGGCAGCGCGAACTGCCGCAATTTTATGTGCATCCGCGTCAGCGCCGCGACCGTGGCCGGCGCGACATGCCCGCTTGCCACCACCAAATCGGGGCGGAGCGCTACCACTTCCTCGGCGGTGCCTGAGGTTGAGGGGAAGCGCCGCGCCCAGGCGAGCGGGACCGACGTAGCGCGCGGATCGTGCGAATAATGGCTGATCGCGGCGATCTGCGCCGGATCGGCGACCTGCATCAGCATCGCGTCGAGGCATGGATTGATCGACACGACGCGCGGCGCGCGTGCAGGCGCCGCACCGATCAGCACCGGCACTGCCAGCACTGCGGCGGCGACCCGCGCCATGCGAAATCTACGATCGCTCAACTTCATCCATCCCCACGCCGACCCGACTCGTTCGTCGTCGCGCGGGAAAAAATCCCCGATCGCCCGGCACACCCCGTCCGCGCGAAGGACAACCGCGATCCGGCAGGTCTCCTGGCTCCCGGGTCGTCGCCGTTCGCCCGGCCTTCCCGGAGCGCGAGCGATCCAGTGGCACACGAGGGGCGAGCGGCTCGCCGGTCACAGTTGCGGGGGCAGCTCCGGATCGTTGCCTACCGGATTTCCTTTCCTGATCGCGTGATCGGGCCTAGCCGCCCGCCAGCGCGCGGGCAAGCGCCGCCAGCAGCGGTACGTCGACCGGCGGCATCGGCAGGTGCATGAGCGCCTCCGGCCAATCCCAGCGGAACGCCTGCGCTGCGAGCGGACGCGGCGTGCCCCGCCACGCGGTACAGCGGTAGAGCAGCATCGTCACAGGCATGTCGGTGGCGAAGCCGAGCGGATCGAGTGCGTCGACCGCGACGCTGATCGCCAGTTCCTCCTCCAGTTCGCGGATCAGTGCGGCGACCGGATGCTCGCCAGGCTCGACCTTGCCGCCGGGGAACTCCCAGAGCCGGCCATGCCGCTTGTTGTGCGGGCGTTGCTGCATCAGGCAGCGCCCCGACCCGTCGGTCAATGCCACGGCCACCACCAGCATCGCGCTGCGATCCTTCCTTAACCCGTTTCGAATATCGTGTGGGTCATGTCACGTCGATCCGCTGCTCGCTCGTTCTCAACCCGGTTGCGGGCCCTTGCGCCGCACACCCGCGGCGCGACCGCGGTCGAATACGGGCTGATCGTAGCGATGATCGCGCTGACCGCCGTCGGCGGCATGTCCGCAATCGGTCACCCGGTAACGGGCATCTTCGCGTCGATCAGCAGCAACCTGCAGTCAGCGCGCTAGCGATTGTTGTCGATCGCCAAGGTACTGAACAAAAACATAGGGTTCCACTTAAACCTTTATCAACCCTGCGCTTCTAGAAACGTCATTGATGGACCTGAACGGTGCGTCGGCGGGTACAGAAATTTAGGTTGTCACTGGAGATCGACATGCAGAAGATTCGTTCGTTCCTCAAGAACAGCAAGGGCGCGACCGCGATCGAATACGGTCTGATCGCTGCCCTTATCGCGGTTGCCGCAATTGCTGCCATGAAGGGCATCGGCACGCAGCTCAACACCACCTTCACCAACGTTCAGACGAAGATGACGAACCCGTAATAGGGTTTGACCGGCGGTGACCGGTGGGGCGGCGGAACATCGGTTCCGCCGCCCTTCTCTTTGTCCGTCCGGCAGGGAAACCGAAAAGCGGGCGTTCGGATCAGGTCCGGTGTGAGCAATAGGGCAGTCAATCCGGAAGGATCAACTCGCCTAGGCGACGCGGCCCATCTTCAGAAACTTGGTGCGGCGATCCTGCCGCAACGCCTCGGGCGTGAGCGGTGCCAGATCGCGCAGCATCCGCTCGATGCAATCGCCCAGCGCACGGATCGCGCCGTCGCGATCACGGTGCGCGCCGCCCAGCGGCTCGGGTACGATCGCGTCGATCACGCCCAGCGACTTGAGATCCTGCGCGGTCACTTTCATCGCTTCGGCGGCGTCAGGGGCCTTGTCGGCGGTACGCCACAGGATCGAGGCGCAGCCCTCGGGCGAGATCACCGAATAGACCGCATGTTCGAACATCAGCACGCGATTGCCGCTCGCCAGCGCGATCGCGCCGCCCGAGCCGCCTTCGCCGACCACCGCCGCGACCATCGGCACGCCGAGCGCGAGGCACGCCTCGGTCGAGCGCGCGATCGCCTCCGCCTGCCCGCGCTCCTCGGCCTGGATGCCCGGGAACGCACCCGAGGTGTCGACCAAGGTCACGACCGGCAGCCCGAAGCGATCGGCCAGTTCGAGCAGCCGGATCGCCTTGCGATAGCCCTCCGGCTTACCCATTCCGAAATTGTGGCGCAGCCGGCTGGCGGTGTCGTCGCCCTTCTCATGCCCCAGCACCATCACGCGCTGCCCGCGGAAGGTCGCGAAGCCGCCGAGGATCGCCTGATCGTCGCCGAACGCACGGTCACCGGCGAGCGGCACGAACTCATCGAAGAGCCCGGCGACGAAATGCTTGAAGTGCGGGCGCTCGGGATGACGCGCGACCTGCGTCTTCTGCCACGGCGACAATTTGCCGAACGTGTCCTTCAGCAGCTTGTCCGACTTCGCCTGCAGCTTGGCGATCTCGGACGAAATGTCGACGGTGCCCTCGGCGCCGGTCTCGCGCAATTCGTCGATACGCGCCTGAAGCTCGGCGATGGGCTTCTCGAAGTCGAGGAAAATACGCATCGAGCGCAGCTAGGCGCGCTTTCGCAACGCGTCAACGAGCGGGTGACGCTCGTTGACCAGCTCGACCAGCCGGCTGCTATCGACGTGGGTGTAGATTTCGGTGGTCGCGATATCGACATGGCCCAGCATCGTCTGGAGCGCGCGCAGGTCCGCCCCACCTTCCAGCAGGTGCGTCGCGAAGGCGTGGCGCAGGACGTGCGGGCTGATCCGCTCGGGCGCGATCCCGGCCTCGGCGGCGAGCGCCCGCACCAGCTGGAACAGCCGCACGCGCGAGAGATGCGTCGCGCCCGACGGGAACAGGAATGCGCGATCGGTGGGGACATGCGTACGCCACGCCGCCACCGCGGCGCGGGCACGATCCGAGATCGGCACCAGCCGCTCGCGCCCACCCTTCCCCTTCAGGATCAGGAACGGCCGATCGGGATGGATCGCGCCGCGCGGCAACGAGACGAGTTCGGTCGCGCGCAGACCCGATCCGTACAGCAGCTCGAACAAGGCCGAGAGCCGCAGGTCGGTCGGGATCACCGCGCCGCGCGCCAGCCGCGCCTCGATCGCGGCGAACAGCCGGTCGACATCGCCGTGATCGAGCGTGCGTGGCAACCGCCGTTGCGTCCCCGGCCGCGGCAGGGCCGGCGAGGGATCGTCGGCGCGGTCGCCCTCGTCGATCAGGAACCCGAAGAAGCGCCGCAGCGCCGCCGCCTTGCGCGCCACCGTCGACTTCGACAGCGCGTCCCAGCCATCGGCCAGCCGCTCCAGCGCCGCGCCGTCCGCCACCGCCAGCCCTCCGTCGAGCGCAGCGGATGCCAGCATCAGGTCGCGGCGGTAAGCGGCCAGCGTGTTCGGCGCCGCCCCGGCCTGCGCCGCCATCATCTCCAGGAAGCGATCGATCGCGGCGGCGTCGCTCACAATCGCGCGATCGCCTCCGCCGCGATCATCCGCGCCTCGCCGTCGAGCCCGACCGCCCGCAGCGCGCGGACGATATGGAACAGCGCCGCGGGAGGGACATGTGCCCAGCCATCCGCCTGCATCCCGACCGCCGCCAGCAACAGCACCGTTCCCGCCTGCCCCTCGCCCGCGGCACGCTCCAGCGCGCTCGTCCAGGCGTTGCGCTGCGCGACCGGCACCGCCAGCTTCTCGGCGAGATCGTCGACCGCCGCGGCGGGCAGCCGCCCGAGCCCCGCCATGCCGGCGAAGAACAATTGCCGCTTGCGCTCGGCCAGCGCGCCGGTGGGGGCATAATCGGTGATCGTCGATGCGGGCAGTTGCGCGATCGCATCGGGGTCGGCGAGCAAGAGCATCGCCCAGCCGGTGCTGCCGGCGGGCACTGCGCCTTGCCAACGCTGCGCGGTGCGATCCAGCCCGGCGGTCAGCATCGACGCGATCAATCGATCGGCCTCCGCCTCGTTGGCGCGCGCCGGCAGCCGTGCCGCGGCGCGCGCGGTCAGCACCAGTCGGGCATAGCGGCTCGCGGGCGTCTCCGCGGCGTCCCACAGCTTGACCATCGCGGCGATCCGCGTCGCCCGATCGTTGCCGACATAGGCGTCGCGCAACGTCGCGGCGGTGCCCGACAAGGCGGCGGGCGCGTCATTGCCCTCGGCGACCGCAGCATAGAGATCGACCAGCGCCGCGCTCGATAACACGCCCTGCGCCGCGGCGCGATCCGAGACGGCGGCACGCTCGGCGAGCGGGATCGCGGGGGCCAGCGCCTGCCAGCCGCGCACCTGCGGTCCGACCGTAGCGTAAAGCTCGTCAGGCACTGCGACCCCGGTCGCGGTCGCCAGCCCGAACCGCCACGCGGTCAATTGCACCACCGGTGCCCATTCGATCGTCACCGCCTGGCGGCTGTTGAGCCCGGCGCCCATCACCTTCTGCGCCAGTGCCAGGTCGATCCCGCTGGCGACGCGGCGGCGGCGGATGTCGGCGATCAGCGGTTGGGTCCGCCCCGCCCCGGTCAACCCGGCGCACATCGCGCGCGCGACGGTCCACGCGCGCTCGCTGTCGCCCGCCGTGGCGGCGAGCGGGCACAGTCCGGCCGGATCGCCGGTCGCGAGCGCGGCCTGCATCCACACTTCACGCAGCTTCGGCGTCACACGGTCGCTGTCGACCGACTGCGCGACCGCGCGCGCCGACACCGACTCGCCCATCCGCAGCAACAACCACGCACGTTCGGCGGCAAAGTCGGCACCGTTGACGCGCGCAGGTGTATCGATCTTCGCCACCAGCAGCCGCCGCAGGGCGATCGACAGCCACCGCGACGGCAAGGGCGCCGACAGATAGCGCATCAGCCGCTCGACATAGCGGCCATCCGCGCTCCCGAACGCCTCGCCCACGAACCCCTGATCGGCCCCGACCGCCGCCAGCGAGCGTCGCGCGAACGCCGGCAGCACATAGCTTGGAGTCGGCACCGGGCTGGGACTCGCCGTCGGTGACGGGAAGGGCAGCGGAGGCAGCGGCGGCAACGGCCCGGCCGGCGTCGTCGCCTGCACGCGCGGCGCATTGGCGGCCCCGGTCGCGGCCGGGCTCGGCTGTGCAGCGGGCGCTGGCGCCGGCGCCGCGTCGCCGAAGCCGGGCGGCAACAGCGACTCGGGGCGGTCCTGTGCGATGGCCGCCGCCGCGAGGCCGAGCGCCGCGACGCCGGCCAGCGCGGCGCGTTTAGCCGGCGAGATTGCCAAGCTCGACCGCCTTCTCGACACGCGTGACCGGCTGCTCGGTTGCGCGGCCCGCAAAGAAGAACAGCGCGCCCACCACGATCACCAGCAGCACGACGACGGAGACAATCAACCGGGTCATGAAATTCCCAACCTTTGCGCGCGACGTATAACTCAGCCCCGACGCGGCACGAGCCTGCTGTTGCCGGGAACGGAACGCGCTGTATAGCCGCAGAGACGATGTTGCAAAGCCCGCCCGTCCCGTCCCGCCGCTCGTCGCGCCGTCCGCATCGCTGGACCGGCCGCCCGATCGTGCTGGTGGGATTGATGGGCGCGGGCAAATCGACGGTCGGCCGCCGGCTCGCGCTGCGCCTCGCGCTGCCGTTCGTCGACGCCGATACCGAGATCGAGACGGCGGCGGGCATGTCGATCGCCGACATCTTCGCGCAGTTCGGCGAAGAATATTTTCGTGACGGCGAGCGGCGGGTGATCCAGCGGCTGATCGATGGGCGTCCGAAGGTGATCGCGACCGGCGGTGGCGCCTTCGTCAACGACGAGACACGCGCGCTGATCCTGTCCGATGCGCTGGCGATCTGGCTCGACGCGCCCGTCGAGGTACTTGCCGAGCGCGTGAAGCGCCGCGACACCCGCCCGCTACTGCGCGGCAAGGACCCCGCGACCGTGCTGCGCGAGCTGGCCGCGGTCCGCAACCCGCTCTACGCACTCGCACATCTGCGCATTCCCAGCGCGAATACGCCGCATGACATCACGGTGCGCGCGATCATGGAGGCCCTGAGCAAATGACGACCGTGACCGTGGCGCTGGGCGACCGCAGCTATGACGTGCGGATCGAGCCGGGGCTGTTGTCGCGTGCCGGCGACGCGCTCGCGCCGATCGTCGGCACGCGCCCGGTGGTGATCGTCGCCGACGCCAATGTCGTCGCGCATCTCGCCACGCTGACCGCCGCGCTGGACGCCGCCGGCCTCCGGCACGCCGAGATCGTGCTGCCGGCCGGCGAAGCGTCGAAAAGCTGGGCGACGCTGGAGCGGCTCACCGACGAACTGCTCGCGCTCGGCGTCGAGCGCGGCGATCATGTCGTGGCGCTGGGTGGCGGAGTGATCGGCGATCTGGTCGGCTTTGCGACCGCGATCCTCAAGCGCGGCTGCGGGTTCGTGCAGATCCCGACCACGCTGTTGTCTCAGGTCGATTCGTCGGTCGGCGGCAAGACCGGGATCAACGCGCGCGCCGGCAAGAATTTGATCGGCGCCTTCCACCAGCCCAAGGTGGTGCTGATCGACCCCGACGTGCTCGATACCCTGCCCGCGCGGCAGGTGCGCGCCGGCTATGCCGAGGTCGTCAAATACGGGCTGATCGATGACGCCGACTTCTTCGCTTGGTGCGAGGCGAATGGCGCGAAACTGCTCGCGGGCGATCCCGAAGCGCGCGTGAAGGCGATCGCGCATGCGGTCGCCGCCAAGGCGCGGATCGTCGGCGAGGACGAGTTCGAGACCAAGGGCCGCCGCGCGCTGCTCAACCTCGGCCACACCTTCGGCCACGCCTTGGAAGCGGAGGCGGGCTTCTCCGACCGGCTGCTCCATGGCGAGGCGGTCGCCGCCGGCTGCGGGCTCGCCTTCGCCTTCTCCGCCGCGACCGGGCGCTGTTCGGCGGACGATGCCGCGCGCGTCGCCGCGCATTGGCGCGACAGCGGGTTGCCCGACGGCCTCGCCGCCTCGGGCATCACCGCCCAGCCCGCACGGCTGGTCGAACATATGCGCCACGACAAGAAGATGGCGGCCGGCACGCTGCCGTTCCTGCTCGCGCACGGGATCGGCCAGACGTATCTCGACAAGACCGTGGCGCTCGATCGGGTCGAGGCGTTCCTCGGCGAACCGGGGCGGTAACTGCCCCTCATCCCTTATGACATGCCCGTGAAGGCGGGGACGCAGAACGTCTGACCTTGCGACTCCTACCACGACCTGCGCGTCTGGATTCCCGCCTGCGCGGGAATGACGGTGTTGGCCCCGCACTCGGGCCAAGGAACGCCCCCTTTCGTCATCCCCGCGAAGGCGGGGATCCAGAACCTCTGACCTTGCGGCTCGCATCACCACCTGCGCGCCAAAATTTCCGACTGCGCGTAAATGAGTGTGTCGAGCCCGCCACCCGGGCAAGGAACGCCACCACAAACCGCCCGTTACGGCTGCTCTGCCAAGGAGAGCCACATGCCATATGTGAAGACGCGCGACGGGACCGACATCTACGTCAAGGATTGGGGTGAGGGTCGCCCGGTCGTTCTGATCCATGGCTGGCCGCTGTCCTCGGATAGCTGGGACCCGCAGATGAAAGCGCTGGCCGATGCCGGTTTTCGCGCGATTGCTTATGACCGACGCGGCTTCGGGCGCTCGGGACAGCCATGGTCGGGCTATGACTATGACACCCTCACCGACGATCTTCGCGACGTCATGGAGGCGGCGGGCGCGACGGAAGACGTGACGCTGGTCGGCTTCTCGATGGGCGGCGGCGAGGTGGCGCGATATCAGAGCCGCTACGACGGCAAGGGCGTGATCTCGTCGGCGCTGATCGCGTCGGTCGTGCCGTACATGCTGAAGACAGAGGACAATCCCGATGGCGTCGACGAGCAGACGCTGGCCGGCATCGCCGACGGGATCCTGACCGATCGTCCGAACTTCTTCCGAAGCTTCTTCAAGGACTTCTTCGGCGTCGGTTACGTCACCAGCCCGGTCAGCGAGGCGACGCTCGATTGGGCATGGCGGATCGCGATGCAGGCGGGGTTGCAGCCGACGCTGAAATGCGCCGAGAGCTTCGGCCACACCGACTTCCGCCCCGACCTGCCCGCCTTCCGCGTGCCGACGCTGGTGCTGCATGGCACCGCCGACAAGACCGTGCCGATCGACGCCAGCGGCCGCGCCGCAGCGGCCGGGATCGCGAACGCGCAACTGGTCGAATATGACGGCGCGCCGCATGGGCTGTTCGCTACGGAAAGCGACCGGCTGACCGACGATCTGCTGACGTTCTTGGGCAGGTAAGGTGGTCATCCCGGGCTTGATCGGGGTCTCGCTTCTTCTGCCGGGAGTAAGCGGGGTCGCGGACTAGGTCCGGGAAGACAAGATTGGCACGCCAATCCTCCCGAACCCCGTCACCCCGGCGAAGGCCGGGGTCCAGTTTCGTGACGCTGATGGCGACGCACGCCGCGCAGCTACTGAGGCTTTCCCAACTGGGCCCCGGCTTTCGCCGGGGTGACGATCAAGGGAGCGTCCCCCCGTTGCCGCTCATTTCAGCGGAACGATCACCTCGTCGGGGTGCGCGACGTTCAGCTCCTTGCGCACCAGTTCGTCCACCATATCCGGGTTCGCGTGGCGGGGATCGAGCAGCGTCACCCGGTTCTGCAACATCGTCCGGCGTTGATCGAGCTGGGCATATTGCCGCTCTCGCGCCACCAGCTGCCGCTTGTAATCACCCAGCGCGATCAGTCCGTTTGGCCCCACCACCGCATAGGCGCCGAAAAACGCCATCACCGCCACCGCAAGGGCGGGGACGGCAGCACGCCGGAGCGTTTGCGAGAGGCGGGTTGACGGGCGAGGCATAACGCCAGCGATTCTCGCGAGTCGCCTCGCCCTTTGCAAGCCCTATCAGCGGTTCCGCAGCACGTCCCGGCCCGCATAGCGCGACATCGAGCCCAATTCCTCCTCGATGCGGATCAACTGGTTGTACTTCGCCAACCGATCCGACCGTGCAAGGCTGCCGGTCTTGATCTGTCCGCAATTGGTTGCGACCGCCAGATCGGCGATCGTCGAGTCCTCGGTTTCACCCGACCGATGCGACATGACCGCGGTATAGCCGGCGCGCTCGGCGACGCGGATCGCCTCCAGCGTCTCGGACAGCGTGCCGATCTGATTGACCTTCACGAGCAGCGAGTTGGCGAGCCCCTGCCCGATGCCGTCGCGCAGCCGCTTCGGATTGGTGACGAACAGATCGTCGCCGACCAGCTGCACCTTCTTGCCGATTGCGTCGGTCAGCGCCTTCCAGCCCTCGAAATCGTCCTCGGCCATGCCGTCTTCGATCGAGAAGATCGGATAGCGTGCGGCGAGATCGGCGAGATATTCGGCCATCGCGCCCGGCTCGAGCGTCAGATTCTCACCGGAGATGACGTACTTGCCGTCCTTGAAGAATTCGGTCGCCGCGCAATCGAGCGCGAGCATCACGTCGTCGCCGGGGGTGTAGCCCGCGCGCTCGATCGAGGTCATGATGAAATCGAGCGCGTCGGTGGTGCTGGCGAGGTTGGGCGCGAACCCGCCCTCGTCGCCAACTGCGGTCGCCAGGCCCTTTTCGCTCAGGCCTTTCTTCAGCGTGTGGAAGATTTCCGAGCCACAGCGCACCGCCTCGGCCAGCGATTCCGCGCCCACCGGCACGATCATGAACTCCTGGAAGTCGATCGGGTTGTCGGCATGTTCGCCGCCGTTGATGATGTTCATCATCGGCACCGGGAGCACGTGCGCCGCGACGCCGCCGACATAGCGGTACAGCGGCAACCCGCGCGCATCCGCCGCCGCCTTCGCCACCGCGAGGCTGACGCCGAGGATCGCATTCGCGCCGAGCCGGCCCTTGTTCTCGGTGCCGTCCAGCTCGATCATCGTCTGGTCGATTTCGAGCTGGTCCTCGGCATCGAGCCCGATGATCGCGTCGGCAATCTCGTCGTTGACCGCCTCGACCGCGTCGTCGACGCCCTTCCCGCCCCAGCGCGCCTTGTCGCCATCGCGCCGCTCGACCGCCTCGTGGGCGCCGGTCGACGCCCCCGAAGGGACCGCCGCGCGACCGAAGCTGCCGTCGTCGAGCAGCACGTCGACCTCCACGGTCGGGTTGCCGCGGCTGTCGATGATCTGGCGTCCGTGCAGGTCGATGATTGCGGTCACGAAACGATCCTCCTATTTTCTGCCATCGCGGCAGGGCATGGCGCCTCCTAGCGGGCGCCCGGCGATGCTGCAACGCGATGGAACCGCCGACCCGGCCGCCGGGTTGTTGGACCTCGACCAGGGAAGGATGAATCATGGCCGTTGAGCAGGATCGTGACACGCTCCAGCATTCCACTCCGGCAGACGCCGCGCCGCCACCCGCCGACGCATCGTTCACGCCCGCCGCGCCGCTGAAGGATGCCGGCGTCGACTTTACGCCCGAAGACACTAGCGCGACCGCCAGCGGCAGCACGCTTGCGGATGCCAAGCAATCGGTACGCGATCACGTCGCCAAGGGCCGCGAACAGGCCGCCGACAAGGCGCGCACCTTCGCCGAAGACGGCAAAGCCAGGGCGACCGACGCGCTGACGCAGCTTTCGCAGATGCTCACCGACGCCGCCGGGCAGGTCGATGAGAAGCTTGGCGCACAGTACGGCCAATATGCCCGCTCAGCGGCGGATCGCGTGCAGGGCTTTACCAGCACGATCGATCAGAAGAGCGTCGACGACCTGCTCGACGACGCCCGTGCACTGGTGCGCAAGAGCCCCGAATTGGCCGTGGGCCTCGCGGCCGGAATCGGCTTCGTGGTGGCGCGACTGATCGGTGCCGCCGTCGACCAGCGCGATGCCTGATCTAATGTCCGAACGAACGGACGTACGTGATCGCGTCCATCCGGATAGTATCCCGCAGCTTGTGACGCAGCTGGCGACGGACGCGCGCGACGTGGCGAAGGCGGAGATCGCATTGGCCAAGGCCAAGGCGGGCTTCGCTGTCAGCCGCTACAAGGCGGCGGCGATTCGCTTTGCCATTGCCGGCGTGCTCGCGCTGGCGGCGCTGATCGCCTTGCTGGTCGGGGCGATCCTGTCGCTGGCGACGCTGATCGGCCCCGGCTGGGCGACGCTCGCGGTGGTCGGCGTGGTGCTGGTGATCGCCGGCTTGCTCGCCTTGTCGGGCAAGTCCGCGTTGCGCACGGATACGGACGCATGACGGCTACGGACGTAACTTTGGCCGAGGCGCGCGTCGCCGAGGCGCGTCGTCGCCTCGACGGCACCGTCGGGCGTTTGCAGAGCGAACTCGAACCCCGCCGCCTTGCGCGCGTCGCACTGGCCGAGGTGTCGGGCAGCGGCGAACGCGCCGTGCGGGTCGGCACCGAGGTGGCCCGCCGCAATCCGGGCGTGGTCGCAGGCGGTGCGTCGCTGCTGGCGGCGCTCGTCGTCGGGCGACAGATCGCGCGTTTGTTCGGCACGAAGAAGCGGCAGAAGCGTCTGCCATCTCCAGAAGATATCGCCCAACCCGCCGAAAGGACTGGATCATGACCGACCAAGTGAACGATCAGGAGCAGCACGGCCGTCTGCGCGAAAGCGTCGACCACGCGCGTGAGGCAGCGTCGAGCGCGCTCGACACCGCCAAGCACCGCGCCAGCGATGCCGCCCATGCCACCGCCGAGACGCTGGAAGGCAATCCGCTTGGCGTGCTGATCGGCGGACTCGTGCTGGGTGCGGCGGTCGCCGCGATCCTGCCGCGCAGCCACCGCGAGAAGGAGTTGCTGTCCGGCGTCGGGCGCAAGATCAACACCGCCGCGGTTGCGGCGCTGGCCGCCGCCAAGGATGCCGGTCGCGCCGAGATGGACCAGCTGGGGCTGACGCCGAATGCCGCGCGCGATCAGGCGCGCTCGCTATTCCAGGGCGTGCTCAAGGCGGCCGGCACCGCAGGGTCGGCCGCGGCGCAGGCTGGCAAGGAACAGGTAAAGAGCGGGTCCTGACCCCTTCAATCCGGACGCGCATCGCGCTAGGGGTTGCGCAGGCCGACCGCGCGACCGCGGCGCCGATCGGAGTTTGAGGGAGAGCCGCCGGGTCTGCGCAATCGCTGCCCGCGGCTCTTCCTCGTTCCGGCGGCGACGCGGACGAGCGGTGCGGCACTGGTTCAATCCCCAGCGGGAGCGCGTGCATGAGCAAGCTTCATTTGGTGTTCGGTGGTCGCGTCAGCGATCCGCGCACCCTCGAATTCGGCGATCTGTCCTCGATCGATATCGTCGGGGTCTTTCCGGACTATGCCAGCGCCGAAAAGGCGTGGCGCGCGGCCGCGCAGCGCACCGTCGACGACGCCGAGATGAAATATGTGGTGGTCCACCTGCACCGCCTGCTCGAGCCCGAGCTGCTCGCCAAGCCGGCGGCCTGACGTTCATGTCATCCCGGATTTGATCCGGGCTCCCGCTTCTTTCCTCGATGGCGAAGAAGCGTGATCCCGGGTCGCGTCCGGAGCGACGATTTAGGTCATTAAATAAATTTACCGGTGAGCAAGCATACCGGCGGGATCAGGTCCACAGCGACTGCCCCTCAGAACAACTCGTCCAGAGTCCGGTGGAAAAGAAGCCGATCCTCATCGAGCGCGTCGAGGCCGAGGGATGCCAACAGCGTGTGCTGCGCGGCATCGCCGAACTCGCCGAGGTTCTCCCATAATATCGCAATGTCCTGATAGGGATCCGCGACACCGAGCCTGCCAACGTCGATACATCCGGTCACCACGCCATCGGCATCGAGCAGGACGTTGCCGAGCGAGAAGTCACCATGTGTGACCACGCGACCGGCGGCATGGCACGCTAGCCTTTCCGCCTCCGCCAGCACGGCGGCGGCGCTCATCCCGAGATGGTCGTGGCCGAAATCGGCCTCGTCTACCTTGCCCGCCGCGACGAGCTTCCTCGCAGCTGCGAGTCGAACGGATGCCGAGGCGTCGAACGGACATTCGTCCACCGGAAGGGCATGAAGCGTCCGCAGGAAGGTCGCGAAACCGCGGATCACCTGCGTCAATGAATCAGGGCTTTCGTCGATCCATGCGTCCCCGGTCTTGCCCGACGCGGCGCTGGTGAGGAGCCATGTAGCATCCGGCTCGAAGGCGGTAGCAACGAGGCGCACCGTCACCACGCGTCCCTGCAGCCATCGCAGCCGAATGGCCTCGTCGGCTACCGCCTCCGCCACGGCGCCGTCACCATATTTCAGGAACAGCCGGTCACCGTTGGCAGCGAGAATACGGTGGATCACGCCACCAGATTCACCCTCCGGCTCGCGCTCCCATGTCGCCCCAGCCAACCGCTCCCGCCACGACGGAGGAAGCGGAATGGGCATCAGATGAACTCGATCTTCGACACCAGATAATAGCGATCACCCGCCGGGACCGACACTTCGACCTCGTCGTCGAGGCTGCGCCCGATCAACGCGCGGCCGATCGGCGAGTTGTAGCTGATCCGGCCGGTCTTGGCATCGGCCTCCGTCTGCCCGACGATCTGATACCTTACGGGCTTTTCGTCCTCGTCGAGCAAGGTGACGGTCGCGCCGAACACGATCTTGTCGCCCGACAGCTCACGCGGATCGATGATCTGCGCGCGGCTCAACTTGTCCTCGATGTCGGCGATCGTCGCCTCGACCTGGCCCTGTCGCTCCTTGGCGGCGTGATATTCGGCGTTTTCCGAAAGATCGCCGTGCGCACGCGCTTCCTCGATCGCGTCGACGATCAGCGGACGCTCGGTCTTCAGCCGCTTCAGGTCCGCAGTCAGCTTTTCATAGCCTTCCTGCAACATCGGCATCTTTTCGACCGTCGCCATCGCCCTTGTCCTTCGTAAAAACGCGTCCCCGGAAGCGGCCCTCTCCCTGCGAAGGCCGCCCCCTACATCAGCACATATGTCCGGGGATCAGTTGTGCGGCTGCGAATAATAGGATTGCAACGGCCGTACTTCAAGGTTGCGCGCACCATCGCCCTTGACCGCGGCATGAATCGCCTGCGCCGCCTGCACCGCCGCCGAGGCGGTGGTGAAGTACGGCACCTTGCCATTCACCGCCGACGCGCGGATCGGCTGCGAGTCCTTCAGGCTCTGCCAGCCCTCGGTCGTGTTGAAGATCAACGCGATCGCGCCGTCCTTGATCCGATCAACGATATGCGGACGGCCCTGGGCCACCTTGTTGACCGTCTCGACCGGAAGCCCGGCGCGCGTCAGGTGATCGGCGGTGCCGGTCGTCGCGACGATCGTGAAGCCGGCGTCGACCAGCGCGCGTACCGCGGGGACGATCAGATCCTTGTCGCCGGACTTGACGCTGACGAACACCGCGCCGCTGGTCGGCAGGACGGTGCCCGCGCCGAGCTGCGACTTGGCGAAGGCGGTGGTGAAATCGGTGGAGATCCCCATCACCTCGCCGGTGCTCTTCATCTCGGGCGAGAGCACCGGGTCGATCCCCGGGAAGCGCGCGAACGGGAACACCGCTTCCTTGACCGCGAAATAATCGATGTCGCGGTCGATCTTCGGCAGGTCGCGCAATTTCTCGCCCGCCATGACGCGGCTGGCGATCTTGGCGATCGGTGCGCCGATGGCCTTGGCGACGAACGGCACGGTGCGGCTGGCGCGCGGGTTGACCTCGATGAGGAAGACCTGCCCGTCTTTGACCGCGAACTGAATGTTCATCAGCCCGACGACGCTCAGCCCACGCGCGAGCGCCTCGGTCTGCCGCTCGATCTCGGCGATGATCTCCGGCGGCAGCGAATAGGGCGGGATCGAGCAGGCGCTGTCGCCCGAATGGACGCCGGCTTCCTCGATATGCTGGAGCACGCCCGCGACCACCACGTCCTCACCGTCGCAAATCGCGTCGACGTCGACCTCGATCGCGTCGCGCAG
The DNA here is from genome assembly GCF_036855935.1 of Sphingomonas sp. LR60. Taxonomy (NCBI): domain Bacteria; kingdom Pseudomonadati; phylum Pseudomonadota; class Alphaproteobacteria; order Sphingomonadales; family Sphingomonadaceae; genus Sphingomonas; species Sphingomonas sp. LR60. The sequence continues at coordinate 852,844 of NZ_JASPFK010000001.1, read as the reverse complement.
ATACTGGTCGATCAGCACCGGCGCGACGCCCGACACCTGCACCGCGGTCAGGATATAATCCTCGAGCTGCTGGTCGCTGTCGACGATCTCCATCGCGCGCCCGCCGAGCACGTAGCTGGGGCGCATCAGCACCGGATAGCCGATACGGTTGGCGACGTTGAGCGCCTCGGTGCGGCTGCGCGCGATGCCGTTCGACGGCTGGAGCAGCTTCAACCGGTTGACCAATGCCGCGAATCGCTCGCGATCCTCGGCGAGATCGATCGCATCGGGCGAGGTGCCGAGGATCGGGATCCCGGCCTTTTCCAGCGCGCGCGCGAGGTTCAGTGGGGTCTGCCCGCCGAACTGCACGATCACGCCGACCAGCTCGCCCTTCGACTGTTCGACGTGCAGGATTTCGAGCACATCCTCGGCGGTCAGCGGCTCGAAATACAGGCGGTCCGAGGTGTCGTAATCGGTGCTCACCGTCTCCGGGTTGCAGTTGACCATGATCGTTTCGTAGCCCGCCTCCGCCAGCGCGAAGCAGGCGTGGCAGCAGCAATAATCGAACTCGATCCCCTGCCCGATCCGGTTCGGTCCGCCGCCCAGGATCACGATCTTGCGGCGATCCGACGGCTGCGCCTCGTTCTCGGGCTCGCCGAACGACGGCGCCTCATAGGTCGAGTACATGTACGGCGTCTTGGCGTCGAACTCGGCGGCGCAGGTGTCGATCCGCTTGAAGACCGGACGCACGCCCAGCTTCAGGCGATGCTCGCGCACCTCGTCCTCGGTGACGCCGCCGGTCATCGCCTTGACCGCCTCGTGGATCAGCCCCGAGCCACGCGCGATCCCGCGCTCCATGCCGCGCAGGTTCGCCGATTGCAGCGCCAGCCACGCCAGCCGCTTGTCGGAGAAGCCCATCGCCTTCAGCCGGCGCATTCCCGCCGCCTCGATCGGCAGCCCGTCCTTCATCACCTCGTTCTCGGCGGCGACGATCTCCGCCATCCGCTCGAGGAACCACGGATCGTATTTGGCGATCGCATTCACCTCGGCGACGGTGAAGCCTTCACGCAGCGCCTGCGCGGCGACCAGCAGGCGGTCGGGCGTCGGCGAGGCGAGCGCCGCCTCGATCTCGGCACGCGGCGCGCCGACCAGCCGCTCGACATGGTTGAAGCCCGACAGGCCGGTTTCCAGCCCACGCAGCGCCTTCTGCATCGATTCGTGGATGTTGCGGCCGATCGCCATCACCTCGCCGACCGACTTCATCGCGGTGCCCAGCACTGCCTCGGCGCCCTTGAACTTCTCGAAGGCGAAGCGCGGAATCTTCGTGACGACATAGTCGATCGTCGGCTCGAACGACGCCGGGGTCGCGCCGGTGATGTCGTTATCGATCTCGTCGAGCGTGTAGCCGACTGCCAGCTTGGCCGCGACCTTGGCGATCGGGAAGCCGGTCGCCTTCGACGCCAGCGCCGACGAACGCGACACGCGCGGGTTCATCTCGATGACGATCAGGCGGCCATCCTTGGGATTGACCGCGAACTGCACGTTCGAGCCGCCGGTTTCGACGCCGATCTCGCGCAGCACCGCGATGCTGGCGTTGCGCATGATCTGATATTCCTTGTCGGTCAGCGTCAACGCCGGCGCGACGGTGATCGAGTCGCCCGTATGGACGCCCATCGGATCGACATTCTCGATCGAGCAGATGATGATGCAATTGTCCGCGCGGTCGCGGACCACCTCCATCTCATATTCCTTCCAGCCGAGCAGCGACTCTTCGATCAGCACCTCGGTGGTCGGCGAGGCGTCGAGCCCCTTGCGGACGATCTCGATGAATTCCTCGCGATTGTACGCGATCCCGCCGCCGGTGCCGCCGAGCGTGAAGCTCGGGCGAATGATCGCGGGCAGCCCGACCTTCTCCAGCCCTTCGAGCGCCTCCTTCTCGGTGTGCGCGATATGGCTGCGCGCGCTTTCCAGCCCGATCTTGTCCATCGCGTCGCGGAACTTGAGGCGGTCCTCGGCCTTGTCGATCGCGTCGGCATCGGCGCCGATCATCGTCACGCCGAACTTCTCCAGCGTGCCGTCGCGGAACAGCGCCAGCGCGGTGTTGAGCGCGGTCTGGCCGCCCATCGTCGGAAGGACGGCGTCGGGGCGCTCCTTTTCGATGATCCGCGCGACCACTTCGGGCGTGATCGGCTCGACATAGGTCGCGTCGGCCAGCTCGGGATCGGTCATGATCGTCGCCGGGTTCGAATTGACCAGGACGATGCGATAGCCCTCTTCCTTGAGCGCCTTGATCGCCTGCGTGCCCGAATAGTCGAACTCGCACGCCTGCCCGATGATGATCGGGCCGGCGCCGATGACGAGGATAGAGGAGATGTCGGTGCGTTTGGGCATTACTTTTCTTTCGAAGCTCGTCCGTTGCCGATGAAGCCGATTTTTTCCATCGGCACGACTGCGCTGACCTTCCTGACTAGGCAGTCGATCTTGGCAAGGTCGGCATCCGGGCTGGACCGAAACAGGACAGAGTGCTCTGTCAGAACCAGCGACGTACGCGGCGCATGGCACGCATCGGCCATGGCATTCAGGTCAGCCTGGCTGACCTTGTGCCGAGGCCCGGTCGGTTGCGCCGCGGCCTGCAAGGCCAGTGCAAGGACCACGCTCACTTACGCAACCCCGCCACGAACCGCTCGAACAGATAGAAGCTATCCTGCGGCCCCGGGCTCGCCTCGGGGTGGTACTGAACCGAGAACGCCGGGCGATCGGTCAGCTCCAGTCCCGCGTTCGATCCGTCGAACAGCGACACATGCGTCTCGCGCGCGTTCGCGGGCAGCGAGTCGCGTTCGACCGCGAAGCCGTGGTTCATGCTGGTGATCTCGACCGCACCGTCCGCCACGCGCTTGACCGGATGGTTCGCGCCGCGATGGCCCTGGAACATCTTGGTCGTGCGCGCGCCGACCGCGAGCGCGAGCAACTGGTGGCCCAGGCAGATGCCGAACAGCGGCTTGCCCGTGTCCAGCAACTGGCGGATCACCGGCACGGCATAGTCGCCGGTCGCGGCGGGGTCGCCGGGGCCGTTCGACAGGAAGATGCCGTCCGGGTTCAGCGCCATGATCTCGTCGAACGAAGCGCTGGCGGGCACCACCAACACCTTCGCACCGGCCTGGACCAAATTGCGGAAGATGTTGAACTTGCTGCCATAGTCGATCGCGACGACATGCGGGCGGCCAGCACTCCCCTCCCTCTTGAGGGAGGGGTTGGGGGTGGGTGTTTGGGGAGCGGTGGCGTCTCCGCCATCACCCACCCCGGCCCCTCCCTTGCAGGGAGGGGAGCAGCATCGTCATAGCCGAACCCCAGCCGCCAGATGCCGCCGGCCCAGGTGCCGTGCGTCTCACGCGTCACGTCCTTGGCGAGGTCCATGCCCTCCAGCCCCGGCCAGCCGCGCGCCATCTTGAGCAGCGCGTCGAGGTCGAACTCGCCGGTTGGCGAATGCGCGACGACACCGTTGGGGGCGCCGCCCGAGCGAATGCGCCGCGTCAGCGCGCGCGTGTCGATGCCGGCGAGGCCGATGCGCGTGTGACGCTTCATCCAGCCGTCGAGATTCTCCATCGCGCGGAAGTTCGACGGCGCGGTCGGGTCTTCGCGGACGATCATGCCCAGCGCATGGGGGTTGTCCGCCTCGACGTCGTCGGGGTTCGCGCCGACGTTGCCGATATGCGGGAAGGTGAAGGTGATGATCTGCCCGGCGAAGGACGGATCGGTCATGATCTCCTGATAGCCGGTCATCGCGGTGTGGAAGCACACCTCGCCGACCGCCGCGCCCTCCGCACCGAAGCCGCGCCCCCACGCGACCTCGCCATTGGCCAGAACGAGGACGCCGGTGGCGCCTTCGGGCATGGGGGCGTGCGGAAACTCTGGCTCGGCCATGATGGGCGGGCACTCCTTGAAAGGGTCGGCAATGTCGCTAAGCCCCGCCCGCTAGAGACGCATCGGCGATGCGTCAATCTGTTAAGGACGAGTAGATGATTCGCGACGACATCAAGGCAGCGCAGATCGCGGCGATGAAGGCCGGCGACAAAGAAGCGCGCGGGGCTATCAGCTTGATTCAGGCGGCGATCAAGAATCGCGACATCGAGGCGCGCACCGGCACCGCGCCGACCGACGATGACGCGCTGGTGATCGAGGTGCTGCAGAAAATGGTGAAGCAGCGCCGCGAATCGATCGCGATGTACGAACAGGGCGGCCGCGCCGAACTCGCCGCCGCCGAAGCCGCCGAGGTCGCGGTGATCGAGCGTTTCCTGCCGACGCAGATGAGCGAGGAGGAAACGCGAGCGGCGATCGAGTCGATCAAGGCCGATCTGGGCGCGAGCGGCATGAAGGATATGGGCCGCGTGATGGCGGAACTGAAGGCGCGCCATGCGACGACGCTCGACATGAGCAAAGCGAGCGGGCTGGTGAAGGCGGCTTTGGCGTAAGAAAATCTTCCCTCCCGCTTGCGCTAGGGGTCAGGGGAGGACGGTAGCTACTACCCGCCGCCCCCGCCCCACCGTTCGTGCTGAGCCTGTCGAAGCACGTGCCCCGAAGCACAACGTCTCGACCTGATCGCCCCGATGTGGCAGGCGCACACGATGGTCTTCTGGGCATATCTTCTGCGTTGCGAAGACGGCAGCTATTATGCCGGCCATACCGACGACCTGCCGACGCGAGATCGGTCTGCACGACGCCGGCCGGGGCGGCGACTATACGGCGCGACGGCGCCCGGTTTCGCTGGTCTGGTCGCAGGAATTCCCGACCCGTATCGAGGCGCTGGAAAGCGAGCGACGCATCAAGGGCTGGTCGCGTGCGAAAAAGGAAGCGTTGATCGCGGGTGACTGGGACGCGCTCCCCGGGCTAGCGCGGGCGTATGGGGCACGTGCTTCGACAAGCTCAGCACGAACGGATGGGTGTGAGTCGGCGGAGTTGTCCGCATGAGCCTCACCCCCGCCTTCCTCGATGAGCTTCGCGCGCGCACCTCGCTGACCGCGCTCGTCGGCAAGACCGTCAAGCTCACCCGCGCCGGGCGCGAGTCGAAGGGCTGCTGTCCGTTTCACAACGAGAAGACGCCCAGCTTCTACGTCAACGACGACAAGGGCTTCTATCACTGCTTCGGTTGTTCGGCGCATGGCGACGCGATTCGCTGGCTGACCGATCACCAGGGCCTGCCCTTCATGGACGCGGTGAAGGAACTCGCCGCCGCCGCCGGAATGGAGGTCCCCGCCCCCGACGCGCGCGCCGCGCAGCGCGCCGAGAAGGCGAAGTCGCTCCACGACGTGATGCAGGCCGCCGCCGATTGGTTCACGCAGCAACTGGGCGGGATCGACGGGGCGGAGGCGCGCGCGCTGCTCGACCGCCGCGGGATCAAGGACGCGACCCGCAAGGCGTTCGGCTTCGGCTATGCCCCCGACGCGCGCGGCCGGCTGCGGACCGCGCTCAAGGATTTCGGCGACGAAATGCTCGTCGAGGCAGGGCTGCTGATTCAGGTCGAGGGCAAGGAGCCCTATGACCGGTTTCGTGGTCGGTTGATGATCCCGATCCGCGATCCCCGCGGGCGCGTGATCGCGTTCGGCGGGCGGATCATCGGCGAGGGCGAGCCGAAATATCTCAATTCGCCCGACACCCCGCTCTTCGACAAGGGGCGGACGCTCTACAATCTCGATCGCGCGTTGCCCGCCGCGCGCAAGACCGCGCGGCTGTTCGTCGTCGAGGGCTATATGGACGCGATCGCGCTCGCGCAGGGCGGGATCGGCGAGACCGTCGCCCCGCTCGGCACCGCGCTGACCGAGCAGCAGCTCGAGCGGCTGTGGCGCGTGGTCGACGTACCGATGCTGTGCTTCGACGGCGACAAGCCCGGGCAGAAGGCCGCGATCCGTGCCGCGCATCGCGCACTGCCGATGCTCGCGCCCGGCCGCAGCCTCGTCTTTGCGATGCTTCCGGAGGGACAGGATCCCGACGACCTGATGCGGGCCAAGGGCGCGCAAGGGTTCGAGGCGTTGGTGCGCGACGCGGAGCCGCTCGCCGATCGCTTGTGGAAGCACGAACTCGCCGCCGAACCGCTCGATACGCCCGAGCAGCGCGCGGGGCTGAAAAAGCGCCTCAACGATCTTGCCGAGACGATCGCCGATCCGTCGGTGAAGTCCGAATACAAGGCCGAGTTCCGCAACCGCTTCGACGAGCGGTTCGCGCGCCAGCGGCAGCCGTTCCAGCAACGCCAGCCCTTCTACCCGATGGGACAGCGCAAGCCCGGCCAGAAATGGTCGCCGCCCTCGCCGCCCGTCACCGAAGACGCCAAGAAGGTCGGTGCCGCCGGCAATATCGACCGCGTGCTCGCCAAGGCGGTGCTCGCCGGGCTGATCCGCCACCCCGCGGAGATCGCGCGTCACATGGAGGTGCTGGGCAGTCTCAAGCTCGCCGATGGCGCACTCGGACGCTTGTTCGAGGCGGTCGTCGACGTCGCCTTGGAGGACCGCCGCGCCGCGCCGCTTGATAGCGGCGGGCTCGTCACCATATTGGCGCGGTCCGGTTTCGAGGCGATCGCGCATGATCTACTTAGAGCCGATACGATGCCCTATTCGTTTACCCGCGCGGGCGGCGACGAGAAGCAGGCGCGCGAGGACCTCGACGAGGCGATCGCGGTGCTGATCGCGCGGCCGGAGGTGGATGCAGCGCTCGCCGAGGCAACCTCGGCGATGCAGACGCATTTCACTGCCGAGGCGTTCGAACGACAGGTGGCATTGGTGAACGAACAGCGCGCGCTCGACGAGCGGCTTGCAAATCTGGTGCAGGCAAACGAAGACGCCCGCGCGCTTGGACCCGAGGACGATTGATGGCGAAGATGAACGGTGGCGGTGCTGACGAAGGCGCGGAAGTGGCCGATGCTCCGCTGATCGACCTGAACGACGCGAACATCAAGAAGCTGATCGCCCGCGCCAAGAAGCGCGGCTACATCACATACGACCAGCTCAACGAAGCGCTCCCGCAGGATCAGATGTCGTCCGACCAGCTCGAGGACGTGATGTCGGCGCTCAATGAAATGGGCGTCAACATCGTCGAGAACGAGGAGCAGGGCGAGGACGGCGAGACCGAGGAACGCGCCGACGAGGAAGAGGCGGAGGCCGTCGACGGCGAAGCCGACGGCTCTGCCCCTGCGGTCGAGAAGAAGAAGGAGACGATCGATCGCACCGACGATCCCGTCCGCATGTACCTGCGCGAGATGGGGGCGGTCGAGCTGCTGTCGCGCGAGGGCGAGATCGCGATCGCCAAGCGGATCGAGGCCGGTCGCGACACGATGATCCTCGGGCTGTGCGAAAGCCCGATCACCTTCAATGCGATCATCGATTGGTCGACCGCGCTCAACGAAGGCACGATGCAGTTGCGCGAGATCGTCGATCTCGACGCGATGCTCTCCAAGGGTCCGTCGGCCGAGCAGGTCGAGGGCGCAGAGGACGATTCGGGCGAGATCAGCGCCTCGAACGCCGGGCCGCAGTTCAAGGAAGAGGACGAGCCCGAGGAAGCGCCCGCCGACGACGATGACGACATGACCGAGCGTCGTGCGCCGCGTCCGTCCGACGAGGAAGAGGAGGACAATACCCTCAGCCTCGCGCAGATGGAGGAAACGCTCAAGCCGCAGGCGCTGGAGAAGTTCGCCAACATCACCGCGATCTACCGCAAGTTCTCCAAGATGCAGGAGAGCCGGCTGGAGGCCATGGGCACCGGCATCGAGCTGTCGGCGGCCGAGGAACGCAAGTACCAGAAGCTGCGCGAGGACCTGACCGCCGAGGTCGAGAGCGTCCAGTTCCACCAGACCAAGATCGAATATCTGGTCGACCAGCTCTACAGCTACAACCGCCGGCTGACGACGCTGGGCGGGCAGATGCTGCGCCTCGCCGAGCGTCACAAGGTGAACCGCAGGGACTTCCTCGAGCGCTACATGGGGCATGAGCTGGACGAGGGCTTCCTTGCTTCGGTGACCGGGCTCGACAAGAAGTGGACGGCGTTCGCGACCAACGAGGTCGCGGCGGTGGATCGCATCCGGACCGAGATCAGCGAGATCTCGCAGCAGACCGGCATGGCGCTCAGCGAGTTCCGCCGCATCGTCAACATGGTCCAGAAGGCGGAGCGCGAGGCGCGAATCGCCAAGAAGGAGATGGTCGAGGCGAACCTGCGGCTCGTGATCTCGATCGCCAAGAAGTACACGAACCGCGGGCTTCAGTTCCTGGATCTGATCCAGGAGGGCAACATCGGCCTGATGAAGGCGGTCGACAAGTTCGAGTATCGCCGCGGCTACAAGTTCTCGACCTATGCGACCTGGTGGATCCGTCAGGCGATCACGCGCTCGATCGCGGATCAGGCGCGCACGATCCGCATCCCGGTCCATATGATCGAGACGATCAACAAGCTGGTCCGCACCAGCCGCCAGTTCCTGCACGAGCAGGGCCGCGAGCCGACCCCGGAAGAGATGGCTGAGCGCCTCTCGATGCCGCTGGAGAAGGTCCGCAAGGTGATGAAGATCGCCAAGGAGCCGATCAGCCTCGAAACGCCGATCGGCGACGAGGAAGACAGCCATCTCGGCGACTTCATCGAGGACAAGAACGCGGTGATCCCGGTGGATGCCGCGATCCAGGCGAACCTCAAGGAAACCGTCACCCGCGTCCTCGCGTCGCTGACGCCGCGCGAGGAGCGTGTGCTGCGGATGCGCTTCGGGATCGGGATGAACACCGATCACACGCTGGAAGAGGTCGGGCAGCAATTCTCGGTCACGCGCGAGCGTATCCGGCAGATCGAGGCCAAGGCGTTGCGCAAGCTCAAGCATCCGTCACGCAGCCGCAAGATGCGCAGCTTCCTCGACCAATAAGCCATTGTGGAGAGCGGGTGGTCCCGCTCTCCACGGCCCGTCATTATGGGTCATAATGTTCGACGGGTGTACTGAGACACCCGCGCCGTAAACCGCCTCTTCATACCCCCGCTTTATCGTTGCCACCAACCACCGGGCCATTGCCGGCGCGGAGGGGTCGCATCGAGCGGAGGAAAGCGTGACCATCGCCATCGACAAGCAGCCCAAGGGCTGCGCCGGCACGATCCTCGCGATGGTCGCGAGCGACGGCACCGCCACCGCGCCCTATGCCGCCGCGCTGATGCAGCCGGCGGCGACGCTTCGCGACATCGCCGATGCGGTCCATGCACTGTGCGTGATCCACGGCACCTTCCCCGGCATCGTCGACAATGCGCGCGACGGCTGCGCCGATCCGTTCGCGCGCGGGTGGCTGGAACAGGCGGCGGTGGCAGTCAGCAGCGAACGCGCGTTGCTCGTGCGGCTGACCGCCGCGGTCGGGCCGCTGCCGTCGACGCCGGGACAGGCCGCATCGCAGACCGCGATCCTCGGGCAGCGTAATGCGCTGGAGATGCTGTCGCGTTCCGACCGCGCAGGCTGTGCGACGGGCACTGCGCTCGCCTTCGTCCTCGATTGGTTGGCGGTGCGCGGCGTGCTCGACAGTTGCGCGCGCCGGATGGCGTTGCCGGTGGGCGAGCCATTCACCGCCGCCGCCAATCAGGCGATCGCCTTGCTCAAGGCCATCCAGGCCACCGCCTCCGTCGAGCGCGCCATGGGATTCGGCGCGCAGCAGATGCTCGCGCAACACCGCGGGCTGTGGCAGTTGCTCGAAGCACGGGCCGCCGCGCGCCAGGGCATGTAACGCTTCGCCGCTTGCGCACCCGCGCGGTGCCGCTATCCCGTACCCGATCTTCGATGAGGAACGGGTTGAGCGATGCAGCGCTTCGAGGGCACGCAGGATTATGTCGCGACCGATGATTTGAAAGTCGCGGTCAACGCCGCGGTCGCGCTGCGCCGCCCGTTGCTGGTCAAAGGCGAACCGGGCACCGGCAAGACCGTGCTGGCACAGGAAATCGCGCACGCGGTCGGCGCCGAATTGATCGAGTGGAACGTCAAGTCGACCACCAAGGCGCAGCAGGGCCTCTACGAATATGACGCAGTCGCCCGCCTGCGCGACGGGCAATTGGGCGATCCACGTGTCCACGACATCGCCAATTACATCCGCCGCGGCAAATTATGGGAGGCGTTCACCCGCCCCACCCCGCCGGTGCTGCTGATCGACGAGATCGACAAGGCCGATATCGAATTCCCCAACGACCTGTTGCAGGAACTCGATCGAATGGAGTTCCACGTCTACGAAACCGGTGAGACGGTGCGCGCCGCACAGCGTCCGATCGTCGTCATCACCTCGAACAACGAGAAGGAATTGCCCGACGCCTTCCTGCGCCGTTGCTTCTTCCACTATATCCGCTTCCCGGATCGCGAGACGATGCAGGCGATCGTCGACGTGCATTTCCCCGGCATCCAGAAACTGCTGGTCGGCCGTGCGCTCGACCTGTTCTACGAGGTCCGCGAAGTGCCCGGCCTCAAGAAAAAGCCGTCGACCAGCGAGTTGCTCGACTGGCTCAAGCTGCTGCTCCACGAAGACATGCCGCTCGACGTCCTCCAGAACCGCGACCCGACAAAGGCGATCCCGCCGCTGCATGGTGCGCTGCTCAAGAACGAACAGGACGTGATGCTGTTCGAGCGGCTGGCGTTCATGGCGCGCCGGGGCCCGCGCGGCTGATGTTCCTCGCGTTCCTCGACCAGCTGCGCGCCGCCGGCATCCCCGCGGGGATGAAGGAGCATCTGCTGCTGCTCGAGGCGCTGCAGGCCGAGGTGATCGAGCGTAGCCCGGAGGAATTTTATCATCTGTCGCGCGCGATCTACGTCAAGGATGAGGGGCTGTACGACCGCTTCGATCGCGTGTTCGCTCACGTCTTCAAGGGGCTGGAGACGAGCTTTGCCGAACCCGGCGCGGCGATCGCCGACGAATGGCTGAAGGCGATCGCCGAACGCTACCTGACGCCCGAGGAGATGGCGAAGATCGCTGCGCTCGACTCATGGGACGAGATCATGGAAACGCTCCGCCAGCGGCTGGAGGAGCAGCACGCCCGGCATCAGGGCGGGTCGAAATGGATCGGGACCGGCGGCACCAGCCCGTTCGGCAACGGCGGCTACAATCCCGCTGGCGTGCGGATCGGCGGCGAATCGCGCCACCGCCGCGCGATCAAGGTCTGGGAGCAGCGCGAGTTCCGTGACCTCGACAACACCCGCGAGCTGGGCACGCGCAACATCAAGGTCGCGCTGCGCCGGTTGCGCCGCTTCGCTCGCGAGGGCGCGGCCGACGAGCTGGACATCGACGCCACGATCGCCGGCACCGCGCGGCGCGGCTGGCTCGATGTCGCGATGCGTCCCGAGCGGCGCAACGCGGTCAAGCTGTTGCTCTTCCTGGACGTCGGCGGATCGATGGACCCGTACATCCGGCTGTGCGAGGAATTGTTCTCGGCCGCGACCGCCGAATTCCGCCACCTCGAGTTCTTCTACTTCCACAATTGCCCCTATGAGGGCGTGTGGAAGGACAACCGCCGGCGTTTCCAGGAGCGGACGCCGTTATGGGACGTGCTCCACCGCTTCGGACACGACCACAAATTGGTGCTGGTCGGCGATGCGTCGATGAGCCCGTATGAGATCAGCCAGCCCGGCGGATCGGTCGAGCATATGAATGAAGAGTCCGGCGCGGTATGGATGCAGCGGCTCACGGCTACCTACCCCGCCGCCGCGTGGCTCAACCCCCTGCCGGAAGCGCATTGGGACTATACCGCCTCGGTCGGCATGATCCATGCGCTGATGGGCGGTCGCATGTATCCGCTGACCCTCGACGGGCTCGACGCGGCGATGCGCGAGCTTACCCGCAAGCGTTAAGCAGTTGCGCTTCACGCACCCATGATCGCGCAGGTTGCAATTGCTGCAACACGCTTCCTTCACCAGATCAACGGCACACGCTGCGCCGCAGCAAAGCAATTTCGTGAGGCCCTGATGCTCTACCTCGTCTATCTGATCGCCCAATATCGCAACCAGACCCGCGCGCGCGCCATCGCCGCGAACGACACCGACACTCGTCGCGCTGCCTGAGCCGCATCGGCGCAGCGCCTATTTGGTGGCGCTGCGCACATAAGGCGTGAAGTTGCCGAGCAGCAGCGACGCCTTGGGAATGCGTGACATGCGATTGAGCGGGCGCACCTGATCGTTGCGGCACAATTGGCTGCCAAACGGCTCAGTGATCAGAATGTCGTCGTCGTCCAGCGTCTCGGCGCGCGCGCGCGGCACGTTGACGTAGATGCGCGAGCCGATCCGCCACACGAGTGCACGCCCCGAGATGATCTGTACCGAGCTGAGATCGGTCGGACTGACCGGAATGCAGCGCACCGGCGCCTCCGCCACCCTCCCCTTCAGCAGTTCGGCGAGGTCTTGATCGGGGCTCGACTGCTTGGCCTGGGCGGGGGCGGCTATGGCGGCGACCAGCGCCGCGGCGGCGATCAGTTTCTTCATGGCACGCTCCTGACACATGCTGGCTGAACCAGCGCTGACCCGCGTCGATCCACCGCTGATCTGAAGCAAGCGGATCACCCGGAACGGCGGGGGTTGCGGCCCGTTCGTGTGGCCTATGGACGCTTTCCGCTGATGCCCGCCGTCGATCCGGCCGCCCCGCTTTCCGTCGCCGAACAGGCTGCGATGCTTGCCGAAATGCTGGCGACGCAGGACCTCATCGTAGCGCTGGCCGACGATGTCCGCGCCGCCGCGGTGGCGCTGGCGCTGGAAGCTGCGATGCCGACCGCGGCGGTGCTGTTCTGCCCAGGAAGCGACGCGCTGCCCGGCGAGGATGCGCCCCTTCCCCTGCAAATGTCGGCCAGCGCGTCTCAGCATTGCGCCGCGCACGCCGGCTTGGTGCGGAAAAGCGCCCGTCGCGGATCGCGCTCGTGACCACGGGTGAGGCGCTGGCGCGCGCCTATCCTACGCCGTCTGCGTACGACTCGGTGCCGCCGACCATCAGGCATGGCGCGCCGCTCGACCTTGCCGCGCTGTTCGCCGAACTCGAAGAGCTGGGCTATATCAGCGACGAACGCGTCGACGAACCCGGCGAGGTCGCACTGCGCGGCCAGGTGCTGGATGTCTTTCCGGCCGATGCCGCACTTCCGCTGCGTGTCGAGGTTGCGGACGGCAAGGTGGTCGCGCTGCGCTGCTACGATCCCGCCGACCAGCGCTCGATCGACGATGTCGCGGAACGTGAACTCGGCCGGGTGGCCGAACCCGCGCCCGGCGACGACTGCACCACCTTGCTCGATCATCTGCCCGGCGCGATCGTGATCGTCGACGAAGCTGCCGACGACCGTCGCCGCCGGTTCCTGACGCTCGTCGCCGACGCCACCCGCCGCGCGCCGAAACGTGCCGCGCGTGACGTGATCGACGAAGCGGCATGGCAGAAGGCACTCGACGCACGCGACCGTCAGACGCTTGCCCGCGAAGGCGAGCCGCCGCCGCGCTTTGCCGAACACAAGGCGCCGCTGCGCGCTTTCGCCAAATTGGCGAAGGAAGCGCGCGAGGCGGGCGACCGGGTCGTGCTGCTCGGCAGCGCGCGGGATCTGCGGTTCCTGCGCGCGCGGGTTGCCAAGGCGCTCGGCGAAGAGCCTGCCACAGTCGATAGCTGGGCCAAGGTGGCGAAGGCCAAGCGTGGAGCGTTGCTGACGCTCGAGTGGGCCGCCGATCGCGGCTTCCGGCGCGAGGGGGTGCTCGCGATCGCGGCTGCCGACCTGCTCGGCAGCCGCGCGGAACGCGAGCAACGCTCCGGGGCACCGACGGACACCGCGCTGCTCGACGTCGGCGAGATCCGCATCGGCGATGTCGTCGTCCATGAGGATCATGGCATCGGCGTCGTCGCCGGGCTGGAGCAACTGCCCGACGATGGCGGCGATGCGATCAAGCTGACCTATGCGCAGGATGGCGTGCGGCTGGTCCCGGTGGGCGAGGCGGATCGCATCTGGCGCTATGGTGCGGAAGCGGACGCGGTGACGCTCGACCGGCTCGACGGATCGAGCTGGCAGAAACGCCGCGGTGAGATCGACGCCGCCATCGCACAGAGCGCGCGCGATTTGACCGCGCTCGCCGAGGCACGCGCCGCACGCGACGCGCCGGTGCTCGCCCCCGACCCTGCCGCCTACGAACGGTTCGCGGCGGGCTTCGCCTTCACCGAGACGGCCGATCAGGCCAAGGCGATCACCGCGGTGCGCGCCGACCTTGCCGCCGGACGCCCGATGGACCGACTGGTGATCGGCGATGTCGGCTATGGCAAGACCGAGGTGGCGTTGCGTGCCGCCGCGCTCGCCGCGCTGGCTGGCAAGCAGGTCGCGATCGCCGCGCCGACCACCGTTCTCGCGCGCCAGCATCTCGACACCTTCACCGCGCGCTTCGAAGGAAGCGGCATCGACGTCGCCGGGCTGTCGCGGCTGTCGAGCGCCGCCGAGAAGAAGCGTGTGAAGGCCGGGCTGGCCGATGGCTCGATCCAGATCGTCGTCGGCACGGGGGCGGTCGCGGGCAAGGGCGTGACCTACAAGGACCTGGCACTGGTCGTCATCGACGAGGAACAGCGTTTCGGCGCGGCGGACAAGGACAAATTGCGGGCGCTTTCAGCAGGTCACGTGTTGACGCTGTCGGCGACGCCGATCCCGCGCACGCTGCAATCGGCTTTGGTCGGCCTGCAGCAACTGTCGATCATCGCCACGCCGCCGGCGCGCCGCCAGCCGATCCGCACCGCGGTGGGTAGCTTCAACCCCGAGACGTTGCGCGCCGCTTTGCTGCGCGAGAAGAGCCGCGGCGGGCAGAGCTTCGTGGTGGTGCCTCGGATTGCCGACATGGCGCCGCTCGCCGAACAACTCGGCAAGTTGGTGCCGAATCTGGAGGTGATCGAAGCGCATGGCAAATTGCCTGCGGACGACCTCGATGCGGCGATGGTGCGGTTCGGGCGTGGGGAGGGCGACGTGCTGCTCGCCACCAACATCATCGAGGCCGGGCTCGACGTACCGCGCGCCAATACGATGGTGATCGCGCATGCCGACCGGTTCGGGCTGTCGCAGCTGCACCAGCTACGCGGTCGCGTCGGGCGGGGCAGCCGGCGCGGGCAGGTGTTGCTGTTCACCGATCCCGAGCATGAGATCGCACCGCGCACGCTCAAGCGGTTGCGCACGCTGGAGGCGTTTGATCGGCTCGGGGCCGGCTTCGCGATCAGCGCGCGCGACCTCGACATGCGCGGGGCGGGCGACCTGCTCGGCGAGACGCAGGCCGGGCATATGAAGCTGATCGGGATCGATCTTTACCAGCAGTTGCTCGAAGGCGCGCTACGCCGTGCGCGCGGCGAGGAGGTCGAGCGCTGGACGCCCGAACTGCACCTCGGGATCGAGGGGCGCCTGCCCGAGACGTGGATCCCGGACGAGGAACTGCGGGTGACGCTCTACGCCCGGCTGGCGCGGATCACCGAGGCGGCGGCGCTCGACGCGCTGGAGGACGAACTGGAGGACCGGTTCGGCGCTTTGCCGGAGGAGGCACGGACGTTGCTGACGACGGCGCGGCTGCGGGTCGATTCGCGCGCGGCGGGGATCGCCAAGGTGAGCGCCGGCCCGGCGGCGGTGGCGCTGGAGCCGCACAACGGCACGGCGATCGACGCAGCGGCGTTCGGGCTGGAGCAGAAGGAACGGCGGTTCCTGTTGAGGGAGCGGATCGACGATCCGTTCGCCCGGTTGGAGCGCGCGGGCGAGCTGGTGCGGGAGATGGCCGAGGCGTGAGCGCGCGGATGTTTGCGAAGGTTGTGCGGACGGCGGGTTGAAGCGCGTGCGGCGCGGCTGGCCTGTGCGCGGGGGCTTTCAGGATAGCGGTTGTTGGACGGTGTAGGACAGCCGGTCCTGTCTGTCCGTCGTCATTCCGGCGGAGGGGATGCCGACGCGCAGGTATTTGCAGGAGCCGCGTCGTCAGAGGTTCTGGATTCCCGCCTTCGCGGGAATGACGGAGATGGGGGTAATGACGTGTTGGGGAGGGAAGCGGGTCCCCTCCCCTTCGTGATCCTCAGAAGCGGACGCGGCCGCCGAGCGACAGGACGATTGCGCGGGCGTCTTCCAGGCGGCCGTTGATGAGGACCGGGGTCTGCACCGCAGTGCCGGCATAGGCCGCCGTGGTCCGATCGATCGTCGCATCGGCGAAGTCGACGTAATTGGCCGCGGCGTCGAGCGAGAAGTGCGGCGTTACGTCGAACGACGCGCCGAGCGCGTAATTCCAGCGGTTCGCATCGGGGACGCGCGCGTCACGCTCGCCGTCGCTGGTCGGGGTCAGCGTGCGCTGCGCACCGCCACGCACCGTCAGGCGCGGCGATACCGCATAATCGACGCCCGCCGCATAGCTCCAGATGCTGCGATAGTTTTCGGGCAGCGCGGCATTGAGCGGCGCGCCGAGCCGGATCGCGTCAAACTTCTCCCAGGTCGAGCGGATCGTCTGTGCGTTGAGCGTCAGCCGGTCGGTGGCGCGGAAGCGGCCGCCGACCATGATCTGCGCGGGCGTATAGAAGCTCGCCTCGACGCCGTTGAGGACGCGGTTCTGCCCGGCGAGCGGTCCGAGCAGCCCGCTGACGGTCAGGTCGCCCTTAAGCGTGTGCTTGATCGCCGACTTGTAGCTGACGCCGACCGTCGCCCAGTCGTTGTGCATCTGGAAGCCCGCGCTCCAGCCCAGATCCCAGCCGTCGCCCTTCAGCGTCTGATTGCCGTCCGGAAGGGTCGCCGAAAGGTTCGGCAAAGCATTGCCGAGGCTGGCGTCGACGTGCTCGACATTGGCAGCGCCGCCGACGCGCAGCCAGTCGGTGACCGCCACCGCGACCGATGGCTGGATGTCGAAGGTGCGCAGATAGGTGCGGTCGGCGCTGTAGCGTGCCCAGCTGTCGCTGCTGTAGTCGGTCGTGAAGCTGTACGGCGAGGTCACCGCAAGACCGACCGCGAGCCGGTCGCCGAGCGGCACCGCCACTGCGCCCGAGGGCAGCACGCCCTTGTTGATCGGATCACGCGACGTCGACGAACCGCCGACCGGCGCGAAGGTGCCGCCCGGACGCTGGATCACGGTGCCATTGTCGACCACGTCACCCTTGGGGAGGATCACCGAGGCGCTGACCGTCGCCTCCGCGCGCTCGATCCCGGCGATCGCCGCAGGGTTCCACCACAAGGAGGCGGCACCGGTGTCGGCGGTCTCGCCCGAGAAGGCACGACCCGCACCGCGTGCCGCCTGCTCCTGAAGGTAGAAAGCCTGCGCGTGCGCGGCGCCGGCCAGCGCCGACGATGCGGCAAGCACGGCCAGTGAGGCGATGATGCGGTGACGGGTATTCATGGCGATCCTCATGTCTTTTTGTGTCTGGGCCCGGTGTGCCTGCGTCCCATTTCGTTGAACGCAGGATGAACTCGCTTCCTCGTCCGGGCCAACGGGGAAGCGATGCGTCAATTGCGCAACGGTTTACCGGTCATCAACATGCTCTCGACGCGCGCATGGGTGCGTTCGTCATGCGCGCTTTCCATGAAGGCGGCGCGTTCGAGATCGAGCAATTGCTGCTCGGTGACGGTGTCGACGAGATCGGCCTCGCCGCCGGTCAGCACGTTGGCGAGCCGCTCCGCGACGACCTCGTCGTAAGCGGTTGCGACGCCCTTCCGGCGGAAGTCGGCGACCGCGCCGGCCAGCCCGGTGCGCCCGCTTTCGCCCGGCAGACGGAAGGTGGGCGGCTCGGGCGGCGTGTAGCCGTCGACCAGCGCCAGCGCCTTCGCCTTGGCGTCGGCGAGCAGCCGGTCACGGTTCATGGTGATGCCGTCGGAGGGGCGCAGGAATGCCATTTCCTTGGCCTGCGCCGCCGAGCGCGACACCTGCGCGGTCGAGATCAGCTCGAACGCCTTCATCACCGCCGGCATCGGCCCGCGCGGCATCCCCCTCGATTTGGCCAGCCGGTCGAGCAACTCGCCATGCCCGCCCCAGCCGGGCACCAGGCCGACACCGGCCTCGACCAGTCCGATATAGCTCTCGGCATGGGCCTGCACCGCGTCCGAGTGGAGCAGCACCTCGCACCCGCCGCCCAGCGCCATGCCGGCGGGCGCGCTGACCACCGGGAAGGGGGCGTATTTCAGTGCCTTGAACGCCTGCTGTCCGCCGACGATCAGTTTCTCGATCTCGCCCCATGCCCCGGCCTTCACCGCGAACAACGCGAGCCCGAGGTTGGCGCCGGCCGAGAAATTGCTGCCCTCGTTGTAGATCACCAGCGCCTTGAAACGCTCCTGCACCAGCGGGATCGCCTGCTGGATCAGGCTGGCGACCTCACCGTCGAGCGCGTTCATCTTGGCGGTAAATTCGAGGCACAGCACGCTGTCGCCGATATCCCACAGCGCGGCGGAGGCGCTTTTCGCCACCGGCTGCGAGCGACGCTTGATGTCTTCGAGCAGCATCACGCCCTCGGCGCGCGGGACGTCGTGATAGCCGCCCTCGCTGCCGAGATACTGCCGCACCCCGCCTTCGACCCGGTAGAACGGCCGGTCGCCGGCGGTTTCCAGGATCGCGGGCACGGCGCGGCCCTCGGCACGCAGCCGCTCGGCGAGCGTGCCCGGCCCGAGCCGGTCGATCAGTTCGAACGGGCCGAACTTCCAATTGTAGCCGAGCTTCATCGCATCATCGATCGCGACGACATCATCGGCGGCCTCGCCGACCAGCATCGCGGCATAGCTCAGCACGTTGCCGAGGATCGTCCACGCATAATCGCCGACCTTGCCGGGGACAGTGACGAGCGCGGCGAGATCCTTCTCGGCCGCGGCGGGGAGCGCCTCCGGCTTGGCCTCGGCGCGATACTCGCCCGAGGTGAGATCGATCGCCAGCTTGGTGCGCTTGCCATCCGCACCCTTGTCGAGCCGGTAGAAGCCGCCCTTGCCCTTGCGGCCAGTGAAGCCCTCCGCAATCATCCTGTCCACCAGCGGCAGCGGGCGGACGGTCGCGAAGTAAGGATCGCCCGCCGGCAACGTGTCCGACAGGCTTTTGGCCAGCAGCGGCATCAGGTCAACGCCGACGAGGTCGATCAGCGCGAATATCCCGGTCTTCGGCACGCCCATCGGTCGTCCGCCGATCTGGTCGGCTTCCTCGACCGTCAGCCCCTGATCGATCGCGGCATTGACCGCGATCGCCAGCCAGTATGTGCCGATGCGGTTGGCGATGAAGCCCGGTGTGTCCTTGGCGCGGACGATGCGCTTGCCCATGAAACGGTCGACAAAGTCCTCGACCTTGCCGGCGGTGCCCGCGTCGGTGTCGGTGCCGCGGACGATCTCGACCAGCCGCATATAGCGCGGCGGGTTGAAGAAGTGCGTGATGAGGAAGTCGCGGCGGAACTGCTCGCTGCGCCCCTCAACCAGTCGCTCTAGCGGGATCGTCGAGGTGTTCGACGACACCGCGGTACCGGGACGCTTCAACTGCTCGAGCTTGGCGTAGAGCGATTGCTTGATATCGAGCCGCTCGACGATCGCCTCGACGATCCAGTCGCATTCGGCGACGCGCGCCAGATGATCGTCGATGTTGCCGGTCTCGACCAGCTTCGCCGCCGCCGTCGACATGAAGGGCGCAGGCTCGGTCTTGAGCATCTTCGCGACCGCGCCCTTGGCGACCGCGTCGCGATCGTCACCGGCCTTCGCTGGTATGTCGAGCAGCAGCACCGGCACGCCGGCATTGGCGACCTGCGCGGCGATGCCCGCGCCCATCACGCCTGCGCCGATGACGCAGACCTTTTTGATCGGCTCGCCCATCACACGCGCTCCAGCACGGTGGCGATGCCCTGCCCGCCGCCGATGCACTGCGTGGCGAGTGCGTAGCGCTTGCCCTCGCGCGCCAGCAGCGCCGCCGCCTTGCCGACGATCCGCGCACCGGTCGCGCCGAGCGGGTGGCCGATCGCGATCGCGCCGCCGTCGAGGTTGATCGTCTCTTCCTTCAGGCCGAGGTCGCGGATGCAGGCGATCGCCTGGCTCGCGAACGCCTCGTTGATCTCGACGATATCGAGGTCGGCCGGCGAGATGCCGGCGCGCTCCAGCGCCTTCTTCGACGCGCCGATCGGGCCGAGCCCCATCGTCTCGGGATCGCAGCCCGACACGCTGATCGCCTTGATCTTCGCAAGGATCGGGAGGTTGTGCTTCTTCGCGAAATCCTCCGACGTGACGAGCACCGCGCTGGCGCCGTCGGTCAGCGGCGAGGAGGTGCCGGCGGTCACCGAGCCGTCCTGCGAAAAGGCTGGCTTGAGCCCGGCGAGCGCTTCGGCGGTGGTGTCGGGGCGCAGCGTACCGTCCTGATCGACCGCACCGGCCTTGGTCTTGATCGCGACGATCTCGTCGGACAGGCGGCCGTCCTCACGCGCGGCGGCAGCCTTCTGCTGGCTCTTCACCGCGAACGCTTCCTGCTCGGTGCGGGTGATCTGGTACTTTTGCGCGACGTTCTCGGCGGTCTGGCCCATGCCCATGTAGGCCCCCGCGCTCTTGGCGGCCAATTCAGGGTTGGGCAGCGGGTTGTAGCCGCCCATCGGGACGCGGCTCATCGACTCCAGGCCGGCGCAGATATAGGCCTCGCCCGCGCCGACCGCGATCTGGCCCATCGCGATGTGGATCGCGCTCATCGACGATCCGCAGAAGCGGTTGACGGTCATCCCGCCGACCGACAGCGGCAGATCGGCGAGAAGGCCGATCATGCGGGCGACGTTCAGCCCCTGCTCGCCCTCCGGGAAGGCGCAGCCGAGCACGATGTCCTCGATCAGCGCCGCGTCGACGCCGGTCTTCTCGATCAGGCCGCGGATCGTCTGCGCCGCGAGATCGTCGGGACGGACCCGCGCCAGCGCGCCCTTGCCCGCCAAATGGAACGGCGACCGGGCATAGCCCGCGATAACGACGTCGGTCATCGGTAACCCTCTCGGTAGGAATTGCTGGCTGCCGTTTACGTCAACGTCAGACGGGGCTCAAGGGGTTTTGGCGAGGTCGTTGCCGTGGTTACCTCGTCATTCCCGCGAAGGCGGGAATCCATACGCGCAGGTCCGACGAGACAGGCGCGAGGTCCAAGGTTCTGGATTCCCGCCTTCGCGGGAATGACGGTGAGGCGCTATATCCCTAGCGAGATCCGCGCCGCCAGCCGGTCGCCGGCATGGTCGCGCACCGCGAAGCGCGAGGGGTCCGGCTCGTTGCGGATGTCGGTGCCGGTATATTCCAGCGCCACCGTGAGCGGCCCGGTAATATGCTGCACCCCCAACGACCAGTCGTGATAGGTCCCGCCCGGCCGCAGGCGCGCCGCGCGGATCGGGTCGTCGACACTGCCTGACGAGCGCCCGGCGCTGGCGGTCACCGTCCACGGCGTTGCGGGGATGCCGATGCGACCGCGCACGCCGAGATAGAGATTGTCGCCGCCGATCGCGCTCTGCGACGGGGCATAGCGCGCCTCGACCCCGGCCTGTGCCGGGCCGAGCGAATAGTTGAGCCCCGCGCCCAGCTCGCCGTAATTCATCGACCCGCGCGCGTCGGTGAAGAGATGGCCGGTCGCGAAGGCGTCGAGGCGCAAGCCGGCGAGGTCGCGCGAATAGCCGAGCGTCGGCTCGATCACGCCGTCCGCGCCGTCGTGGCGCGCATCGCCGCGCGTGGCGAGCACGCGCGCGCCGAGGTCGAAACCGGCGGGCAGGTCGATGCGCGCATAGGCGGACGGCGCGGCCTTGCCCTCGCTCCAGCTGATCCCACGGCGGCGCTCGTCGGTGGCGAGTTCGACACCGGCCTGTACCTGCGCCGCAGCGGGCAGTGCCGCCACGCCCGCGAGCATGGCGGCGATCACATAACGCATCCGCACCTCAGCCGCGGACCCGGTCGTGCGCGGCGTCGAGTTCGGCGACCAGCGCATCCTGATCGCGCGCGGCGACCGCGAGCAAATGGTCGCGGACCTTGCCGCTGCGCGCCGCGATATCCTGCGCGATCGCGTCGCGCTGCGTATCGCACCAGCCCGGACGGCTGCCGGTCAGCGGCGCGTCGGCGCTGATCGTGCGCGCCATCACATGTCCGGCGGCGTGGCGCGCCTCGCGATGGACGTCGACCGAGGCGGTCCAGGCGCAGCGCAGCGCGGTCGGGCGGCCGGGCGCGCCGACCGCGCCGACCTGCTTGTGCGTAACGTCGACCGCGCTCCGGTATGTGACGTCGACCTGTTGTCCGCGATGGTCCATCTGCACTCGGTGTGCCTCTTCGGCGATGGGGGTGCCGAGCAGCAGCCCGGCGACGATCGAGACGATCATGGCGTTTCTCCTTGCGTCGGCCCCGGACCATGCTGCCCGGTGACCGTATCCCGAGATACGTACGCGCCGCGCCGCTTCAACGATCCGGCCGACAGCGTAACAATTTGTCATCCGTCGTTGTCGATCGCGCCACGACGCGCCACAACATGCCGCAATGCCCTATGCCCCTGCCCTGCCCACCATCGCCGAGGCGATCCAGGCCTCGCTGAGCCCGGTCTTCGTGCTGACCGGCATCGGCGCGCTGCTCAACGTGCTGACCGGCCGGCTGTCGCGCGTGATCGACCGCGTGCGGACGCTGGAGGAGCGCCATCCGCAGATCGGCATCGACGAACGCGCGCGGCTGGTGTGGGAATTGCGCCGGCTGGCCAGGCGAATGAGCGTCATCAACTTCGCATTGTTCCTTGCGGTGGCGAGCGCGGTGGCGACGTGCATCGTCGTCGCGCTGCTGTTCGTCGGCGCGCTGACGCATAGCCATATCGGACCGTATGTCGCGATCAGCTTCATCCTCGCGATGTCGCTGCTGATCGCGGCGTTCGTCGCGTTCATGATCGAGGTGCGCCTGTCGAGCCGTGCGATCCGAGTGCGCGACGACCTGCTGCAATGACGCGCCAACACCTTATATGACGCATATGACGAGCGATCATGACACGGCGACCCGCTTTGGTCGCCGCGACCTTTGCGTGCCGGCGGTGTGCTGGCGGCGGGCGCATGGACACCGGCGTGGGCGCAAGCCGGCAGCGTCGGGATCGCCGCACGCCCGGAGGTTTCCGGCGACGACATCCACCTTCGCATCGCGCACCAGATGATGACGATCGACGGCCGGCAGAGCCATGCGATCGGCATCAACGGCAGCGTGCCCGCGCCGCTGATCCGGCTGCGCGAGGGGCAGAAGGTAAGGCTGCATGTCGAGAATGCGCTCGACGAGGAAAGCTCGATCCACTGGCACGGGTTGCTCGTCCCGTTCCAGATGGACGGCGTGCCCGGCGTCAGCTTCCCCGGGATCGCGCCCCGCTCGACCTTCACCTACGAGTTTCCGGTGAAGCAGGCGGGCACCTATTGGTATCACAGCCATTCGGGGTTGCAGGAACAGATGGGGCTGTATGGTCCAATCGTTATCGATCCGGCGACCCCCGACGCCGCGGGCCCGATGCGCGAGCATGTGATCCTGCTGTCCGACCATAGCCAGCTTCACCCGCACATGATCTTCCGCAAGCTCAAGCAGCAGGGCGGCTACTTCAATTATCAGAAGCAGACACTGGCGGGGCTGCTTTCCGGGCGCGATCAGCGCGCCGGCGAGCGGCGGGCGTGGGGCAAGATGCGGATGGACCCCGCCGATGTCGCCGACGTCACTGCCGCGACCTACACCTATCTGGTCAATGGTCATGGCCCGCGTGACCAGTGGACGGGATTGTTCACGCCGGGCGAGCGCGTGCGGCTACGGCTGGTCAACGCCTCGGCGATGACGACCTTCAACGTCCGGCTGCCGGGGTTGGCGATGACGGTGGTCGAGGCCGACGGGCTGGCGGTGCGCCCGGTGACGGTCGACGAACTCCAGATCGCGGTCGCCGAAACCTATGACGTGATCGTCACGCCGGCCGACGACCGCGCCTATGCCTTGGTCGCCGAGAGCGTCGACCGATCGGGAATGGCGCTCGCCACGCTCGCACCACGCGTCGGGATGCGCGCCGCCGCACCGCCGCTGCGTCCGCGTCCGCTCGCAACCATGAAGGACATGGGAATGGGCGCGATGGCGATGGGCAGCGACGATGCGATGCCGCCGCACGACATGAGCGGTCACGACATGCCGGCTCATGGGGAGGCCGGTCACGATATGGCCGCGATGAACCATTCGATGCGCGACTTCGCCAATGCGCCCGAGGTGAAGCGCACGCCAACCGTCCAGACGATCGCGCCGATGCCGGTCGATCGCACCGGCGAGCCCGGCCAGGGGCTGGCGGGGGTCGACCACCGCGTGTTGACCTATCGCGATCTCGTCGCTGCGACGCGCAACCCCGACGTGCGCGCGCCCGCCCGCGCGCTGCGCATCCATCTGACCGGGAACATGGAACGCTATATGTGGGCGTTCGACGGCGAGAAATTGAACGAGGTGACCGCACCGTTCGCCTTTCTCGAAAACGAGCGCGTGCGCGTGACGCTCGTCAACGACACGATGATGGGTCATCCGATCCACCTGCACGGCCATTATTTCGAACTGGTCACCGGCCACGGCGACCACGCCCCACGCAAGCACACCGTGCAGGTCCAGCCCGGCGGTACCGTCACCTTCGACCTGACCGCCGATGCGGTCGGCGACTGGGCCTTCCACTGCCACATGCTCTACCACATGCACGCCGGGATGATGCAGGTGGTCAGCGTCCGCCCGCGCGACGAGGGTGCAGCATGAGCGTGGCGCTCGCGCTCGCGCTCGCCGCCGCGCAGATGCAGGGGATGGATCATGCCGGGCACATGCCGGGCATGACGATGCCGATGCCCAAGCCGGCTGCGAAGCCCAAGCCGTCTGCAAAGCCCAAGCCGTCTGCAAAGCCCAAGGCGACGGCGAAACCGAAGCGCCGCGATGTGCCGGACGCCAAGCAAGCGAAGCCGGCGGCGCCGATGCAGATGCCCGAGGTCGCAGCCTGCTCGCCGGAACATGCGGCGATGGGGCATTGCGAGGCGCCGGCGTCGATGCCGACGACCGGCCCGACCGAGCCTTGCCCGCCCGAACATGCCGCGATGGGGCATTGCAGCGCCGCGCCGGGCGATGCTGCGGCGAGCGGCACCGCGCTGCCGGCCGGCGACGCTCCGGCCCCGGCAGCGCCGGCACCGACCTATGCCGATCGCATCTGGGGTGCCGGCGCGATGGGGCCGGCGCGCGCGCGGTTGCGCCACCAACATGGCGGAATGACCTTCACGCAGGTGATGCTCAACATCGCGGAATTGCAACCGCGTGGCGGGCGCGACGGCTATCGCTGGGATGGCGAGGCATGGTTCGGGGGCGACGTCGACCGGCTGGTAGTGAAGAGCGAGGGCGATGGCCGCTTGGGCACCCGCGCCAGCGGTGAAGTCCAGGCGCTCTACAGCCGGGCGATCGGGCCGTACTTCAACGTGCAGGGCGGCATCCGGCAGGAGATCGGTGCGGATCGCCGCTATGCCGTGGCCGGGATCGAGGGGCTCGCGCCTTATTGGTTCGATGTCGAGGCGACCGCCTTCCTCTCCGATCGCGGCGACGTGCTCGCGCGCGTCGAGGGCTATTACGACCAGCGGATCACGCAGCGGCTGATCCTGCAACCACGCGCCGAACTGAACCTTTCGGCGCAGGATGTCGCGCAGGATCGGATCGGCGCGGGGCTGGTCGATGCCGAATTGGGGCTGCGGCTCCGCTATGAGCTGCGCCGCGAGTTCGCGCCCTATGTCGGCGTGTCGTGGGAGCGGGCGTTCGGTGAGACGCGGCGGCTGCGCGGTGGTGACGGAGGCGCCGTGGTGGCGCTGGGGGTGCGCGCGTGGTTCTGAGAAGCCCGTCGCCCCGGACATGATCCGGGGCGACAAGAAGCCTCACCGCA
This sequence comes from Sphingomonas sp. LR60, assembly GCF_036855935.1. NCBI lineage: Bacteria > Pseudomonadati > Pseudomonadota > Alphaproteobacteria > Sphingomonadales > Sphingomonadaceae > Sphingomonas > Sphingomonas sp. LR60. Next base: position 827,055 of record NZ_JASPFK010000001.1, on the reverse strand, counting down.
CCAGCGCGTCGCCCGTGATCTTGTCGATGCTGGTGCAACTGGTCAGCGCCATCGCGACGCGCATCTCGGCCTCGACGAGTTGCAGCATATGGGTAACCCCCGCCTCCCCGCGCGCCGCCAGCGCATAGATCCAGGCGCGTCCGAGCAGCACGCCATGCGCCCCCAGCGCCAACATCCGCACCACGTCAAGCCCCGAGCGCACTCCACCGTCTGCCAGCACCGTCATCCGGTCGCGCACGGCCTCGGCGATCGCGGGCAAGGCGCGCGCGGTCGAGGGCACGCCGTCGAGCTGCCGCCCGCCATGGTTCGACACCACGATCCCGTCCGCACCCAGTTTCGCCGCGGCCAGGGCGTCCTCGCGGTCGAGAATACCCTTGATAATCAGCGGCCCGTCCCAGCTTTCGCGGATGAACTCCAGGTCGCGCCACGAGACGCTCGGGTCGAAATTATTGCGCATCCAGGCGAAGAAATCCTCCAGCCCGGTGTTGCGGCCGAGCACCGGCGCGACATTGCCCAATTGATGCGGACGCCCGCGTACCCCGACGTCCCATGCCCAATGCGGACGCAGGATCGACTGCCACGTCCGCCGCATCGCCCCCGCCAACCCCGGCGCGCCCGCCAGTCCACTGCGATAATCGCGATAGCGCGATCCCGGTACCGGCATGTCGACGGTGAAGATCAGCGCGCTGCACCCGGCGGCGCGCGCCTGCGCGAGCAGGTCCTTCATGAACGCACGGTCACGGATCATGTAGAGCTGGAACCAGAAGGGCGCGTCGGTCTGCGCCGCGACCTCGCCGATCGGGCAGGCCGAGACGGTCGAAAGGCAGAACGGCACCCCGGCCTTGTTCGCAGCGCGCGCGGCCTGCACCTCGCCACGGCGCGCGTTCATTCCCGCCAGACCGATCGGTGCGAGTGCGACCGGCAGTGCCTGCCGCCGCCCGAACAATTCGGTGGTCAGGTCGAGCGTCGAGACGTCGGTCAGCACGCGCTGACGCAAGGCGATATCGGCGAGATCCTCGACGTTCCGTCGCATCGTCGCCTCGGCATAGCTGCCGCCATCGATATATTCGAACAGGAAGCGCGGCAGCCGCCGTCGCGCCAGGTCGCGATAGTCGAGCGCCGATGCTGCCTTCGCCATATCTTGCCGGGTCCTCTGCGGTGATCGCGCGCCTACCTAGCCCAGGATCTTCCGTTCGTCGCCCCGGACGTGGAAAGCGATCAGCCCGCGTTGCCCTCACGTTGCGCCATCAGCATCTGCAAGCCCGGCGGCTGTGCCTGTTGCAGCGACAATTCGCGTAGCGGATCCGAAGGATCGGCGCGGAACGCCACGAGGCGGATGTGCGCGGCGACATAGGAATGGAGGAAACAGCTCTGGAAAATGCTGTCGCTCCACAGCCCGTTGAGCACATGTTCCATGTCGAGCGACAATTGCGCCATCAACTGCTGCGCGCCGTCGGCGACCACCAGCACGCCGACCCCCGGCCAACCCTCGCCGACGAACGACGCCGCCTCGCGGTTGAACGGCACGGTCGGCCCGGCATGTTCCTCCCGATAGGCGATCCCGGCGACGGTGACGCCACGCGCACGCGCGGCTTCCATGTCCTCCGCGAAGAGGTCGAAGACCGCCGGAAATAGATCGAAGAGCACGATCTCACGCGCCTCGGCGATCATCGCGCGGACGCGTTCCACGACGTGCGCGACCGAGCGCAACTGGAAGAATTCCTCGGCGCGGGTCGGCTGATAGACCGCGCTGAGCGACGAGAGCGCCTCGGTGTGGCGACGGTCGAAGTCGCGCCTGAGCGAGGCGAACAGCTCGGCGGGCGGGATCGGCGTGTAGGTGACCGGATCGCTGCTGTTGCTGGCGAGCAGAACCCCCTTCTGCTCCATGACCTTCAGCGCCTGATAGACGTTCGCCGGCGCCTTGCCGACGCGCTGCGACAGTCGATAACCGGTGGCCGGCGCCTGCCGCAGCAGCTCGGTATAGAGCGAGGATTCGAGATCGGTGAATCCGAAGGCGCTGAGCGCGGTGTTCGGCGGCATGGGACTACTCCGGGGAAAGCGCGGGCGCCATGTCCCGGCCGGCCCGCAGCGACGCTATATAGAAGATTGCCGCTCGATCCAGCGGGTTACATCGCTGCGGGGCACCGATCGATCGCCTACGCCAGCGCCGGATCGACAGGGATAGGAACACTCACGAACGCCTGATCGCCGTTCCAGCCCGAAACGGGGATGGTAGCGGAGGAGGGACTTGAACCCCCGACACGCGGATTATGATTCCGCTGCTCTAACCAGCTGAGCTACTCCGCCCCGTCAAGCGAGGGAACCAGCGCTCGTGAGGCGCGGGCTATAGCAGCCGAACCAAAGCGGTCAAGCGGCGAAAGAATGGTTCGACAACAATTCCCACGGGCCGCCGCGGTACCAATAGGCCGCCAGCCCGGCGATCGCGACCGGGCGCGGCCGGAACGTCGCGCGGAGATCGGCCAACAGCGCCTTGGCGACCGCCGGCTCGACCTTGTTCTGCACCGTGACATGCGCGCGCCAACCCCCGGCGTCCTGTGGCGTCAGCAGCCCGGCGAAGGCAGCGGCGAGGCTCGCGCGGATCGCGGCCAGCTCTTCGCAGTCGATGCGATAGGCGACGCCGCGACCCAGCGAGATCACGTCCGCGATCCGCGCGCGCGGCGCCGGAACGCCGCGGGTTTCCGCGACCAGCCGCTGCTTTACCTCAGGCGCGAGCGACGGCGGGAGATGATGGAACATCGTCAGATGCGCCGCGAGCTGGTTGCGCTCGGGCGGGAAGTACGCGCGACGCTCGGCCTCGAAGAAAGCCTGATCCTCGCGCCCGAACAGCGCGGTGACGATGATCGGGGCAGGCTCGAAAGAGGCGGTCAAATTTCGATCTGGCTGCCCAGCTCCACCACGCGGTTGGTGGGCAGACGGAAGAACTCCATCGCACTTTCCGCGTTGCGCAGCATCCAGCTGAACAGCTTCTCGCGCCAGATCGCCATGCCGGGGCGCTCCGAGGCGAGCAGCGTCTGGCGACTGAGGAAGAAGCTGGTGTCCATCATCCGGAACGCCGCGCCGCAGCCGTCGAAGGTCTTCAGGTGCGCCGGCACGTCGGGCTCCTCCATGAAGCCGTAGCGCAGGATGACGCGGTGGAAGCCCTGTCCCAGATCCTCGTGGAGGAAGCGGTCTTCCTCGGGGAAATAGGGCATGTCGGTGACGCGGACGGTCAGCAGGATGACGCGCTCGTGCAGGACGCGGTTGTGCTTCAGGTTGTGGAGCAAGGCGTGCGGCACGCCCTCCGGCGTGGAGGTCATGAACACCGCGGTGCCCGAGACGCGCGTCGCCGAGGTCGCCGCCGAATCGATGAAGATCTTGATCGGCATCGCCGCCTCACGCATCCGCTCGATCATCAGCTTGCGCCCCTGCGACCAGGTGGTGAGGAGCACGAAGACGATCACCGCGACCAACAGCGGGAACCAGCCGCCGTCGGGCACCTTGGTGAGGTTCGACGCGAAATACAGGCCGTCGATCGACAGGAACACAATTTCGAACAAGGCGGTCGCCCACAGCGGCCAGTGCCAGACCCGACGGATCAGCACGCCGACCATGCAGGTCGAGATGAACATCGTGCCCGTCACCGCAATGCCATAAGCCGCGGCGAGGTTCGACGATTCGCCGAAACCGAAGACGAGCAGCAGCACCATCACCATCAACGCCCAATTCGCCGCCGGGATGTAGATCTGCCCCGCTTCGGACGCGCTGGTGTGGGTGATGCGGATACGCGGCATCAGCCCGAGCTGCACCGCCTGCTGGACGACCGAATAGGCGCCGGTGATGACCGCCTGGCTGGCGATCACCGTCGCCATGGTCGCGAGGATGACGAGCGGAAGGCGCCAATTCTCGGGCGCCATCAGGAAGAACGGATTTTCCGCGGCGGACGGCTGTTGCAGCAGCAACGCGCCCTGCCCCAGATAGTTGACCATCAGCGCCGGCAGCACGAACGCCAGCCACGCCAGCTCGATCGGGCGGCGGCCGAAGTGGCCCATGTCGGCGTAGAGCGCTTCCGCCCCGGTCACCGCGAGCACCACCGATCCGAGCGCGAGGAATGCCAGCCCGCCATCGTTCATCGCGAAGCGCACCGCGTAGAGCGGGTTGAGCGCGAACAGAATATCAGGACGCTGGATGATGTGTGCGACACCCATCACCGCGAGCACGACGAAATAGACCGCCATGATCGGCCCGAACAGCCGCCCGACCTTCTCGGTGCCGATCGACTGCATGTAGAAGAGCGCGATCAGGATCGTCACCGCGATCGGCAGCACGAACGAGATCGAAACCCTGTTCGACCGTCGCCAGCCCCTCGACCGCCGACAGCACCGAAATCGCCGGGGTGATCATGCAATCGCCGAAGAACAAGGCGGTGGCGAGCACGCCGAGGATGACGAGGCTCGACCCCCATTTCTTTCCCGCGCCCGACCGGCGCTGGATCAATGCGAGCAACGCGAGGCTGCCGCCCTCGCCATTGTTGTCGGCGCGCAGCACGATCAGCACATATTTGAGCGTCACGATCAGCATCAGCGACCAGAAGACGAGGCTGATGACGCCAAAGACATGCAGTGGGTCGACCGCGAGCGGGTGGTGCCCGACGAACACCTCCTTCATCGCGTAGAGCGGGCTGGTGCCAATGTCGCCATAGACGACACCGATCGCGCCGAGCGCGAGCTTGGCAAGACTGCCGCTGTGCTGATGATGCCCGGCGGCCGCTTGTGCGCGGACGGCAGGGTCGACGGTGCTGACGCTCATGCGCTGGCCACCGCTATCGAGAGGTCGTCCGCATTGGTGGCCATAAGCTGGCGCGCCTAGCACGCGCCCGATGCGCCCGCAACGCGGAACAGGTCGCGAACATAAATGTTCTGTTCAGCGAAAGGACCTTGCCACCATGACCGATACCCATAACCCGAAGCGCGAACCCTTCTCGAACGCCGAAAAGGACCCGGACGATTGGACCACCGGCGACGAGCCGATGACCGGGGCACAGGCGAGCTATCTGAAAACGCTGAGCGAAGAGGCGGGCGAGCCATTCGACGAGTCGCTGACGAAAGGCGACGCGTCGAAGCGGATCGATGCGCTTCAGGAGAAGACCGGCCGCGGCAAATAGCCCGCGGCGGTCAGCGCGCGTCGTTGGCCGCGATCAACCGGTCGAGCAGCGCCAGCCGGCGCGCGATCTCGATACGATACGGCGTGCCGTCCGGCGAAAGCTGGACGGCACGCGCCCATAGCTTGCGTGTCTTGGCGACGTCCCCGGCCTCCAGATAGGCGAAGCCGAGATAATAAGGTGGTGCCGGGTGTTCGGGGGCAAGCCGCGCCGCCTGCCGAAACGCGACCAACGCGGGCGGCGAGACGCGATGCCCCGCTTCGGCGGCAAGCGTCACGCCGGCCCATGTCCACAGGATGAAGCTCTGCGGCAATTTGGACAGGCCGCCGAGCACGACCCGCGCCGCCGCATCGTCATTGCCACTGCGCGTCATCGCGTCGGCGGCGACGAGATAGGCCGTATCGGCGTTGAAGCGGCCGAACATGCTGTCGCGAAGCTGCGTTTCTTCGATATCGATCGGCGGAGTCGTGGTCGTGCGTTGCGGTGCCGCGGCGCCGACCATCGGCCGCCCCTGCCAGGCATAGCCGACCCCGCCGAGGCACAGTGCCGCGCCGACCATCGACCACAACAGCCGATCGACGCGCAGCCACAACGCCATCGCGGCGAACGCCGCCGCAGCCAACACCAATAGCGCGACGAACCCCATCAGCGCTGCTCCTCGAGCGTGCGGGTTTCGTGCATCTTCCCGGCCATTTGCGGCGGCATGTATTTCTCGTCGTGCTTGGCGAGCAGGTTGGTGGCGACGAACGAGGCGTCCGGGCGGAAATGCCCCTCCGCCACGACACCCGAGCCTTCGCGGAACAGGTCGGGCGCGATTCCGCTGAACCGCACCGGGGTGGTCGCCTTGCCGTCGGTGACGACGAAGTCGATCGATACGCCGTCGGCCGCGCGCTTGAGCGAGCCGCGCTCGACCATCCCGCCCAGCCGCACCGCCTTGTCGGGCGGCGGCAGATTGCCCGCGACGTCGGCGGGCGCGTAGAAGAACGCCGCCTGGTCGCGCAGACCCGAAAGCGCGAGCAGCGCCGCCGCGGCGATCGCGCCGAGGCCGAGCAACACGAGCATCAGTCGCTGGTTCTTGCGCGTCACTTCTCGGCATCCCGCATCTGGTGCCAACTCCACCACGCAAGCGCCGCGGCGGCGAGCAAGGTCAGCGCATAGGCGCCGGTGACGAAGGGCCACGGGTTCATGCGCGTGCCCGCCGCCGGAGCCGTGCCTCGGCCTTTTCGCGCGCCAGCATCGTGCGCATCCGCATCAGCACCACCGCCCCGAAGAAGAACGAGAAGCCCGCCAGCATGATCGGCAGCGGCCAGAGCAGCGAGCGATCGATGCTGGAGCCGGTCAGCCCGATGCTCGGCCCCTGATGCAGCGTGTTCCACCACACCACCGAATAGCGGATGATCGGGAGCAGCACGGTGCCGGCGATGCCGTACAGCGCGGGGATGCGGCCATCGCCGTCGCGCTCGCGATCGGCCTGCGCCAACGCGATGAAGCCGAGATAGACGAAGAACAACAGCAGCATCGAGGTCAGCCGGCCGTCCCATTGCCACCACGTCCCCCAAGTCGGCCGGCCCCAGATCGCGCCGGTCACCAGACACAGCGCGGCGAAGATCGCGCCGGGCGCGGCGATCGCGCGCGCAGCGATCATCGCCAGTGGATGCCGCCACACGAGGAAGACGATGCTCGAGATTGCGATGCTGCTCCATCCGCCCATCCCCAGCCAGGCGGATGGCACGTGGATGTAGAGAATGCGGACCGTCTCACCCTGCAGATAATCCGCCGGGGTCTGCGTCAGCCCCGCCCAGCAGCCGATCGCGATCAAGGCGACGCCCGCCCACCACAGGATCGGGGTGAGCGGACGCGCGATCTTCAGGAAACGCGCCGGGTTGGCAAAGGCATGGAGCGCAGGCACGGCGCCGGGATAGGCGAACCGGGGGCGGCCGTCACCCCCGGCGTTTTGTGGATGGGGGTGAGGGACACAATCGCCCCATCTTCCGCGGCACGGGTATCGGCGGAGGCGACAGACATAGGCCCCTGCATTCGCAGGGGCGACGGCTGTTTGAGGCGGTGTCGCCCCTGCGGAGGCAGGGGCCTATGTCTGCTTCGTCTCGCGCACCGTCGCCGCCGAACGCGGCAACGGTGTGCCAGATCACTGTTACGCAGCCCTGCCGATCAGGCGGCGCGCGATCCGGTCGGCGACTTCGGCGGTCGGATCGCCCGAGGCGGCAGCTTCGTCCCATACCTGATCCAGGCGACCAGGAATCTGCGCGATCCGCGCCATCACCTCGGCCTCGTCGCCGTGGCCGAGATATTCGAGCCCGACGTTGATGATGCCACCGGCGTTGATGACGTAATCGGGCGCGTAGACGATCCCGGCGTCGTGCAGTCGCTGACCGTCCGCGCGCGTCTCGAGCTGGTTGTTCGCGCCGCCCGCGACGATCTTCGCCTTCAGCGTCGGGATCGAGCGCTCGGTGAGGATTGCGCCCAGCGCATTGGGGCTGACGATATCGACATCCGCCGACAGGATCGCGTCGGGCGCGACGGTCGTCGCCCCCAGCTCCGCGGCCATCCGCTCGGCCCGCGCCTGATCGACGTCGGCCAGCGTCAGGATCGCTCCGTCCTTCGCCAGCAGCCGGGCAAGGCCGCCGCCGACCGAACCGAGCCCCTGGATCGCGACGCGCACGCCCTTCACGTCATCGGTGCCGAGCCCGCGCTTCGCCGCGGCGCGCACGCCGAGATAGACGCCGTGTGCGGTGTACGGGCCGGGATCGCCACCCGCCGCACCCTGCGCGACCGGCAGCCCGGAGACGTAGCGCGTCTCGCCCGCGATCACCTTCATCCGTGCCTCGGACATGCCGACGTCTTCGGCGGTGACGTAGCGACCGCCGAGCGACTCAACCGCGCGGCCGAAGGCCACCAGCTGGTCGTCGCTGATCGTCGCGCCCGCCCGGTCCGCGAGGACGACACCCTTGCCGCCGCCGAGATCGAGTCCGGCCATCGCATTCTTGTAGCTCATGCCGCGCGAGAGACGCAGGGCATCGGTAATCGCACGGGAATCATCGGCATAATGCCAGAAGCGCACCCCGCCTGCCGCCGGTCCGAGCGTGGTCGAGTGGACGGCGATCACCGCCTTCAGCCCCGACGTCGGATCGGTGAACAGGTGCAGCCCTTCATGGCTGTCGAAATCGGGATAGTCCCAGACCGAGGTCATCGTCTCTCCAGTGCGCACGACGTTAAATTACCGTCAGGCGCGCTAATCTTGTCTGGCGAAAAACGCCAGCAAGAAACAGAAATGGAGGGATGGGGCGACCGACGGGACTTGAACCCGCGACCCTCGGTACCACAAACCGATGCTCTAACCAACTGAGCTACGATCGCCGCGAAGGCCGTGCCCCTAGCGGCATGGCAGCCGGTTCGTCAAGCGGTTCAAAAACGTCCGTCGACCGAGAAGGTTCGTGCCGCACCGTTGACCGCGAAGCCGGCGCCGTCGAGCCGTGCCGCGATCGTCGGGTCGGTCGGGATCAGCGTCAGGTCGGCGCGATAGCGGCCGTCCGGCCAGAGCCGCAGGTTGACCCCCTCGCCCGCGCCGCTGGTGAGCGGCAGCAGCAAGGCGCCGGCATCGCAGCGCGCAGTGCCGCTGAGCGCACCGGGCAGCGGCTGCCCGAGGAACGCCCCGGTGAGCGTCGCGCGGACGCGACCTTCCGCCGCTTGGCACGTACCGTCGACGAAGCGCACCGTCACACCGTCGAGGTTGAGCGCGGAGACGGGTAAAGGCGCGAAGGCGTTACCGGGCGAGAGCGGTCCACTGGCACCAATAATCGCCGCGCGATTGCGCCCGATCTCAACCGCACCGGCGAGCCGCTGTGCCGGATCGTTCGACTCGCTCTCCAACGCGATCCTCGCGCGACCGATCAGCAGCGAGAGGGGCGACAGGCCCGCGTCGAGATCCCCCAAGGCGATCTCGCCGAACCGCGCCTCGACCAAGCGCCCCGACCACAAGCTGCCGGTCACTTCACGCGCGGCAAAGCCCTGTCCGTCGAGCCCGGTCCAGCCGAGCGCGAGCCGCAGCGGGAGAAAGGCGAGCATCGCCGCCACGAAAAGCGCGAGGAACAGCGTGCGGCGACCGGTAGTAAGCGGGATGCGCATCAGGCCCCCGCGCACGCAGCGTCATGGTCGCGGTGACGCTGCCCGCGCCGTTGCCCGAGACGCTGAGCGAGTCGACGAGGACGCCTTCCGCCTCCAGGCCGCTGATCCATTGCATCAACGCCCCGGCCCGCGCGGTGGCGATCGCGGTTCGGATGCGATCCGGCGCCTCGACGTCGAGGCTGGCGAGCGTGAAGCCCGCGGCGTCGGCACGCGCGCGGACGATGTCGGCGAGCGGCGCGGACAGCGGGGTCGCACGGCGCTGCAACGCCTTGACCTGCCGCAGCCCGGCCTGCGCGGTGCCGAGCCGGATCACCGCATCGGTATAGCGTTCACGCGACGACGACAGGCCGTCGCGCACCGGACGGATCACCGCGCCCCACACCAGCGTCACCGCCGCCAACGCGACCATCACCAGCAGCAATCGCCGCTCACGCAGCGAGCGTCCGTCGAACCATGCCTTCAACGCCGTCATGGCCGCACCGTCATGTCGCCGGTCAGGCGACCGGCGGATTGCTGGAAGACACTCGATTCGACCGTGAAGCCGGCATCGGCGAGCCGCGACTTGACCGTGTTAGCCTGTGCCTCGCCCGCCAGCGACAGCGAGACACGCAGCGCACCGTTCGGCTCGAACTGCAAGGCGGTGATCTCGGTGTCGGGCACCGCCTCCACGATCGCGTAGATCGCCGCGGCGGTGCGGGTGAAACCCTGCCCCGGCCCGCGCAGTGCCGACAGTCGCTCGCCGAGCATCCGTGTCGCATCCCCTTCGCCGGTGCCGCGCGGCAGGCCCTGTCGCGCGATCGTCGCGGCGCGCTGCTCGATCGCATCGGCACCGAACGAATAGCGCATGATCCGCACCACATCGATCGCCAGCGTTGCGAGCAGGATCAGCCCGGCGAGCACCGCCAGCCGCCGCACCAGCGCCCAGTCGATCGAGGTACGCCGGCGGCGACGCGCGAACGCCCCCTGCCGCAGGTCGATCACCGGCTCCGCGACCGCGTCGATCGCGGCGGCGCGAAGCGCGGCGCGGTCGAGCAGGCGCGGGGTCTCGCCCCGCGTGACCAGCCCGGTAAGCACCGGTTCGTCGGCCCAACCGGTCGTACGGCCACGCGCCACCACCTGCCCGCCAAGGTCGGCGCGGACATAGCCCTCTTCGGGTTCCGGGAGCAGCAACGGGGCGGGTACGACCGCGGCCGGATCGACTCCGCCGCGTGCCAAGGCCGCGAGCCAGCCCGCCATCCGCGCCGGTGCGACGACCGCGATCGCGCGCTCGCCATCGCGCTCTCGGCCGACCGCGACATGGAGGTCGTGCGCCGGCTCGGCAGTCGCGTCGCTGACCACGACGCGTGCCGCCGCCAGCGCCTGCGCCGGGGAACGGGCGGGTAGCGCCGCCCAGTGCAACGTCACCGCATCGGCCGGCGCGACCGCGACGACGCGATCGTCCGCCGTCACCTCGGGCAGCCCCTCGCCCTCGCGCTCGACCGCATCGTCGCGGATCCGCCACCAGCGCCACGGCTGCGAGATCGTCGGGGGGCAGGAAGAGGAGCGTCGCAACGGTCATGGTACATCCCCCATTGCCGCGTCACGAGCCGGACGGGAAGGGTCCGCGCGTCGATCAGCCCTTCCTCATGCAATTCCGCGCCGCCATTGGCCACATCGATGCGCAGCGCGAACCATTTGGTGGTGACGGCGGTCTGCGACTGCGCGCCGATGTCGGTCGCACCGCCCGCGCTCGCCAGTTGTGCCCAGAACTGCCCGGTCTGCGCATAGCCGCCGGGTGGCCGGCGCAGCAGCAGGCCCTGCGCCTGCGCGACGCCCATCGAGTCGGGGAGCAGCATCGCGAGCAGCGGCGCCTGTTCCGGAAGCAACGTGTTGACGTTCAACACCGACTGCCGCGCGATCGGCAGCGTGCATACCCATGGCCGGATCACCTTGAACGCCTCTGGCGTGACGCCTTTCACGGCGCGTAGCTCGCTGACATCCGCCATCAGCGTGCCGGCGGTGCGATAGCCGCGATAATCGTTGTTCTCCGCACCGCCGGGCAGTGGATCGTCGTCGCTGTCGAGCCAGTCGGCCGTGGCGGCGGCGATCGCGTCACCTTCCGGCACGCGCAACAGCCGCAACAACCTCTGAAAGCGCGTCAGCGCCTGTGGGTTGACGAGATAGGCATCGCCGAATCCGAACGTCACCAGCCCGTTGAGGTTGAAGCAATTGCCGCCATCGGTAACCCGCGCGACCGCGGTGCCGCCGGGGATCGGCAGCCCGAACGGTCGACCACTCCATCCGCCGGTCAGCGCGACGCGGTCGCGGCTTTGTTGCAGCAAGGTAGAAACGCGACGGGTCGCCAACGTCTCGGCGGCATAGGCGTAGCCCCGCGCGGCATCGAGCGCGACGGCATTGGCGGCGAGCCGCGTCGATAGCCGGAGCCGCTCCAGCGCAGTCGCCGCCATCACCGCGATCACCGCGACGAGCAGCAGCACGGTCAACAGCGCGGCGCCGCGCTCGCCCGGCCTAGCGCGGCGCATCGATCGCGCCTGCGGGTGTGCCCGCCGGAGTGCCGCTTCCAGGGCCTTGCTGACCGTTGTTGGTGTCGTCGGTCGTACGCGGCGCGCCCGTGCCGACGAGGAACAGCAGCCGGTAGGATTGCCCACCGGCGCGCACGAGCGTCAGCTCGATCGCCTGCGGCAGCGTCGCTCGTTCGTCGCCCTGCCAGGTGTCACTCCACGCCCCGGCATAGCGGAACCGCACGCGCACCTCCTGCACACGTTCGACCAGCAACGCCGCCGGCAAAGGCGCGGCTCCGTCGAGCGCGGGATAGGCGACGCGCTCGATCCCGTCGGCGGTCAGGCGATATTCTACCTTCTGCAAGGTCGCGCGCGGTGCCTGATCGGGGTTCGCCCAGCCGCCGCGCACGAGGCGCAGGATCGGCTGCGCGCTGCGGTCGCCCGAAAAGGCCGGGAGCAGCGTGCCCGCGGCGTCACGAGTCGGGCGATCCTGCGCCTGCGCCATGTCGGCGGTCATGATCGACACCAGCCGGTTGAGCGCGGCATTGTCATCGAGCGCCGCGTCGGTCGCGCCCTGCGCGCGGACGCTGAACGCCAGCAATGCGACGCCCGCCGCGGCGATCATCCCAAAGATCATCAGCGCGATCATCACCTCGACCAAGGTAAAGCCCGCTTCGTGCGTCGTCCGGCGGGTCATGGCCCGACCCTGACTTGCGAGATCGGCGCGGGCGGTGGGCGGACCATCGTCGCGCGCCCCATCACCGCGCCGCCCGCGTCGCTGACCGCGACATCGATCCGCTGGACATCGCCATCGCCGAGCGGCTGTGTGTCGCGGACCCACGTCCAATTGCGCCCGCCCGCCTGCTCGATCCCGGTCGCGCGGCCGCGCGTCGGCGGTTGCGCATCGGTGACGGCCTCGATCGCGACGTTTCGCGCGACGATCTGCGCGAGCAACGTCTCGGACACGAAGCCGGTCGAGCGGATCGTCTGTCCCTCCAGCCGGATCAGCGCCAATGCGGCGAGGCTGAACACCACGAGTGCGACCATGATCTCGACCAAAGTGAACCCGCGGGCGCGCGGGTCAGCCCGCGACACGGACGGTCCCGTCGGCGTCGATCACCACATCGGTGCGCATCCCCTCGCGAGTCAGCGTCACGGTCATCGCGCGGTCGGCTAGCCCGGTGGTATCAAAGGTCAAGCGGTCGCGCGCCGGGCCGGTGGTTGCGGTACCGGGTTTCCAGCGCTCGACGCCCAGCGGGCCATCGAGTGGGGTCCACGCCCCACCACGCCACTGGTCGAAGCCGTAGCCGCCCGGCGTCACCCACAGGCTGACCGGGCGCGCCTCGACGATCGCGGCGTCGTGCGCGGCGCGGGTGCGCACCGCGAAGCGCGCCGCCTCGTCCATCAGCCGTCCGCGCGTGTCGGGCATCATCAGCACCGCCGCCGCCGAGGCGAGCCCGATGACGGTAATGACCACCATCAGCTCGATCAGCGTGAAGCCGCGCTGCCGCGCGTCATGCGTGCGGCAGCGCGCCCCGGCCCACGCCGTGGCCAGGAACAATGGCTTACTGCCAGGATCCGATATCGGCATCGATCCCCTGCCCGCCGTCCTTGCCGTCGGCCCCGAGCGTCCAGACATCCGCCGCGCCGTGCTGACCGGGCGAGGCATAAAGGTACGGCCGGTTCCACGGATCTTCCGGCAAACGCTTGATATAGCCGCCGGCTTGGTAGCGCGCGGCATCGGCGCCCGCCGGCGGGGTGACCAGCGACTGCAGCCCCTGCGTCGTCGTCGGGTAATTGCCCATCTGCAACCGGTAGAGTTCGAGACCCTGCTCGATCGTCGCGATATCGGCCTTGGCTTTCTGGATGCGTGCGGTGTCGCCCGACGGCAGCACGTTCAGTGCGACGATCGTCGCGAGCAGGCCGATGATGACGATCACCACCATCAGCTCGACGAGGGTGAACCCGTTGCGCTTCCTGCGGCGGTTCTTCTGTTCGGTCGACATAGGCATTCTCATTGTCCGGCCAGCGTGTTGAGCTGAAGGATGGGGAGCAGGATCGATAGCACGATCGTCGCGACGATCGCGCCCATGATGACGATGATGAGCGGTTCGAGAAGCGACATGGCGGTGGCGGTGAAACGGTCGAACTCGCGTTCCAGATAATCGGCGGCGCGCTCCAGCATCTCGTCGAGCCGCCCCGCCGCTTCCCCGCTGGCGGCGAGGTAGACGAGCAGCGGCGGGAACACACCCGCGCGGCGCATCGCCGTCGACAGACTGCCGCCGCCGCGGATCGATTCGGTGATCTCGTCCGACGCCACCTTCAGCCGCCGGTTGTGGATCGTGCCCGCGGTAAGGCTAAGCCCTTCCAAAAGCGGGAGACGGCTGGCGACCATCGTCGACAAGGTCCGCGCCATCCGTGCCGCGTGGAGGTCGCGGAGCAGGCGACCAAGCAGCGGTACACGCAGCAGCCAGCTGTCGAAGGCGAGCCGGATCGGCGGCTGGCGCAGCGCTGCCCATGCGCCGACGCCGAGCGCGACCAGCACCAGCAGCATCAGCCACCACCAGCCGACCAGCACGTCCGACAGCCCAATCACCAGCCGCGTCAGCAGCGGGAGTTCCTGCCCCACGGTATCGAATTGCTCGACCACCTGCGGAACGACGAAGGTCATCAGCGCCAGCACCACCCCGAGCGCGACAGCGGCGAGCACCGAGGGATAGGCCATCGCGGTCAGCAACTTGCCGCGGATTTCGGCCTGACGTTCGAGCAGGGTCGACAGCCGCTCCATGATCTGCGGCAGCGTGCCCGAGCTTTCGCCCGCCGCGACCATCGCGCGGTAGAGCGGCGGGAAGCTCTTCGGCTCGCGCGCCATCGCATCGGCGAGGCGGCGGCCTTCGACGACCGCGCTATGGACGGTCTGGACGATCGCGCGGACGCTGTCCTGCTCGGTCTGGCGGGTGATCGTGCGAAGCGACTCTTCCAGCGGCGACACGCGGTTGAGCGTTGCCAACTGTCGGGTGAACAAGGTCAATTGCTTGCCCGACATCTTCGCGCGGCCGAGTTCGAGCCCGAACAATGGGCGGCTACGCGCCTGTGGGGTGTTGCCGGGTTCGAGGCGGACGACGTACAGCCGCTTGCGGTCGAGCGCGGCGCGGGCGGCGTCCATGTCGGTGGCGCTGACGTGGCCGCGCGTCTCGTTACCGCGGGTGTCGATCGCAAGATAGTCGAAGTCAGCCATGACCTTACCCGCCCCTTCCTGTCAGGGAGGGGTGGGTGTGGGTAGGGTTCGGGTGGTACGGAGCCGGGGGCGCACACTCAGACGTATCGCGGACACGCCACCCACCCCCGGCCCCTCCCTGACAGGGAGGGGAGTATGTAGCGGCTTAATGCGCATCGGCGATCGCGGCTTCGGCGGCGTCGACGTTTTCGCTGCGGGAGACGCGAATCGCTTCTTCCGCAGTGGTTTGCCCGCTCTCCACCAGCCGCCGCGCGGCGATGGCCAGCGTGTCGTTGTTGACGAAGGTGTGGCGCGCGATGGCGTCTTCGTCGCCGCCCTCGTTGATCAGGCGGCGGACGGTCGAGTCGACGCGCACCGCTTCGTAGACGCCGATCCGGCCGCGGAAGCCGGTTCTGTTGCAATTCTCGCAGCCTACCGCCTCGTAGACAATCTTCGCCGGATCGATGCCGAGCAGCGGTGCGACCGTCTCCGATGCTGGCACCGGGCGTGCGCAATGTTTGCACAGGCGACGCACCAAGCGCTGCGCGATCACCGCGCGCAACGTCGAGGCGAGCAGGAACGGCTCGACCTTCATGTCGCGCATCCGCGTGATCGCGCCGACCGCGTCGTTGGTGTGGACGGTCGACAGCACGAGGTGGCCGGTCAGCGACGCCTGCACCGCGATCTCGGCGGTTTCCCGGTCGCGGATTTCGCCGATCATCACCACGTCGGGGTCCTGCCGCAGGATCGCGCGCAAGCCCGCGGCGAAGGTCAGCCCGACCTTAGCGTTGACCTGCGTCTGCCCGACGCCCTCGACCGCATATTCGACCGGGTCCTCCACGGTCAGGATGTTGCGGCTGCCGTCGTTCAGCAGGCGCAGCGCCGCGTAGAGCGTCGTCGTCTTGCCGCTGCCGGTCGGGCCCGTCACCAGCACGATGCCGTTCGGCTCCGCGATCGCCTCGCGCAGCAACGCGTACATCGGCGCGCTCATCCCGAGCGCGTCGAGGTCCATGCCGGCATTCTCCTTGTCGAGAATACGCAGCACGACACGTTCGCCCGCGCGGCTCGGGAGGGTCGAGACGCGGACGTCGAGCAGCTTGCCGCCCAGCGTCAGCCCCATGCGCCCGTCTTGCGGCACGCGCCGCTCGGCGATGTCGAGGCGGGCCATGACCTTGATACGACTGACCACGACGGGCGCGACATGCGGCGGCATCCGCAGCGTCTCGCGCAGCACGCCGTCGATCCGCATTCGCACGACCAGCCCGGTCTCGTACGGCTCGATATGGATATCCGACACGCCGTTGCGCGCGGCATCGGCGATGATACCGTTGATGAGCCGGATCGCGGGCGCGTCGTCGGCGGTGTCGAGCAGATCCTCGGCGGTCGGCAAGCCATCGGCGAGCAGGTCGAGTTCGTCGCCCATGCCGACGGCGGCGGCGGCGGTCGCCTGCCCGTCCATCGCATAATTGTCGCTGAGCAAGCGGTCGAAGGCGGCCGGCGCAACCACCGCGACATCGAACGCGCGCCCGAGCACGCGCCGCACCTCGATCAGCGCGCGCGGATCGCTGCCCTCGCGCAGCGCCACGGCGTCGCCATCGAGCACGACGCCGAACTTGCGCGCGAAGGCATAAGGCAAGGCGACCGGCGGCACGACCGGCACCGCATCGGTCAGCACGGTCGCGCCGTCCGGGGCGGGCGGCAGCGGCGCGGCGGCCGCGTCGATCTCCGCGCCGGTCCGCAAGATCATTTGCGCTTGCCCCCGGTGATGACGCTCGTCGAGTTGCGATAGACCGGCACGCCGACGCGCGGGTCCTCGATGCTGCCCGGCTCGCCCGGTGCGGGCAGCGGCGGAGTGGCGCCCATATAATCGCGCACCAGCTCGTCGATCGACGGCTCGACGGTCGGGTCCTGCAAGCCCTGCTGGAGGCGCAGATAGCCGTAGCGGCGCTCGGTAACGCGGCGGTTCTCCTCCGCCGAGCGGATCACCGTCGGGCGGATGAAGATCATCAGGTTCGACTTGGCGCGGGTCTTGGCCTTGCTCTTGAACAGATTGCCGAGGATCGGAATGTCGCCGAGGAACGGGATCTTCTCGATCGTCCGCCGCTCCTCGTCGGAGAGCAGTCCGCCGATCACCCCGATCGCGCCATCGTCGACGGTCAGTACCGTCTCGACCTCGCGCTTGTTGAGGATCAGGTCGGAATTGTTGCTGCTGACCGGGCCGGCGATCGAGCTGACCTCCAGATGGAGGTTCATCTTGATCGTGCCCGACGAATTGACCTGCGGCCGCACGTCGAGCCCGATGCCGACATTCTGCCGCTGCGTCGTGCGGAAGGCATTGTCGAAATTGTTCGACAGCGCCTCGCCGGTGGTGATCGGGATCTCCTGCCCGACCAGGGTATGCGCTTCCTGATTGTCGAGCGTCATGATCTGCGGAACTTGCAGCAGGTTGGACTGCGTATCGCTCTTCACCGCGTTGATGATCGCGCCGAAGATCGTGCTGCCGATCTGCCCGCCGAACCCGCCGAACCCGCCTTGCGAGCCGATGATCGAGCTGATCGCGGATTGCGTGAGCTGGTTCGACGCGCTGTTGTTGACGTTGGTGGTGGTGCGCGTCCCGTCCGGCGACACGACCGTGGTCTGCGTGCTGCCGAGCTTCTGCGCGCCGACGGCGCCAGCGATCTGCAGGATGTTGGGGGCGGAATTGCTGAACGTCGAGGCGGCGAAGGCGCCACCGTCGATGTTGCCGAGCAGGAATTGCGCGCCGAGGCGGTTGACGGTGCTGTCCGACACTTCGGCGACGATCGCCTCGACCAGCACCTGCTGGCGGCGCTGGTCGAGCTTGCGGATCACCTCGGCGAGCTGACGCTGGACGTCGGCGGGGGCGGCAACGACGATCGCATTCGCGCCGGCATAGCGCGTCACCACCGCGGCGGTGCGCGCGCCTTCGCCGCGAATCGCGGCCTGCTGCGGCTGGCTGCCCGATTGCTGTGTAGTGGTCTGTTGCGACTGGCTGCGCGTCGCGGGCTGCGGGGTCGCGCCGACCCCAGTCGCGCCGGTGCTCGACGTGCTGAGTCCGGTGCGGCTGAGCCCCTGTTCCTGGACCGCGTCGGGTGCCTGACCGACGAGTTGCTGGAGCACCGGCAGCAATTGATTGGCGTCGGCGTTCTCGAGGAAGACGACGCGGATTTCGGTCGCGTTGCGGGCGTTCTGGTCGAGTTCGCGCGCCAGCCCGGCGAGCCGCGCGACGGTCTGCGGATCGCCGCGTAGCGCCACCGCGTTGCTGCTCTCGATCGCGACCGCCGAGGCACCGCCGGTCGCCGCCGCCGCACCGCCCTGCGCACCGCCGCCGAGCAATCCCGTCAGCGCGGTCGCGACCTCGCTGGCGCGCGCGTTCTTGAGGGCGACGATCCGCGTCGCCGAGGTGTCGGCGTCGATCCGCCGTACCACTTCGCGCACCCGCCGGACATTGTCGGCGAAATCGACGACGACCAGGCTGTTGCCGCCGCGATTGGCGGTGACCGAGCCCTGCGCGCTGACCAGCGGACGCACCGTATCGACCGCCTGCGCGGCGTCGACCGAACGCAGCCGGATGATCTCGGTAACGAGCTGGTTGCGCTGCGCGCCCGCCAGTCCGATCCGCCCTGGCTGGCTGGCGGCATTGTCGATCGGCTGGACGCGGAATGCGCCATTGGCGGTCGGCACCGCGATCAGCGCGTTGGCGCGCAGCGTCGAGAGGAACACCTCCAGATATTCGCTGCGCGACAACGGGCGATCGGTGACGACCGACACCTTACCCTGCACGCGATTGTCGATGATGAAGGTGCGCCCGGTGACCTTCGCGGCATCGGCGATGAAGGCGCGGATATCGGCATCGCGGACATTGAGCGTGGTCTGCGCCAGCGCCGGCTGCGCAGCGGCGACGAGAGCGAGCGGGGACAGGAAAGTGGCGGTGCGGTTCATCGTGTTACCGGAATGGTGAGCGGCAGCGGCTGGCCGCCGCGTTCGACCGTGAGGGACAGGGTGCCGCCCGACGCGCGCGCGCGGGTGAGCATTTCGAGATCGGACGGGCCGCTGATCGGGCGACCCGCGACGGTGGTGATGACGTCGCCGTCGCGCAGCCCGGCCGCGCGGAACGCCGTCCCGCCCTGTCCGCGGACGGTGACCCCGGTGACCTTGCCGCCTTCGATGCGCGGGATCGCGTTGATTTCCTGACGAAGCTGCTGCGGCGAGACGTTGGCGGCACCGGGGGCGACCGGCCCGCCACTCGGCGTCTCGAGCGGCGCGGCGGGGCCGGGCGCGCCGGCCGGCGGCACCGATGTCGGCGGCGGGTTCTGCGCGGGGTCGGCGGCGGGCGCGGTGACGATGCCGCTGCTGGACGACTGATCGAGGAACAGATCCTCGTTCCGACCGCCGCGATCGAGCGTGACATGGTCGAAGGCGACCGCCTTGAGCGTGACGCCGGGCACGACCTCCTCACCCACCGCGATGCTCTTCTGAACGCCGTCCGGGCCGGCGATGATCGCCGCGCCGCGCGCCTGCGCATCGTCCATGCGGGTGCCGTACAGCGTGAGCTGGAGCGAGGTCACCGCGCTCGGCCCCTGCGCCTGTGCCGCGCCGCTGACGCGGTAGAAAGGATCGAAGCCGGCGAGCACGCCGGCCGCATCGGCAGGCACGGTCGGCCCGGCGGGCACCCATGCGCCTAGCGGCGCGACGGGGGTGAGCAGCACCCATGCCAGCCGCGCGCACTGCACCGCCAGCACCGCGAGCAGCGCCAATTCGGCCGCGGAGTAGATATTTACCACGGGCAGCCGCCGCAGGATCGCCCGCGCACGGGCATCGAACTTCAATCGCATCGGCCAGGCCAACTCCCCGCGAACGGCCGCTTAGGTAAACCATATTACGTGGGTATTGCGGCTTTGTGTAATATTTCTGTGCTTGGGCGCGGACCTTCACCTGTGGCACAAACCCGCGATGGCCACCGACCCGATCGCCGCCCGGCTTGCCGCCTCGCCCGGTTTCCAGCGGCTGCCTAGCCCCAAGCTGACGCTGTTCATCAAACGCGCGTTCCTGTCGCCCGATGCGTGTGCGCATCTGGTCGATTTGATCGACATCGGCCGTCGCCCGTCGACGATCGCCGATCCGAACGGCGACACCGCGTTCCGCACCAGCGAGACCTGCGACCTGCCCGCGACCAATCCGGTGGTGGCGGAGGTGGATGCGGCGCTGGCGGGCGCGACGGGGCTCGACCCGCTGCACGGCGAGCCGGTCCAGGGGCAACGCTATGCCGTGGGGCAGGAGTTCAAGGCGCATACCGATTATTTCGAGCCGAACGGCGCGGATTTCGCGCGCTATTGCAGCGTCGCGGGCAATCGCACCTGGACCGCGATGATCTATCTCAACGAGCCCGAGGCGGGCGGCGCGACGCGGTTCAAGGCGGTCGACAAGACGATCCAGCCCGAGCTGGGCAAGCTGGTCTGCTGGAACAATTGCCGCCCCGACGGCACGCTCAACCCGGCGACGATCCATCACGGGATGAAGGTGCGCGCCGGGACCAAATATATCATCACCAAATGGTATCGCGAGCGCGCCTGGGGGTGGTGAAAGACGACCAAGCGTGGCCGCCTTTCTTCCGTCATTGCGAGCGTAGCGAAGCAATCCAGGGCGTCCTGGTCCGGCCCTGGATTGCTTCGCTACGCTCGCAATGACGAATTGTTTGCTTCCTCCGTACGGTAGCCGGCGCTGCGAGACGAAAGCGCCGGCCCTCCGGCTTAGAAGGTCACGCTGGCGCCGAGCGTGAACAGCCGGCCGAGGCGGTAGTTGTTGATGTCGACGCGGTTGCCGCCCTCGAAGATCTGGAACTCCTGATAACGCGTGCCGGTCAGGTTGCGCATCTCGGCCTTGATCTCGACCTTCTTGCTCATGAAATCGACGGTCTGTCGCGCGACGAAGTCGAGGCGGATGCCCGGCTTTTCGATGATGTCGGGCTGGAAGCCGGCACCGCCGAGCAGCGACGGGCCGCGGTTGGTCACGCGCTCGCTGGCGTAGTTGAACAAGAGCGTCGCCTGCGTGCCATTGTCCTTGTCCTCGAACCCGAGTTGCAGGTTGACGAGGTGGTCGGACTGGCCGGTGAGCGGCGCGCCGTTGCGGAACAGGCTGGCGGCGGGCGCGAAATTGGCTTGGCAGCCGCCGAGCGTCGTCCCTTCCAGCACGCCGGGCACGCAGGTGCGATCGGCGGTGAGCGCCGAATGCGTCCAGGTATAGTTCGCGATCACCACCGCGCGCTTGCCCGCCATGCCTTCGGAGATGAAGTCGAGCGGGATGTACTTCTGCGCTTCGATCTCGGCGCCGTACAGCTTGGCGCGCGGCAGGTTGGTGAACCCGGTCTGGAGGCGGGCATCGGGGGTCGGGAAGAAGCCGACCTGCTCGATCGGATTGTCGATCCGCTTGTAGAAGCCGGCGAGCGTGATCCGCTGGTCACGCGCGAAGAACCATTCGTAACGCGCCTCGAGATTGTAGAGCTGCGAGTCCTTCAGCCGCGGGTTGCCGAAGAACAGGCGATCCGATTCGAAGTCGCGGAACGCCTGCGGGGCCAGCTCGCGGAACTGCGGGCGCGCGAGCGTCTTCGACGCGGCGAGGCGCAGCTGCATGTCCTGCGCGAAATTCCACGTCAGCGTCGCGCCCGGGAGGAAGTAATCGTTCTTCAGACGCGTGCCGGTCGCATTGATCGGGGTGACGCGCTGCGTCGCGGTTTCGTAGCGGACGCCGATGATCGCGCGGACGCCGTCGAACGCCTCCGCCTCGGCCTGCACATAGCCGGCGTGGACGCGCAGCAGCGCGTCATAGGCGTATGAGCCGTTCTGTCCGGCGTCGAAGCGCATCTGCACCGCGGTGTCGGTCGGGCTGCCCGCACCCGGCACCGGACAGCCGTTCACCACATCGGGCGACAGCAGGTAATCGGGGCGGAACAGATTGCACGGGAACGGGATCGCACCGCCCGCGACCGTCTGGTAGGTGAACGGCAGACGCGTCGAGGTCCGCTCGTTCTCCGAATAATAATAGCCCGCGGACAAGGTCATCGGGCGCTCGCCCTGGAACTTGTACGCGACGTCCGCCTGACCCGAATAGAGGTTCTCGTTCAGCTCGCTGAACACCACCGTCGCGAAGCGGTCGAAGGCGTTGGTCGCCTGCCACACGCCCGGGCAGCTCACCCCGGTGTCGGACACCGGCGCATTGCTGAGGTCGGTGTTGAGCGAGGTGTTGCAGAGATAGATGAACTGCCGCTCGTACGGCGAATTGCGCTGCGAATTGGCATAGGCGCCGCGCAGGTCGATCGAGAGATCCTGCACCGGCTTGAACTCGCCGACCAGCTGCGTCTCGATCAGCTTGCGCTCGAACCAGCTGGTGTTCTGCTGGAACAGCGGGTTGCCGCTGGAATTGTTGTACACGGTCGCCGCCGAGGCGCGCCCCTGCTTGAGCGTGTCGTGGATATAGACGTTGGTCCAGCGGATCTTGTTCTCGCCGAATTCCGCGCCGAAACCGAGCAGCCCGTTCACCACCGCGCGATTGTCGGTGATGACGGTCTGGAAATCGTTGCGGAGCGTGCCGTCGTTGCTGACGGTGTCCTGCTGCACCGCATCGCGGGTGCGCCAGTTGTTCGACACGCCGACGCTGCCGATCAGGCCGACGCGCGTTCCGCCGATGTCGCCGGTGACGCCGAGATCGAGGCTGCCGGAGTAGTTGGCGGGAATGTCGCTGTTGCGCTGGAGCAGCGTCGTCCGTGCGTTCGACAGTTGCAGCACCTGCGCGCTGGGGATCACGCCATTGCCGAGCGGCGCCTGCTTGATGAAATCGGGAACGTTGCGCTCGCCGCCGTCATAGCCGAGCCAGTCGGTCTTCGATCCGAAATAGGTATAGCCGAGCCGTCCGGTCGTCTCGGTATCGATCCCGCCCGAGGCGCCGACCGTGAAGAAATTCTCGTCCGGGATCGCCTTCGTCGTCAGGTTGATGACGCCGCCGCCGAACTCGCCGGGATAATTGACCGAATAGGTCTTCTGGACCAGCGCGGAGCCGACCACCGTCGTCGGGAAGATATCGAGCGGAACGGTGCGGCGCAGCGGTTCGGGGCTGGGCAGCGGCGAACCGTTGAGCAGCGCCGACGAATAGCGATCGCCCAGACCGCGCACGAACACATAGCCGTTGCCGACCACCGACAGGCCGGTGACGCGGGTCAGCGCGCCGGCGATATCACCCTCACCCGTGCGGGCGATATCCGCGCTAGACAGCACGTTGACGACCTGCGCCGTGGCGCGGACCGCATTCGGGATGTTGCGTCCGACCACGACGATGTCGCCAGCGGTGCTGGCGTCGACGCCGGGCGCGGAGATTTCCGCCTGATCGTCCGCACCGCCCGGCACGGCATCCTGCGTCGCCTCCGCCTGACGGTCTGCGGATGTCGCCGGGCCGGGCGACGTGGTGCTGGTCTGCGGCGGGCCGGCCGGCGCCGACGGAGCGGGAGCGACCTGCGCCAGCGCCGCGGGGGCGACCAGCGTGGTCGTCAGGAGAAGAAGCGTGGCGAGGTTGCGCTGGCGCATGGTCGGGTGTTCCGATCGGAGGTCATAAAGCGTGCCCGGGGTGGCGCGATCAGGCGCTCCCCGGGCTCCGCCGAGCATCACGAGGGGCTTAAGGGCGCCTCAGCGGCCCTGGCACTGGAAGTAGACCGAGTTGAAGGTCGGCGGGCCGACGTCCTGCAACGCGCTGTTCGCGGGGCGGATCGTCGTGCGCGTGTCGCCCGAGCCCGCACCTGCGATCAGGTTGAGGCACGCCGCGCCCGACTGCGTCTTCACGATGCCGTTGACGAAGGCGAAGTCCGCGCCGCCGCGCAGACGGATCGCGGCCGGGGCCGAGTTCGTCTGGATGAAGGTGAAGTTGGCGTAGCGGCCGTAGGTGCGCGGCAGCAGGTCCTCGGCACCGTTCGAGTCGATCTCGGTCGCGAACGAGTCGGCGGTCGAGCCGCCGGCCTTCTGCGCGGCGATGATGAACTGCATGAACCCGCGCCAGCCGTTGTCGACGTCGAAGCCGTCGTCATCGGCGCCGGTGACCACGAAATACTTCAGGTTGGTGGTGCCACCGAAGATCTCGATGCCGTCGTCGGCCGAATTGTGGCTCTGGACGTGATCGATGATCGTGCCCGAGCCGGTGCCGCCGAGCGTCAGGCCCTGCAACTCGTTGCCCTCGCTGATCGCGATGCCGGTGTAGCGGATCTGGACGTACTGCATCGTGCCCGAGCTGTCGGCGGCTTCGGTACCGCCGTACAGGCGACCGGTCACACCCTCGATCTGCTGCTGACACGGCGCGGACGCGCCCGCCGAGGTACCATCGGCGGTGTTCGGGCCGGTGCCGGTGGCGCAGACCGCGGTCGGCGCCTTGCCGAGCAGGATCACGCCGCCCCACAGGCCCTGCGACGAGTCCGACACGCCGTTGTTGGCGAGGTTCTGCTGCGCGGTGAAGATGATCGGCGCATCGGCAGTGCCGACCGCGTTGATCTTGCTGCCGCGGTTGACGAGCACGACGTCGTTCGACGTCTCGGTCGAGTCCGCCGCCAGCACGACGCCCGGCTGGATCGTCAGCGTCGCCGCCGCACCGCCGTCGACGCCGACTTCGGTCAGGCCGCGGAAGCGGTAGACGAGGCCGGGCACCTTCGCGAGCGTCAGGTCGGCCGAGATGACCGAAGGCAGGCGGCAATAGCGGAAGGTCGCCGGGTTGCTGGCCGTGTTCGACGTGTTGAGGCCATCATCCGTCAGACCGGTCGGGCACGACGCCGCCGGGGTGCCGGTGCCGATCGAGGGCACCGCGGTGCACGACCCGCTGTTGAGGAAGGTCGCGCTCGACGAATTGCAGGTCCAGCCCGAGAAGGAATTGTCGTTCGGGCCGCTGAGCGCGCCGACGAAGCTGGTGTTCTGGATGAACGCCGTGTTGTCCAGCACCGTCTGCGGGTTGCTGGCGGTGGTGAGCGAGGTGCCGCTGACCGGATAGACGCCGTTCAGCGTCGTGCCGAAGCCCTGAAGGTTGTTGTTCTGCCCGGCGTTGACCAGCGCGACCTGCTCGTCGGCGGTGATGCTGACGCCGTTGACGGTGGTCGACAGCGCGAATTGCGAAGCGGTCAGCGGGGTCGGCGTCGCGGTGCCCGTCGGGGTCGGCGTCGGGGCCGGCTGATTGATCGTGACGGGGATGCTGCCCGCGCCCGGCGACGCCACGTCATCCGCACCGCACGACGCCAGCAACAGGGCGGCACTGGATGCCAGCAGCATGTGGCTGCGGCGGCTGAAGCTGACCATGAACTCACTCCCTTCGAGATACGGACCCTTCCCAAGGCCCCGATCAGAGTCGGACCTGACTGTCCGCTCGATCGTCGAGAGCGCCGCTAGGCGTTGAGGATGACAGCTGAATGCGATTTGGGAGACGGTTGCGTGACGCCACCGTTACGGTTGCGTGACATGTGCGAGGATGGGACGTGTTTACCGCGCCGTCTTTCAGCAACTTACGTCATTCACGCGCAGGCGGGAAGCTGGACGATCAAGTCTCATGAAGATCGTCCGCCGACGTCATGCGACGAACGTCGAGAAGGTCGAAGCCCGATCGGGTGCCCTCCACTCTCACCCGACGACCGCACAGGCGCCAGGCGGCCAGCCAGCCGACATCGAGCTGCCACACCCCGCCGCCGTCCATGTCGAGCGCATGACCGAACCGCGTCCGTCGCAACGTGCCAGTGAGAACATGCCGGGTGCCGCGTGGCATCGCCCGTCTCCCCGGAAGTCCGATGCGGTACGCCCCCGCTATCGACTTCACACCTGATCCCTTGGTGATCGGGGAGTTAGTACACCGGCAAAAGTCGGCCCTGCGGCCTTTGGGCTAGAAGCCTTGGACATACGCCACAGGCTCCCCGACCAGAAGGGTCAGGAAGTGTGACGCTGTTGCGGTCAGCATCTACCGGTCACATCGGGGGTACTAATCCCCGGAAGCCGTGCGTGGTGGCTCCGAGAGTTATATTGAATATTGCACCGTCGCGCGCAACCGCGCGCAGGCGACGCCAAGCGGTTCCGGTTGCGTGACCTGTGCGGCGGCTAGACTGCAAACGGCGGCGGCAGCCCCGTCGTCATACCCGCGCAGGCGGGAAGCCAAAAGCATGGCTCTCCGAGCTTGTGCTCCTGCGGAGGCAGGAGCCCAGGGCCGAGCAGAGTAACGCCTTGTGGCGCCCGGAACCCTGGGCTCCTGCTTTCGCAGGAGCACGGCAAGAGGTGTTCGCAGAGGTTCGGAGTTTGATCCAGTTGGCTTGAGCCATTCTCCTTCGGACCCCGGCGAAGGCCGGGACCCAGTTAAGAAGGTCAGCGAGATGAAGCGCGACGTGACCCAGCAGCGTCCCCCAACTGGGCCCCGGCCTTCGCCGGAGAACACTTCAGCTTGATGGATCACCCCATAGCGGGCGCGGGGATGACGACGGCAGGGAGTGGGCGTCACGGAACCAGCGACGAACGCCATCGTCCAGGACGCGAAAAGCCCCGCCGGATCATCATGACCGGGCGGGGCTTTCGGGCCGTGGATGGTGGGCGCGACAGGGATTGAACCTGTGACCCCACCCGTGTGAAGGGTGTGCTCTACCGCTGAGCTACGCGCCCATCCGCTGGCGGAGCGGCGCAATTACGCAAGCCCCCCGCCCTGTCCAGAGCAAATCCGCCTCAGTTCAGCGAATCCTTCAGCACCTTGCCGGCCTTGAACTTCGGCTGGCTCGACGCCTTGATCGTCATCGGTTCGCCGGTGCGCGGGTTGCGCCCGGTGGAGGCCTTGCGCTTGCTGACCGCGAACGTTCCGAAGCCGACGAGGCGGACCTCGTCCCCCTTCTTCAGGCAACCCGAGATGGTGTCGAACACCGCCTCGACCGCGCGGCTCGCCTCGTTCTTCCCCAGTCCGGCGACCGTCGCAACCTGCGCGATCAGTTCCTGCTTGTTCATCCGCAAAACCCCACTTTCAGAATGTCGTTACAGATATGGAATGGATTCGCGGATTGAAGCCCGCACCATCCCATTAACGCGCGCCCCCGCCACCGAGTCAAACGAAACCGCCGTACCGGATCAACGGTACGGCGGAGACGTGAAACAAAAACCCAGTTAAATTAGTGGTGAAGCTCACCACCGACCGGCGCGATCGGCGCCGGCGGCAGGGCCGCGAGTTCATCGGCTTCGGTCCAGTCGATCGCCTCGAGCGGCCGCACCAGCGCGAGCCGCAGCACCTCGTCGACGTGCGCGACCGGCACGATCTTCAGCCCGTCACGGATGTTCTGTGGGATCTCGGCGAGGTCCTTTTCATTCTCCTTGGGGATCAGCACCGTCTCGATTCCGCCGCGCAACGCCGCGAGCAGCTTCTCCTTGAGGCCCCCGATCGGCAGCACGCGCCCGCGCAGCGTCACCTCGCCGGTCATCGCCACTTCCTTGCGGACCGGAATGCCGGTCAGCGTCGAGACGATCGAGGTGACCAGCCCGATGCCCGCCGACGGGCCGTCCTTCGGCACCGCACCTTCGGGCAAGTGGATGTGGATGTCCTTGCGGTGGAACAGGCTGGGCTTGATCCCGAACGACGGCGAGCGCGCCTGGACGAACGAGAAGGCGGCCTGCACCGATTCCTTCATCACGTCGCCGAGCTTGCCGGTGACCTTCGCCTGTCCCTTTCCGGGAACGGTAACGCTTTCGATCGTCAACAATTCGCCGCCGACCTCGGTCCAGGCCAGCCCGGTGACCGCGCCGATCTGGTCCTCGGTCTCCGACAGGCCGTGGCGGAACTTCAGCACCCCGGCGTAATCGGAGAGATTGTCGGGCGTGATCGTCACGCTCTCCGCCTTGCCCTCGAGGATCTGGCGCAGCGCCTTGCGGCACAGCTTGGCGATCTCGCGCTCCAGCGTGCGGACGCCAGCCTCGCGGGTGTAGCGCTGGATCAGCGCGCGCAGCCCCTCGTTGGTGAGCGTGAACTCACCCGGCTTCAGGCCGTGCGCCTCGATCTGCTTGTCGACCAGATGCCGCTCGGCGATCTCGACCTTCTCGTCCTCGGTATACCCCTCCAGCCGGATGATCTCCATGCGGTCGAGCAGCGGCTGCGGCAGGTTGAGCGAATTGGCGGTGCAGACGAACATCACGTCCGAGAGGTCGATATCGATCTCGAGATAATGGTCGTTGAACTTGGCATTCTGCTCCGGGTCGAGCACTTCGAGGAGCGCCGAGGCGGGATCGCCGCGGAAATCCTGGCCGAGCTTGTCGATCTCATCGAGCAGGAACAGCGGGTTGCTGGCGCCGGCCTTCTTGAGGTTGGTCACCACCTTACCGGGCAACGAGCCGATGTAGGTGCGGCGGTGGCCACGAATCTCGGCCTCGTCGCGCACGCCGCCCAGCGACTGGCGGATGAACTCGCGCCCGGTCGCCTTGGCGATCGACTTGCCGAGGCTGGTCTTGCCGACGCCCGGCGGACCGACGAGGCACAGGATCGGCCCCTTCAGCTTGTTGGTGCGCGCCTGTACCGCGAGGTACTCGACGATCCGGTCTTTGACCTTCTCCAGCGCGTAATGATCCTCGTTGAGGATCGCCTCGGCGGCGGGGATGTCCTTCTTGATCTTGCTCTTCTTGCCCCATGGCAGGCCGAGCAGCACGTCGAGATAGTTGCGCACGACGGTCGCCTCGGCGCTCATCGGCGCCATGGTCTTGAGCTTCTTCAGCTCGGCGGTCGCCTTGGTGCGCGCCTCCTTCGACAGCTTGAGCGTGGCGATCTTCTGGGTCAGCTCGGCGATCTCGTCGCCCTCGCCTTCCTCGCCCTCATTGCCCAGCTCGCGCTGGATCGCCTTCAACTGCTCGTTGAGGTAATATTCGCGCTGCGTCTTCTCCATCTGGCGCTTGACGCGGCTCTTGATCTTCTTCTCGACCTGCAGGACGCCCAGCTCGCCTTCCATCAGCGCATAGGCCATCTCCAGCCGCTTGAGCGGATCGGCCTCCATCAGCAGCGCCTGCTTCTCGGCGACCTTGACCTGGATATTGCCCGCGACCGTATCCGACAGCCGCCCGGCGACGTCGATTTCGCCAAGCTGCGCGGCGAGTTCGGCGGGCAGCTTGCGGTTGAGCTTGGCATAATTCTCGAACTGGTCGACGACCGAGCGCATCAGCGCCGCCGCCTCCGGCCCCTCGACCTCGGCGTCAAGCACCGGCTCGACCGCGGCGGTCAGATACTCGCCGCCCTCCTCCAGCGTCTCCAGCGTCGCGCGCGCCTTGCCTTCGACCAGCACGCGGACGGTGCCATCGGGCAACTTGAGCAATTGCAACACCGTCGCGGTGACGCCCATCGTATAGAGATCGTCACGCGCAGGATCGTCCTCGGCCGGATCAAGCTGCGCGACGAGGAATATTTCCTTGTCGGCCGCCATCGCGGCTTCCAGCGCGGCGACCGACTTGTCGCGCCCGACGAACAGCGGCACGATCATATGCGGGAAGACGACGATGTCGCGAAGCGGCAGAACGGGGAAAGCAGACGTCATGGATACTCCGGTGCCGCCGGTCGGGGGCGGCCTACCCTCTTTATATGGTGCGTTCGGGCGCGGCATCAATCTTCTGCTCGCGCTGGCCCTCCCCGCCCCGCTCGCCGCCGCGCAATTGCCCGGGAAGGGCGAACCGCCGATCAGCGAACAGACGCAGCTTTCGGGTGGGGTGCGGCCGAATGGACAGGCCGAGCTGAGCCTGCGATCCGCCGACCTCTCGTTCGCCCCCGATCCGGCCATGCGGCGGATGGTGGCCCGCGCGACGCTCGTCGTCGCAGCCAGGCGCGACGTGGCGGCGATCACGCTCGACCTCGATTCGAACTATCAGGTGCGATCGGTGACGGTCGATGGCAGGCCGGTGCGCGCGCAGCGGCCGGACGGGCAGATCGTCGTGGCGCGGGCGCTGGCGCGGGGAAAGCAGGTGTCGATCGCGATCGCCTATGACGGCACCCCGCACGTCGCGGTCAACGCGCCGTGGGACGACGGGATGGTATGGTCGCAGACCCCCGACGGTCGCCCGTGGGTCGCGAGCACGACCGAGGGCTATGGGTGCGACCTGTTGTGGCCCTGCCTCGACTTTCCGACCGGCGAGCCCGACGTGGCCACGCTCCACATCACCGCGCCGAAGGGATTGAAGGCGCCGTCCAATGGCCGATTGCTGGGGGTGGACACGCTGCCCGATGGGCGCACCGTCTGGCACTGGCGCGCACGCCAGCCGAACACTTATGCGATCGCGATCAACATCGGGCCGTATGAGGTGATCGAGGGCAGCTACAAGAGCCGCTTCGGCAACACGATCCCCTTGTTCTACTGGCATCTGCCCGGCGAGGGTGCGCAGGCGCGGAAGCTGTTCGACGAGTTCGCGCCGACGCTCGACTTTTTCGAAAGCGTGATCGGCCCCTATCCCTTTGGCGACGAGAAGCTGGGCGTGGTCGAGACGCCGCACAAGGGCATGGAGCACCAGACGATCAACGCCTACGGCAACGATTATGCCAAGGCGCCGGAGGGGTTCGACTGGCTATTCCAGCACGAGTTCAGCCACGAATGGTTCGCCAATCAGTTGACCGCCGCAAACTGGGACGATTATTGGCTGCACGAGGGGTTCGGCAGCTACATGCAGCCGCTCTACGGCCAGTGGCGCGAGGGCGACGCACGCTATGCGGTGATGCTGGAGGCGCAGCGCAACCAGATTGCCAATCGCGCCCCGATTGTCCGCGATCGCGTGCTGACCGAGGAAGAAGTCTACGAGCCGAGCAAGGGCGGTGCGGGCACCGACATCTATTACAAGGGATCGTGGACGCTTCATACGCTGCGCTGGCTGATCGGCGACCGGGCGTTTTTCGATGCGGTGCGGCGGCTCGTCTATGGCCGGCGCGATCCGAAGCCGGGCAATTTCACGCCGCGCTACAACTCTACCCGCGAATTCGAGGCGATCGTTGGCGAGGAAAGCAAGCGCGACCTGTCGTGGTTTTTCGACACCTATCTGCGCGATCGTGCGTTGCCCGAACTGGTGACGACGCGTGACAGCGACACGCTTCGGCTGGGCTGGCGGACGGAGCGAGCGCGCGTGTTCGCGATGCCGGTCGAACTGACCGTCGATGGCGTGATGCGGCGCGTCGAGATGCCGAACGGGACCGCGACGATCGCGGTGCCGGCCGGCGCGCATGTGGTGATCGATCCTGCGGCGCGCATCCTGCGTCGCTCGGTGGCGGTGGAGGACTATCAGCAATGGCGACAACAGCAGCAGAAACCCCGCTGACCGCGCGCGTGGTCGAAATGGCGGCGGTCTTCATGATCGGCGACGGGCTGCTCGGGCTGACGCAGACCGAGCGGCATACCGACCTGTGGAAGGAACGCGCCCTGGGCGCGGAGCGAACGGTGCGGCCGTTCGTCGGGCGGCCGGGGCGGCGGCGGCTGTACGCGCTGGTGCAGATCGCGGCGGGGTTGGCGCTTGCGGCACGACAGCGGGGATAGCGGCGCCATTCCCCTTCTCCGTTCGTGCTGAGGCGGCATTGAGCGACGTCAACATGCCGTCTCGAAGCAGCGTTGTCGCGCAGATCCTTCGAGACGAGGCTTCGACAGGCTCAGCCTCTCCTCAGGACGAACGGTCGGGTGGAAGCTACGGCACCACCGTCGTGAACAGATACACCGCGAAGATCACGAGATGCACCGCGCCTTGCAGCACGGTCGTCCGCCCGGTGCCAAGCGAGATCGTCGCGATGAACAGCGACAGCGCGAGCAGGATGATCTTCATCGCGCTAAGCCCGAGCGCGAGCGGCAGGTCGAGCACGAGGCTGACGATCGCGACCGCCGGGATCGTCAGCCCGATCGTCGCCAATGCCGAGCCGAGCGCGAGATTGAGGCTGGTCTGAATGCGGTTCCGTGCCGCGGCGCGATAGGCGGCGAGGCTTTCGGGGGCCAGCACCAGCGCCGCGATCACCACCCCGACCACCGCCAGCGGCAGCCCGGCGCCGAGCACGGCTTCCTCGACGGTCTGCGACAGCGCCTTCGCGAGCAGCACGACCGCGACCAGCGCGACGAGCAACGTCCCGAACGCCACGCCGGTGGTCACGCGGGTCGGCATTGCCGCGTGGCCGTCTTCATCGCCGTGTTCGGGAAGGAAATATTCGCGATGGCGCAGCGTCTGCACCATCACGAACATGCCGTAGAGGAACAGGCTGACCACTGCGACCAGCACCAGTTGCGACGTCGCGTAATAAGGCCCGGGCGTGGTGAGCGTGTAATTAGGCAGCACGAGCGTCAGCACCGCGAGCGCGGCGAGCGTGCAGAGCGCCGCGCTGACCCCGCGCAGCGTGAAGCGCTGCTCGCCATGCCGGACGCCACCGACCAGCAGGCACAGGCCGATGATGCCGTTGAGGATGATCATGATCGCCGCGAACACGGTATCGCGCGCCAGCGCCGAAGCGTCGCCCGCGTCCGAGAGCATCAGCGAGACGATCAGCGAGACCTCGATGACGGTCACCGCGATCGCGAGCACGAGCGTGCCGAACGGCTCACCGACGCGGTGCGCGACGACCTCGGCATGGTGGACCGCCGCGAGCACGCAGCCGAACAGCACGATCGTCGCGCCGATCGTGCCGACCGTCCCGAATTTGTAGAGCGACAGCAGGACGGTCAGCAGCCCGAGCGGCGGCATCGCCAGCGTCCACAACGGCAGATCGAGCCGGTGAAGCAGCAAACGGCGAACGTCGGCGGGTGGCAAGGCGTCGTCTTCGATGGTCATGCGATCTGGCGGGCTCCCTTCTCCCGACCAATGCATGACGCGCGGACATGATCCACGGGTGTAACGATTGCGCATAGCCGTGATCAGGAAGGCCATCGCAGGCGGCCGGGATCCACGACAAAGCTCGACTATGCTTTGAGCGTTACGTCGCCCCGGACTTGTTCCGGGGTCCACGGCTCGTCGCAATCGTCGGGCTCCGCGTTCGTGACCCGGTGGATGCGGGGACAAGGCCGGCATGACGGACGAGCGAAGCAACGAGTGGGCTCGCTCGAGCGGCGCGCCGTTAGCGTAACAATCGGGGTCCTCGGTCGAGCCCGGGACGACGTGGGTAGAGGGACGGACGAAGCCGACCGCTCTACCTACGCACTATCAAGTCAGGCGACCTCGCCGGCCTTCTTGCTCTTCTCGGCGTAGACGCGGACCGGGTCCTTGCGGCCTTCGACCACGTCCTTGTCGATCATCACCTCGTCGACCGAGTCCATTCCCGGCAGGTCGAACATCGTGTCGAGCAGGATAGCCTCGAGGATCGAACGCAGGCCACGCGCGCCGGTCTTGCGCTCGATCGCCTTCTTGGCGACCGTGACCAGCGCGTCGTCGGTGAAGCCGAGCTTGACCTCCTCCATCTCGAACAGCTTCTGATACTGCTTCACCAGCGCGTTCTTCGGCTCGGCGAGGATCTTGACCAGCGCCGGAATGTCGAGGTCCTCGAGCGTCGCAATGACCGGCAGACGGCCGACGAACTCGGGGATCAGCCCGAACTTGAGCAGATCCTCGGGCTCGGTCTGGCGCAGCACCTCGCCGGTGCGGCGCTCTTCCGGAGTCGCGACATAGGCGCCGAAGCCGATCGACTTGCCCTGCAGACGATCGCCGATGATCTTCTCGAGCCCCGAGAAGGCGCCGCCGCAGATGAACAGGATGTTCGTCGTGTCGACCTGCAGGAATTCCTGCTGCGGATGCTTGCGCCCGCCCTGCGGCGGCACGCTGGCGGTGGTGCCTTCCATCAGCTTGAGCAACGCCTGCTGGACGCCCTCGCCCGACACGTCGCGCGTGATCGAGGGGTTCTCGGCCTTGCGGCTGATCTTGTCGATCTCGTCGATGTAGACGATGCCGCGCTGCGCCCGCTCGACGTTATAGTCCGACGCCTGGAGCAGCTTGAGGATGATGTTCTCGACATCCTCGCCGACATAACCGGCCTCGGTCAGCGTGGTGGCGTCCGCCATCGTGAACGGCACGTCGAGGATCCGCGCGAGCGTCTGCGCGAGCAGCGTCTTGCCGCAGCCGGTGGGACCGACGAGCAGGATGTTGCTCTTCGCCAGCTCGACATCGGCGCCCTTCGCGCCATGGTTCAGCCGCTTGTAGTGATTGTGGACCGCCACCGACAGCACGCGCTTCGCCTGCTTCTGCCCGATGACGTAATCGTCGAGCACGTCGCAGATTTCCTGCGGAGTCGGCACGCCGCCGTCCTTCTTGGCGACCAGCGCGGACTTCGTCTCCTCGCGAATGATGTCGTTGCACAGCTCGACGCATTCGTCACAGATGAAGACGGTGGGTCCGGCGATCAGCTTGCGCACTTCGTGCTGCGACTTGCCGCAGAACGAGCAATAGAGGGTGCTCTTGCTATCGCCGCCACTAAGTTTCGTCATTCAGTCCATCCTTCGTCGCGGATCGTCGACCCGCCCTGTGCGCGGCGCAAGCTAACGCACCGCTGCTTAAGCAACAACGTACAAAGCGTCGTTGGCCGCCGCGCGGCGCGAAGGTCCCGCTTCACGCCGGCGCAGCGCCCTATATCGAACGTCCCGCGACGGGCTTCAAGGGCAGGCCCGGCGCGGTTCGTCGCGCAACCGCCATAGCAGGCAGGCGTAAG
Organism: Sphingomonas sp. LR60; assembly: GCF_036855935.1. Taxonomy (NCBI): domain Bacteria; kingdom Pseudomonadati; phylum Pseudomonadota; class Alphaproteobacteria; order Sphingomonadales; family Sphingomonadaceae; genus Sphingomonas; species Sphingomonas sp. LR60. The sequence continues at coordinate 792,365 of NZ_JASPFK010000001.1, read as the reverse complement.
CAATTGGTATCGACGCGCGCCGTTCGCGCGCGTCGATCACCCTCAGGCCGCTGCTGCATCCTCGGCCGGCTGCGGCCGCTTGTCGAACACCTGATCGATCAGGCCGAACTCCTTGGCCTCATCGGCGCCCATGAACTTGTCGCGGTCCATCGCACGCTCGATCTCCTCGAGCGGCTTGCCGGTGTACTTGGCATAGAGCGTGTTGAGGAAGTGGCGCATCCGCAGGATCTCACGCGCCTGGATCTCGATATCGGCCGCCATGCCCTGCGCCCCGCCCGACGGCTGGTGGATCATGATGCGGCTGTTGGTCAGCGCGACGCGCATCCCCGGCTCACCGCTGGCGAGCAGGAAGCTGCCCATCGACGCGGCCTGACCGATGCAGACCGTGCCGACGCGCGGACGGATATATTGCATCGTGTCGTGGATCGCCATGCCCGCCGTGACGACGCCGCCCGGCGAGTTGATGTACATGTAGATGTCCTTCTTCGGATTTTCCGACTCGAGGAACAGCAACTGCGCGGTGATGAGGCTGGCCATGCCGTCCTCGACCCCCCGGTCACGAACACGATCCGCTCGCGCAGCAGGCGCGAGAAGATGTCGAACGACCGCTCGCCGCGGTTCGACTGCTCGATCACGATCGGCACCAACCCGGCCTGGGTCTGATGCAGCCCGAGCCCGGCGCTCGCCAGCTTGCCCGCGAAATCGCCGGTGTCGAACGGATTGTGCATGGAAACTCTCTTTTCGCTAAGGAAGAACCCGCAACATCGGTGCTTCCGCGAAACGGTTCAAGCCCCTTCGCTTACCCGGCCCGGCGCGGGGAGCTGCAAGTAGGCGAGCCGCCGCACCTCGCGCCGTCCGCGCACCACGGTGTCGAGGATCAACCCGGCGAAGAAGCAGAGCGCCGCGAGGATGATGAGCCCGGTGGTCAGAATCGCGGTCGGGAAACGCGGCACCAACCCGGTGTGCATGTAGGTGACGACCAGCGGCACCGCGAGGATCACCGCCAGCGCCGCGAGCAGCCCGCCAAATCCGCCGAAGAACCACAAGGGCCGCTCGATCCGGTAGAGCGTCGCGATCGTGCCGACGATCCGCCAGCCGTCGCGATAGGTACTCAGCTTCGATACCGATCCTTCGGGGCGCGCGAAATAGGGCGTCTCGACCTCGCCGACCGGCATCTTGAGCTCGAGCGCATGGACGCTGATCTCGGTCTCGATCTCGAACCCGACCGACAGCACCGGGAAGCTTTTCACGAAGCGACGCGAGAACACGCGGTATCCGGTCAGGATGTCGGTGAAGCTACGCCCGAACAGCCGCGTAAGCATGCCGGTCAGCAGCGCATTGCCGAGCCGATGCCCGCGGCGATAGGCGGCGGCGGCCTCGCCGATCCGGCAACCGACGACCATGTCGAGATGCTCGTCGAGCATCCGCGCGACCAGCGCAGGTGCGGCGCTGGCGTCATAGGTCGCGTCGCCGTCCGCCATCACATATACGTCGGCATCGACATCGGCGAACATCCGCCGCACCACCGCGCCCTTGCCCTGAATGCGTTCGGTGCGGACGATCGCGCCGGCCGCGGCAGCGCGCTCGCGGGTCTGGTCGCGGCTGTTGTTGTCGTAGACGTAGATCGCCGCATCGGGCAGCGCTGTGCGGAACGACGCGACGGTCTGCGCGATCGCCGCCTCTTCGTTATAGCACGGCAACAGCACCGCGATCCGCGGACCCGCGATCACCGCCGCTCGTCCTCGACAAAGCGCCCCTGCCGTGCCCGCAACACCGCCACCAGCGCGAAGAACACCGGCAGCCAGATCAACCGCCCTTGATAGCGATATTGCGGATCGGCGACCGCGCCGCCGAAGAAGCAGCAGACCAGCATCCCGATCCCGGTAATCACCAGCAGGCTGCGCATCAGCACGAACGCGTCGCGATCCCGGCGCGCGAGCATCGGCAGCATCGCCGCCAGCGCGAGCAGCGACGCAATCACCGCGGCATAGAGGATGCCGTTCATCAGGTCGCGCGGCCACGCATTGCGTCCGGACAGGCTGTGCAGGAAGCGCGCACGAACGACCGGCGGCAGGCTCTCCCAACAGCTCGGCCCGGTGCCGCAGCCCTGATTGAGCGCATCATAATCGATCCATAGCACCTGCTGGATCGTGTTGCGCGCCGATGCGGTGATCTGCTCGACCGGATAGGCGCGGAGCACAGCGAGCGCGAAGGCGACGTCCTCCTCGCCCATGATCCGGCGCTGCGTCGGCGTGGAAAGCATATAGGCGCCGTAGCGCGGATCGTCCGAGAACAGCCACGCGGCGTTGTTGTAGGGCTTGCCCATCGGAATGCGGCACGCCTCGAAGCGATTCCCCTCGCAGCCGGCCTCGATGAACTTCTGCCCCGGCCCGTCGGCGTAGAAGCGCGAGGTGAGCAACGGCAACAATTGCGGCGCGCGCCCCAGCGCCATGCGGGTGGCGAAGGTGGTCGCCTGCAACGCCAGCGCCGCGACGACGATCGTCCCGATCGCGGCAAACCAGGCGCGCGGGGGGACGCGCAGCCAGCCGAGCAACCGCAGCAGCACCAACGCGCCGGTCATGCCGAGCAACATCGTCAGATGCGTCAGATGCGCGATCGCCGACATCACCATCACCGCGACGAGGAACGCCACCTCCCACCGCCGCAGCCGCCCCGGCAGCGCGAGCAGCGCAAGCGCAAGCATCCCGAACGACGCAAAACCGTCTGCGAGCAACATGCTGTTATAGGTCGGCAAGCTGGTGGTGAGCGCGAGGACCAACGTCACCAGTGTCACGATCCCGGCCCGCGCCAGATCGAAGCGGCGCAACACCATGATAATGAGGAGGTAGGCGATCACCGCCTGCAAGAGCACGAAGGGCCAGAACCACCCGAGCACCCAGCCGGCATAGATCAGCGCGCCGATATACGGCGATCGCCCGCTCATCACGAGCCCGCTCTTCAAGTCGTTCGCGGTGTTGGAGTGCGCCGCCTCCGGCTTGATCGGGCGAGCGGACGGCGGCGTGGCGGGCGAAGGCCGCGCCGCCGGCAAGTCCTCGGCGTAGCGGGCCGTCCATGCCGTCGATATCGTCCGGCCCGAGGCGAGATGTACCGCAAGATCGGCAGCGCGGATGTAATTGGTGCTGTCAGGGAAGAAGAACGGTTGGCCGTTGACCAGCCCGGTCCACATCAGCGCCAGGATGCAGACGATGTGGCGGACGAGGTCGAGCGCGGGCGTGCGGTTACCGCGCGCCGCGACGTTCTGCCGCTCGCCTTCACCACCCATCGCCACATCCATCGCAAGCCCCTTGCCCACGCCTTCAGCGGCCGCGTCTAACAGTCGGAAGGAAGAGCGTCACGCACCTTCGTCCCGCGGCAATGGGACAGTCGGCGGCGCATGATCCTCGCGAGCGTCGCCGCCGCAAGGATCATGCGCGAACCGATCTTACTGGGCCTTCTTCGCGCGCGGCTTCTTCGCCGGAGCGGCGTCGGCGGCCTGCGTGCCCTCGGCTGCCTCAGCGGCCTCCGGGGACGATTCGGCGACCTGCGTCTCGGCCTCGACCGGCGCAGCAGCCTTCTTGGCGCGCGGCTTCTTCGCCGGCGCCGCCTCGGCTTCGGCAGCAGCGGGCTCGGTCACCGCGCCGGCATCCTCACCCTTGGCGACCGGCTTCTTGGCGGCGGCCTTCTTGGCGGGCTTCGCCTCGGCAGCGGCGTCGTCGCCTTCTGCGGCCGGTGCGGCCTTCTTCTTGGCGCGGCTCTGCTTGGGCTTGTGGTTGTCGTGATCGTGGCTGTGCGTGCCGGTCGCGAAACCGTCCTCGCTCTCGATCGCGGCTTCCAGCTCTTCCTTGGTCGTCTCGCGCTCGCTGATTTCGGCCTTGTCGAACAGGAAGTCGACGACCTTGTCCTCGTAAAGCGGCGCGCGGAGCTGTGCGGCGGCCATCGGGTCCTGCTGCACGTACTGGATGAAGCGCTGACGGTCCTCGGGGCCGTATTGCTGCGCCGCCTGCGAGAGCAGACGCTGCATTTCCGCCTGCGTCACTTCGACGCCGTTCGCCTGGCCGATCTCGCTCAGCAGCAGGCCGAGACGGACACGGCGCTCGGCGATCTTGCGGTAATCGTCGCGCTCCTTCTCCATTTCGTCGAGCGCGGCCTGCGGATCGGGCTCGTGCGTCGCTTCGTGCTGGAGCTGCTGCCAGATCTGGTTGAATTCGGCCTCGACCATCGACGGCGGCACTTCGAAGTCATGCCCCTCGGCCAGCTGGTCGAGCAGCTTGCGCTTCATATAGGTGCGCGTCAGGCCGTTGTTCTCCTGCTCGAACTGGCCCTTCACCAGCCCACGCAGCTGCTCGAGGCTCTCGAGACCGAGGCTCTTGGCCATCTCGTCGTCGATCTGGCTCTCGCCCGCGGTCTGCACCGACTTGATCGTCAGATCGAAGGTCGCGTCCTTGCCGGCCAGTTCCTTGGCGCCGTAATCCTCGGGGAAGGTCACCTTGATCTGGCGCTCTTCGCCCGCCTTTGCGCCGACGACCTGCTCCTCGAAGCCGGGGATCAGGCGACCCGCACCGATCTCGACCGCCATGTCGGTGCCGGTGCCGCCATCGAACGCCACGCCGTCCATGGTCTTGCCGACGAAGTCCATGATGACCTGATCGCCGGTTTCGGCGGCCTTGTCGCCCGCGTCTTCCCAGCGCTTCGCGCCGTCGGCGAAGCGCTTCAGCTGCTCGTCGATCGCCGATTCGTCGACCGGGACGGTGAGACGCTCGAGCTTCAGCCCTTCGATCGCGGGCGCCGGGACCTGCGGGAGCACTTCCAGCTCGACCTTCAGCTCGGCGTCCTTGCCGGACTCATAGCCCTCGACCAGCTCGACACTCGGCTGCATCGCGGGGCGAAGCTGCTTGTCGGCGATCAGCGCCTGGATGCCCTCCTGGATCGAGGTGTTCAGCGCGTCCTGCTCGATCGCGGGGCCGTGCATCTTCTTGACAAGATTGGTCGGCACCTTGCCCGGGCGGAAGCCCGGCATCTTGATCTGCGGCGCAACGCGCTTCAGCTCGGCATCGACCCGCTTGGCGATGTCGCCGGCGGGGATCGTCAGGGTGAAGGCGCGCTTCAGGCCCTCGTTCAGCGTCTCGACAGTCTGCATTGGCCGCTTTCGTCAGAAGAATTTTGTGAGTGGTGGCCAACCCCGCTTGCGCGGGGACTGGTGCGGGCGAAGGGAATCGAACCCCCACATCTTGCGATACCAGAACCTAAATCTGGCGCGTCTACCAGTTCCGCCACGCCCGCTAGTCGGACACCGCCGGTCGGCGGCATCTATACCGACGCGCGCGATGGGGCAAGCGGGCAACCCACGCTTCGACGGCGCGTTCATGGAGGGAAGGAGAAAAATGCCATGGCTACCAACCCCGGAGACCTTCCCGCCGACGTGCCGCAGCCGACTCAGCCGGCCACGCCCGACGCGCCTCCCCCGAAATCGTGCCGCCCGGCCCCGATATCGACGTTCCGGCCCCCGGTGCGCCGTCCCCTACGACCCTGAGCATCTGAAAGGCGCACGCCATGACCGAGAAGACGATCGATCCGATCCCGAACCGCGACGACGAGCGCCCCGACATCCAGCAGGCAGTCGAGGCGCGTAGCGACGCGGTCGCGCGCGGCGAAGGCGGCAAGGAACCGGCGCGCTTCACCGATACCGGCGAGTTCGACGGCAACAGCGGCACCGGCGGCGAGGTCAAGAACCAAGACCTGACGCAGCAGTAAGCCCGGTTTTTAAGAGCCTCGCGCCCGCATTTATCGGCGCTTCTCTTTCGTCGCCCCGGACTTGATCCGGGGCCCCGCCCCTTCGGACACCGCGGGAAGTCGGGATCCCGGATCAAGTCCGGGATGACGTAAGAGACGGGGTATTTGATGAAGATCGACGGGCACGACTGGCGGCATTCAGTCTTCGTGCGAGATGCCGTCGCCTTCGATCCTGAGCCACCGCTGCTTGTACTGCTCGAACACCGATGCGGTGAGGGACGGTAGTTCCGCCCCGGTCGCCTCGTCCGCAAACGCGCCGATCGGAATGGCGATCAACCCGTTCATACCTTCATTCGTATAGGCGATCGTTCCACCGCAGTCGCCGCACCAGCGATACCACGCCCGCCGACCGCTATCCGCCACCCGTTCCCAGACGTGAAAGTCCCCCGCGATCGTCACCCGATCGATCGGAAACCGCGCCTGTGCCGAGAAGGGACCGCCGGTGCGACGCTGGCAAGCGTGGCAGTGGCACGCAAACACACGAACCGGCGCGCCGATGCAGGTCGCGGTCAATTGACCACACCGGCAACGCGCGCGCCGCTCGATCGTCACCCCAGCGCCTTCTTCAGCAAATCGTTGACCACCGCGGGGTTGGCCTTGCCGCCCATCGCTTTCATCGTTTGCCCGACGAAGAAGCCGAACAGCGCGACCTTGCCGCTGCGATATTGCTCGAGCTGGCCGGGGTTCTTCGCCAGCACGTCGGCGATCACCGCCTCGATCGCGCCAGTGTCGCTGGTCTGCTTGAGCCCGCGCTCCTCGACGATCTTGCCCGGTGCGTCGCCGGTTTCCAGCATCGCCTCGAACACCTGCTTGGCAAGGCTGCCCGAGAGCGTGCCGTCCGCGACCAGCGCGAGCAGCTCTGCCGCCTGTCCCGGCGTGACCGGGCTGTCGCCGATCGACTTGCCGAGACGGTTGAGCGCGCCGAACAATTCGCTGGTCACCCAATTCGCCGCGGTGACCGGCTTGGCACCGGCGTCGAGCAGCGTGTCGAACCAGCGCGCGCTCTCGACCTCGGCGGTCAGCACCTGCGCATTGTACGGCGTGATCCCCAGCCCCTCGTAGCGCGCGCGCTTGACGTCGGGCAGTTCGGGCAGGCTCGTCCGGCATTCGTCGAGGAATGCGTCATCGAGTTCGAGCGGGAGCAGATCTGGATCGGGGAAGTAGCGGTAATCGTGCGCATCTTCTTTCGACCGCATCGAGCGTGTCGTGCCGCTGTCGGGGTTGAAGAGCCGCGTTTCCTGCACGATCGTGCCGCCGGCCTCCAGCACGTCGACCTGCCGTGCCGCCTCATGCTCGATCGCCTGCATAACGAAGCGGATCGAGTTGACGTTCTTGGTCTCGGTGCGGGTGCCGAATTCATCGCCGGGCTTGCGCACCGAGACGTTGACGTCGGCGCGCATCGAGCCCTGATCCATATTGCCGTCGCAGGACCCGACATACCGCAAGATCGAACGCAGCTTGGTCAGATACGCGCCGGCCTCGGCGGGCGAGCGCATGTCGGGGCGGCTGACGATCTCCATCAGCGCGACGCCGGAGCGGTTGAGGTCGACATAGGAGCGGGTCGGATGCTGGTCGTGCATCAGCTTGCCGGCGTCCTGCTCGACGTGGATCCGCTCGACTCCGATCGTCTTGGTGTCGTCGCCGACCTCGATCTCGACCGCGCCCTCACCGACCAACGGGTGATAAAGCTGCGAGATCTGATAGCCTTGCGGCAGATCGGCGTAGAAATAGTTCTTGCGGTCGAACCGCGACCATTTGTTGATCTGCGCGTCGATCGCCATGCCGGTGCGCACCGCCTGACGGATGCACTCGCGGTTGGGGACCGGCAGCATTCCCGGCATCGCGGCGTCGACCAGCGACACCTGCGTATTCGGCTCGGCGCCGAAGGTGGTGGCGGCGCCGGAGAACAATTTGGCATTGCTGGACACCTGCGCATGGACTTCGAGGCCGATCACGACCTCCCAATCGCCGGTGGCGCCCTTGATGCGGAACGGGGTGGATGCGTCAGCCATGTTTCGTCTTTCTTACCACCACTTAGCCGGACGCGCCGTGAAACCGGCGCGTTCCTCGAGCGCCAGTGCGGCGTTGAGGACGCCCTGTTCGTCGAGCGGCTTGCCGATGACCTGCAGGCCGAGCGGAAGTCCCGCCGCGTCGACACCGCCCGGTACACTCATCGCCGGAAGGCCCGCGAGGCTGGAAGGGACAGTGAATACATCGTTGAGATACATGGCCAAAGGATCGGCCGACTTCTCGCCGAGCGCAAAGGCCGCCGACGGCGCGGTGGGGGTCAGAAGCACGTCGCAGACGTCCCAGGCGCGCTCGAAATCGCGCGCGATCAGCGTGCGGACCTTCTGCGCCTGTGTGTAGTACGCATCGTAGAAGCCCGCCGAGAGCACGTAGGTGCCGATCAGGATGCGGCGCTTGACCTCGTTGCCGAAGCCTTCGGCGCGCGTCCGTGCGTACATCTCCTGCAAATTAGCCCCCTCCGGAAGGTCGCGGAGCCCGTATCGGACGCCATCGTAGCGCGCGAGGTTCGACGAAGCCTCCGCCGGTGCGATGATGTAATAAGCGGGCAGCGCGTACTTGGTGTGCGGCAGCGAGACGTCGACGATCTCGGCGCCGGCATCCTTCAGCCACGCGATCCCCTGCTGCCAGAGCGCCTCGATCTCGGCGGGCATCCCGTCGACGCGATACTCCTTGGGGATGCCGACGCGCTTGCCGGCGAGCGAGGCGTTGAGCTGCGCTTCCCAGTTCGGGACCGGCAGATCGAGCGAGGTCGCATCCTTCGCGTCGAAGCCGGCCATCGCCTCCAGCATGATCGCGCAGTCGCGGACGTCGCGCGCCATCGGCCCGGCCTGATCGAGCGACGAGGCGAAGGCGATCGTGCCCCAGCGCGAGCAGCGGCCGTAGGTGGGCTTGATCCCCGAAATGCCGACGAATGCCGCCGGCTGGCGGATCGAGCCGCCGGTGTCGGTGCCGGTCGCACCCGGCGCCAAGCGCGCCGCGACCGCCGAGGACGAACCGCCCGACGACCCGCCGGGCGCGAGCGGCGCGTTGCCGCCGTCGTTGCGCCGCCACGGGCTGATGACGTTGCCGAAGTAGCTGGTCTCGTTCGACGAGCCCATCGCGAACTGATCGAGGTTCAGCTTGCCGAGCATCCCCGCACCGGCGTTCCACAGGTTCTGCGACACCGTCGACTCATACTCGGGCGTGAAGCCTTCGAGGATGTGGCTGGCCGCCGTGGTCGGCACGCCCTTGGTGCAGAACAGGTCCTTCATCCCGATCGGCACGCCGGCCATCGGCTTCAGCACCTCGCCGGCCGCGCGCGCGGCATCGGCGGCGTCGGCGGCGGCGAGCGCATGTTCGGGGGTTTCGACGAGGAAGGCGTTGAGCGGCTTCGCGGCGGCGACCGCGGCGTTGAACGCCTCGGCTACCTCACGCGCGGAGAAGTCGCCGTCGCGCACGCCGTTGCGGATCGCGGCGATGCCCAGATCGGTGAGTGCGGTCATTATTCGATCACCTTGGGCACAGTGAAGAAGCCGTGTTCGGCCTGCGGTGCATTGGCGAGCACCTTCTCGCGGACGCCGCCGTCGGTGACGACGTCGTCGCGCAGCCGCAAGTGATTGGGGATCACGGCGGTCATCGGATCGACCCCGGCGGTGTCGACCTCGCCCAGCTGCTCGATCCAGTCGAGGATGTTGCCGAGTTCGGGCGCGAGCCGGGCGGCTTCGTCGTCGGTGATGGCGATGCGGGCGAGGCCGGCGATGCGCCTAACGGTTGCAGTGTCAACGGACATGCCGCCGCCGCTACCACCCGGCGGCCCGATCTTGCAACACGCCTGACACGGTTGCGTATGGCGCATTCCTGAGGCACCAGCTTTGCGGTTGCGGACCCGGCGCTTTTGCTGCACCGCACAATGGTGACGCTCTTTTGGCCCGCAAATTCCTCTATGTCGTCGTCGCATTGATCGTGCTGGCGACTGCTGCTGCCTTTGCCTATCGCTTGTGGGGCGTCGGAATGATGCGGATGGCGATGGTCCCGGGCGAGTCGTTCCGCGACCAGCAGCAATTGAGCGCCAAGGATTATGCGCCCGATTCGATGTGGCTGGCGCGGCCTTCGCTCGCGCGCAATCCTGCCTTGTGGACGCCGGCTGGCTATACGCCGCGCAAGGCCCCCGGCGGCGCGGCGGTGTTCTTCATCCACCCGACCTCCTATCTCACTCGCGCGCACTGGAACGCACCGCTGGCCGACCAGGAGGCGAACAACCGCGCCGCCTTGTTCCTGCGCGGCCAGGCGAGCGCGTTCAACGACGCGGGCGAGATCTGGGCGCCGCGCTATCGTCAGGCGACGTTCGGTGCGTTCCTGACCGACCAGCGCGCCGCCGAGCAGGCGCTGGCGCTGGCATATGGCGACATCCTCGCCGCCTTCGATGCGTTTCTGGCCGAAGCCGGGCCGACGCGGCCGATCATCCTTGCGGGCCATAGCCAGGGCGCGTTGCACCTGACGCATCTGCTCAAGGATCGCGTCGCCGGCACGCCGCTCGCGAAGCGCATCGTCGCGGCCTATGTCGTCGGCTGGCCGGTATCGACGACCAATGACCTGCCCGCGCTCGGGCTGCCGGCGTGCGAACGCGCCGACCAGCGCGGGTGCGTGCTCTCGTGGCAAACCTTCGCCGAACCCGCCGATCCGTCGCTGATCCTCGACAATTACGATCGCTCGACCGGGTTCGACGGCAGGCCGCGGCGCGGCACGCAGATGCTGTGCACCAACCCGCTGACCGGCACGCCCGACGCCGCCGCGCCGGCAAGCGCCAACCTGGGGACGTTGTTCCCCAATTCGACGCTGAGCGACGCGCGGATCGAGGCGGGGCGGATCGGCGCGAAGTGCGGCGGCCGCGGGCTGCTGCTGATCGGCTCGCCGCCCGACGTCGGGCCCTACACGCTGCCCGGCAACAATTATCACGTCTATGATTACAGCCTGTTCTGGGCGAACGTCCGTGCCGATGCCGCGCGGCGGATGGCGGCGCAGGGATGACGCGTGACGTTAGATTTCCGACGCCGTTCGCCTTGTGGAAGAGCGTGTTCGTTGGGAGCCGTGCTTCGACAGGCTCAGCACGAACGGAGGCGATAGTATCGTGCACCCGGTAAGTGCCTTAGCTTGGAACAACGTCGACGTGAGCCGTCATTGCGAGCGTAGCGAAGCAATCCAGGGCGTCCTGGTCCGGCCCTGGATTGCTTCGCTACGCTCGCAATGACGGGAGTTTCGATGATCGTCACCGCAGCGGCGGCGTTTCGCGCGTTGTTGCCCGAGGGCGGGCGGCTGCTGGGGCTCGACGTCGGGACCAAGACGGTCGGCACGGCGCTGTGCGATGCCGGGTGGAGCTTCGCGAGCCCGGCGCAGCTGATCCGGCGTGCGAAGTTCACCGTGGACAAGGCGGCGCTGGTCGCCTTGTCGGAGGCGCAGCAGGTGCGCGGCTGGGTAATCGGATTGCCGCTCAACCTCGATGGCACCGAGAGCCCGCGAAGCCAGTCGACGAGGGCGTTCGCGCGCAATTGCCGCGACACCGGGCTGCCGATCCTGTTGTGGGACGAGCGCTGGTCGACCGTGGCCGCGGAGCGCGCGCTGATCGAACAGGACTTCAGCCGCGCCAAGCGGGCGGAGCGGATCGACAATCATGCCGCGGCGCATATCCTGCAAGCGGCGATCGATGCCTTGGTGGCGGCTCCGTGATCCTTACCCACGCCGTCAATCTTGTGGAGGCGGGCATCCAGAACCTCTGACTTCTCGGCACTTGCGAAGACCTGCGCGTCTGGATCCCCGCCTTCGCGGGGATGACGGGGATGGCGGATGACGAGCATGACAGGGCGACGTGGCGACGTGGCGACGTGGCGACGTGGCGACGTGGCGACGTGGCGACGTGGCGACGTGGCGACGGGCTGACGGGGCCAGGGGGCGACGGGCAAGCGGCAATCGTCGCCTTGGTGGCAGCTCCCTGATCATCACCCATGCCGTCATTCCCGCGAAGGCGGGAATCCAGAACCTCTGACCTTTCGGCTCTTACGAACACCTGCGCGTCTGGATCCCCGCCTTCGCGGGGATGACGGGGGTGACGGCAGTGACGGCAGTGACCGGGGTGACGGATGCCGAAGAGCGCTCCTCACAACATGGCGTCATCCCGGACTTGATCCGGGATCCCGCTTCTGACCTCCGTCGCAGAAAAGCGGGGCGCCGGATCTAATCCGGAGCGACGAGTCCGACATGGCGCGAGTCCACGCTCCGCTTGCCCCCTGTCCGCTCCGCCATTAGGCAGCGGCTTCGATGAACCAGTCGGACCACCGCCCCGCCACGCTGATCCCCGGAGGCGCGGTTTTTCCGCATCGCCACCTGACCGGGATCGAAGGCCTAGAGCCGCACGAGATCACCTTCCTGCTCGACGAGGCGGAAACCTGGGTCGAGGCGAACCGCACCCGCGCCGCCCCCGACCAGCGGCTGGCGGGCTTCACGCAGATCAACGCCTTTTTCGAGAATAGCACGCGCACGCTGCTGAGCTTCGAGATCGCGGGCAAGCGGCTCGGCGCAGACGTCGTCAACATGCACGCCGCACAGTCGAGCGTGAAGAAGGGCGAGACGCTGATCGACACCGCGATGACGCTGAACGCGATGCGCGCCGACGTGATCGTGATCCGGCACATGTCGTCGGGCGCGGTGCGGCTGATCGCGGACAAGGTCGATTGCCCGGTGCTCAACGCAGGGGACGGGCGGCACGAACATCCGACCCAGGCGCTGCTCGACGCGCTGACGATCCGGCGGCGGCTGGGCGGGATCGCGAACAAGCGCGTCGTGATCTGCGGCGACCTGCTGCATAGCCGCGTGGCGCGATCGAACATCCTCGCGCTCACCGCCTTGGCCGCCGAGGTGCGTGTCTGCGCGCCCTCGACGTTGATGCCGCCCGCGATCGAGCGGTTCGGCGTGACCGCCTTCACCGACTTCGACAAGGCGATCGAAGGCGCGGACGTGGTGATGATGCTGCGATTGCAGACCGAGCGGATGGCGGGCGGCTATGTCCCCTCCACGCGCGAATATCACCTGCGCTACGGATTGACGCTGGAGCGGCTCGAGACGCGCGCGCCAGGCGCGCTGGTGATGCATCCGGGGCCGATGAACCGCGGGGTGGAGATCGATTCGGCGGTCGCGGACCATGTCGAGCAGTCGGCGATTACGGAGCAGGTGCAGATGGGCGTGGCGGTGCGGATGGCCTGTCTGGACGTGCTGACGCGGCGGGCGCGCAAGGTGGAGGGTTGGGCATGACCCAGGCGCTGCACCTGACCAATGCGCGGCTGGTCTGCCCCGCAGGCGGCGAGCGCGACGGCGACGTGCTGATCGTCGACGGCACGATCGTCGCGGGTGAGGCGCCGGGCCATGCCGAGCGCTTCGACTGTCGCGGCAAGTTGCTCGCGCCGGGGATCATCGACGTCGGCGTCGCGCGGATCGACCGGGCGGCGGCGCGCGCGGGTGGCGTGGTGCGCGTGGCGCCGATGCCCGATCAGGTGCCGGTGCTCGATGAGCCGGGTGCGGTGCAGCGGCTGACGCTGATCGGGCGGCCCGATCTGTGGATCCATCCGATCGCCGCGGCGACGCGCGGGCTGCAGGGCAAGGACCTTGCCGAAATGGCGATCTGCCTGTCGGCGGGGGCGCGCGCGGTCGGGACCGGGCGTGGCTGGATCGCCGATTCGGGTGTGATGCACCGCGTGCTGATGTATGCGCGCGATTTGGACGTGGTGGTCGTCACTCATGCCGAGGACGGCGGGCTGGCGGCGGATGCGGTGGCGACCGAGGGCGAAACCGCGACACGGCTTGGGCTGCCGTCCGCGCCGGCGCTCGCCGAGCCGCTGGCGATCGCGCGCGACCTGATGCTGGCCGAAGAAACGGGCGCCCGGCTGCACCTTCGCTGCGTCACCACCGCGGCGGGATTCGCGCTGGTACGGGCGGCGAAGGCGCGCGGGGTGCGGGTGACGTGCGGGGTCACCCCGGCGTATCTGCTGCTCAGCGACAATGCGATGAGCGATTTCCGCACCTTCGCGCATCTCTCGCCGCCGCTGCGGAGCGAGGACGATCGCAAGGCGGCGCTGGCGGCGCTGGCGGACGGGACGATCGACCTGCTGTGTTCGGGGCACGATCCGCGCGGGCCGGAGGAGAAGCGCCTGCCGTTCGCGGACGCGAGCGCGGGCGCGGCGGATGCGGCGACGCTGCTGCCGCTGGCGCTGGGGCTGGCGCGCGACGGGCGGGTGACGCTGCCGCGGCTGTTCGCGCTGCTGGCGACCGGGCCGGCGGCGCTGCTGGGGCTGGAGACGGGGACGCTGGCGGCGGGGATGCCGGGCGACGTGATCCTGATCGACGAGAGCGCGCCGTGGCAGATCGACGCCGATCGCTTGCCGGGCAAGGCGGGCAATACGCCGTTCGACGGCCTTCCCGTGCAGGGACGCGTCACCGCGATGTGGAAGGGCGGCCGCGCGATCGCAGGGTGACGCGTCGCAGCGTCAGTGTGCTGCGGCCTCGACGGTCGAAGGGTCGACGCGGTGGAGGGCCAGCACCGCGGGCTGACCGGGATCGAGCGCGGGGTGATCTTCATCAGCGCGGCGACCTGATCCGCCGCCCCCTGCGGGCGGGCGAAGCGCATCCACTCGAGGATGCGCTGGCGCGCCTGTGCTGGCGTAAGGTCGAGCCCGACGAGGAAGAAGGCGTCGGGCCATTCGCCGGCCAGTGCGAGCGCGAGCGCAAGGTTCTGGCGGGTGCGCGCATCCGCGCCGGGGAGGCGCATCGCCGCCATCAGCACCTCGACGCCCTGCCCCGGCGCGCCGGCGAGCGCCAGCGCGAGCCCGCGGTCGGCGGCGGGGATCAGCGCGGCGTGGCGCGACAGGCTCGCCTGCGCCGCGTGCTGCTGCCCGCTGGCGATCTGCGCGAGGATGAGGTGGAGCGCGGTCGTACCGTCGACATGGTCGAGCGCGAGCGCATCGTCGAACGCCTGCGCCGCCGAGCGGAACCGGCCGGCGCGCAGGTAAGCGGTACCGAGCAAGGCACGTCGCGCGCCGTCGCTGCCGTTCGCCGCGACTGCCTGTTCGGCACGAGAAACGGCGACCGGCCAGCGGCGTTGGCGGAGCGCACGCTCGGCTGCCGCGACGTCGTCGGCTCGCGCGGCGGGCGCGCGGCTGAAATCGAAGCGCCACACGCTGCACCCGGACAGCGCGAGCGCGAGCAGCAGCGTGGTGCCAGCGCGGGCAATGACGGCGCGCATCAGCTCAGCACCCGCCGCCCGAAGCTGTTCGCGGTCGCGCGCACGGCGCCGTAGCCGCCGCCGGGGGTGCTGGTGGTGAAGACGGTGCGGCGGAAGTTCTTCTCAAGTCGATCGGAGACATGGCTCCACAGCGCGGCGATCTCCGCAGCCGCCGGCCCGTCGGGATCGGTTTCGATGACGGTGCGCCCGTCGGCCATCGACGCGGCATATTCGGTGCGCTGATGGATGGTCACCGCGGCGACCGTGCCGTGCTGCGAGAGCGCGACCGTGGTGTCGGCGGTGATCGGGGCGTTTTCGGTCGCGGCGTTGACGACGAACAGCAGCGGCTTGCCCGAGCGTTCGCATAGCTCAACGGTGCCGCCGACCGCGTGGAGATCGTGCGGGCTGGGGCGCGTCGGCACCACGATCAGCTCGGCGAGGTGGATCGCCGCCTGGATCGCGACGGTCAGCGCGGGCGGCGTGTCGATCACGACCAGCCGGACACCCTTGTCGCGCAAGGCGTCGAGGTCCGTTGCGAGCCTGTTGACCCCGCTCATGTCGAACGAGGGAAAGCGGTCGGTGCGTGCCGCGGCCCATGGCGCGAGCGTGCCTTGCGGATCGAGGTCGAGCAAAGCGACCGGCCCGACGCCGACTCGCTGTGCCTGCACCGCGAGATGCCCGGCGAGCGTCGTCTTCCCCGACCCGCCCTTCTGCGATGCCACCGCGATTACGCGCATGTCGGCTGCCGATGTCCCCCGTTGATCCGTGCGGCTGTTTGCCACGCGGATGGTGGAGGAAGCGTTAAAGACGCTCGATCAGATACTTACCCATTCGGCGCGCGGCACACCCTGCGCCCAGAGCAATGCGGTGAGATCGCCGTGCTCGATGCGCGCCGCCGCCGCGGCCGCGACGATCGGCTTGGCATGATAGGCGACCCCCAGCCCGGCGACCTCAATCATCGCCAGGTCATTCGCGCCGTCGCCGACCGCCAGCGTCGCGGCATCGGCGAGGCCGAGCGTGGCGCGGGTCTCCAGCAACGTCTCGCGCTTGGTCGCGGCGCCGACGATCGGGCGCGCGACGGTGCCCGACAGCATCGCGCCATCGATCTCCAGCACGTTGGCGATCGCGCGATCGAACCCGATCTCGGCCGCGACCGGCTCGGCAAAGCGCGTGAACCCGCCCGACACCAGCACCGCGCTCGCCCCCCAGCCGCGCATCGTGCGGACCAGTTCGCGCGCGCCGGGCATCAACTGCACGCGCTCGGCACGGCAGGTATCGACCACGGCGGCGTCGAGCCCCTTGAGCAACGCGACCCGCGCGTCTAGCGCAGCCTCGAAATCGAGTTCACCGCGCATCGCCGCCTCGGTGATCGCGGCGATCTTCGGCTTCAGCCCGGCATAATCGGCGAGTTCGTCGATGCACTCTACGGTGATCATCGTCGAATCCATATCGGCGACGAGCAGCATCTTGCGCCGGCCCTCGCGCGGCTGCACGACGATGTCGACGCGATCGAACGTGCCCTCCAATGCGGCGCGCGCATCGGCCGGCGCCAGTTCGAACTGCCAGTCGGCCGCATCGCCCTCGTCGATCCACGCCATCGTCGTCGGCGCGCAGCCCGCCGCCGCCAGCCGGTCGTGCGCCTCGGCCATGATGTTGGGCGTCAGCCGCCCTGCTGCTATCAGCGTCGCCGTGAACATGCCTAACCCCGCAAAGCCAAGGCTGGCGCTCATCGCAGGGCCGACCGCCAGCGGCAAGAGCGCGCTGGCGATCGAGCTGGCGGAACGGGTCGGCGGAACGGTCATCAACGCCGACGCCAGCCAGGTGTACCGCGACCTGCGCATCTTGTCGGCGCGCCCCTCCCCGCCGACGAGGCGCGGGTGCCGCATCGGCTGTTCGGTTATGTCGATGGCGCGGAAGCGTGTTCGGCGGCGCGCTGGGCGGCGGACGCAGCGGAGGAGGTGCGGCGCGTCCACGCGGCGGGTGGCGTGCCGGTGCTGGTCGGCGGGACCGGATTGTACCTGCGCACCCTGCTCGACGGGATCGCGCCGGTGCCGGAGATCGATGCCGACGTCCGCGCGGCGGTGCGTGCGATGCCGGTTGCCCAGGCACATGCGGCGCTGTCGCTGGAGGACCCGGAGGCGGCCGCGCGGCTCAACGCGCGCGATACGACGCGCGTCGCGCGCGCCCTGGAGGTCGTGCGGTCGACCGGGCGAACGCTGGCCGCGTGGCAGGCGGAACGGAGTGGCGGGATCGGCGAGACGATCGACGTGCGCGGGCTGGTGCTGCTGCCCGATCGCGAGACGTTGATGGCGCGCTGCGATGCGCGGCTGATCCAGATGTTCGACGAAGGTGGGATCGACGAGGTCGCGGTGCTGCTGGCCCGCACCGACGTGCCCGGCGATGCGCCGGTGCGGCGCGCGATCGGGGTGCCGGAAATCGCCGCATTGCTTTCCGGCACGCTGTCGCGGGAGGACGCGCTGGCGGCGGCGCAGCTTGCCACCCGTCGTTATGCCAAGCGGCAATACACATGGTTTCGCAATCAGTTACCTCGCGAATGGCAATGCTGCACCGCGCCAAATTCGCAATTTTATTTCGCACAAAGCGGTTGACGCGTAACTTTCTATGCCGTAGCGCGCCCGGACCCGGCGGGCTAAGACGCTTGCCCCTTCCCCAATGAGGAGACGTGACGTGACCGAGAAGAGCGGAGCAGACATCCTGGTCGAGGCGCTGTGCGATCTCGGCGTGGAGGTCGTGTTCGGCTATCCGGGCGGTGCCGTCCTGCCGATCTACGACGCCTTGTTCCGGTCTAAGCGGATTCGGCACATCCTCGTGCGTCACGAACAGGCCGCCACCCATGCCGCGGAAGGCTATGCGCGTTCGACGGGCAGGCCCGGCGTGGTACTGGTCACGTCCGGTCCGGGTGCGACCAATGCGGTCACCGGGATCACCGACGCGCTGCTCGATTCGATTCCGATGGTGGTCATCACCGGGCAGGTGCCGACCGCGTTGATCGGATCGGACGCGTTCCAGGAGGCCGACACCGTCGGCATCACGCGTCACTGCTCGAAGCACAATTATCTCGTGAAGGATCCGGCGCGGCTCGGCCCGGTCATCCACGAGGCGTTCCATATCGCCACCTCGGGACGCCCCGGCCCGGTGGTGGTCGACATCCCCAAGGACGTGCAGGTCGCGACCGCCAGCTATGCCAAGCCCGGCCCGATCCAGCACAAGACCTATCGTCCGCAGATCAAGGCCGATCGCGCCGCGATCGAGCAGGTCGTCGACATGCTCGCGGCCGCCGAACGCCCGGTGCTCTACACCGGTGGCGGGGTCATCAATTCGGGCCCGGCAGCGGCGCAGCTGTTGCAGGAACTGGCGAAGATCACCGGCGCGCCGGTCACCTCGACGTTGATGGGTCTGGGTGCCTATCCCGCCACCGGGCCGCAATGGCTCGGGATGCTGGGGATGCACGGCACCTATGAAGCGAACATGGCGATGAACCAGGCGGACCTGGTCGTCGCGATCGGCTCGCGCTTCGACGATCGCGTGACGGGGCGGCTCGACGCCTTCTCCCCGAACAGCCGCAAGGTGCATATCGACATCGACCGGTCGAGCATCAACAAGACGGTGCGGATCGACCTCGCGATCGTCGCCGATGCCGGCCATGCGATGCAGGACATGATCCACGTCTGGAAGGCGCGCCAGCATCCCAAGCCCGACACGACCGAATGGCAGCGCCGCATCGAGGGCTGGCGTGCGGTCAAGTGTCTCGAATTCCCCGAGAACGGGCCCAATTCAATGAACGGGGAGATCATGCCGCAGCGCGCCGTCCGTGCGCTGTACGACGCCACGCATCGTCGCCAGCCGATCATCACCACCGAGGTCGGCCAGCACCAGATGTGGGCCGCGCAGCATTTCGGCTTCGATCTGCCGAACAAGTGGCTGACGAGCGGTGGGCTCGGCACGATGGGCTACGGCCTGCCCGCCGCGATCGGTGCGCAGCTCGGCAACCCGAATGCCCTGGTCATCGATATCGCGGGCGAAGCCTCGATCCAGATGAACATCCAGGAGCTGGCGACGGCGACGCAATATCGCCTGCCGGTCAAGGTGTTCATCCTCAACAACGAATATATGGGGATGGTCCGCCAGTGGCAGGAGCTGACCTATGAGAGCCGCTATGCCGAGAGCTATTCGGACTCGCTGCCCGATTTCGTGAAGCTGGCCGAGGCCTATAGCTGGAAGGGCATCCGCATCGAGCGGTCCGACCAACTGGAGGCCGGGATCGCGGACATGCTCGCGCATGATGGACCGGTGATGGTGGATTGCATGGTGGCCAAGCTCGCCAATTGCTTCCCGATGATCCCGAGCGGCGCGGCGCATACCGACATGATCCTGCAGGCCAACGAGGTCAGCGGGACGATGGACGACGAGGCCAAGGCGCTGGTTTGATCCTTCCACTCCCCTCCCTTTCAAGGGAGGGGCTGGGGGTGGGTGGAGTGCTCGCGATACGGCGCCTGGTGCGCCTCGCCCTCCGTACATCCCCAGGACGCCACCCACCCCGCCCCCTCCCTTGAAAGGGAGGGGAGAAGGACGACGAATGCATATCCGTGAAGAGAAAGCCGAACGCCACACGCTGGCGGTGATCGTCGACAACGAGCCGGGCATCCTGGCGCGGATCGCCGGGCTGTTCACCGCGCGCGGCTATAATATCGAGAGCCTGACGGTCAGCGAGATCACCGCCGACAAGGCGGTCAGCCGCATCACGATCGTTACCAGCGCCAGCCCGGCGACGCTGGAGCAGATCGTCGCGCAGCTCGACCGGCTGGTGCCCGTCCACCGCGTGCACGACCTGACCGCCGAGGGCGATCACGTCGAGCGCGAGCTGGCGCTGGTCAAGGTGCGCGGCACCGGCGACCACCGGATCGAGGCGCTGCGGCTCGCCGAGGTCTATCGCGCGCGCGTGGTCGATGCGACGACCAGCAGCTTCGTGTTCGAAGTGACGGGCGGGATCGAGAAAATCGACAAGTTCGTCGAGCTGATGGGAGAGGTCGGCCTGATCGAGGTCGCGCGCACCGGCGTGGTCGCGATCGCCCGCGGCAAGGACGCGGCCTGAGTTTTCGTTTTTTCATCAACACCACGTCACCCCGGACTTGATCCGGGGTCCCGCTTCTTCTGCCACGCTGGCGAAAAGCGGGACCCCGGAGCAAGGCCGGGGCGACGAAGAAGGGAGTAGAATATCATGAAGGTCTATTACGATCGCGACGCCGATCTGAATCTCATCACCGGCAAGAAGATCGCCATCGTCGGTTATGGCTCGCAGGGCCACGCCCATGCGCAGAACCTGCGCGACTCCGGCATCGCCGAGGTCGCGATCGCGCTGCGCGAGGGTTCGGCGACCGCGAAGAAGGCCGAGGGTGCGGGCTTCAAGGTGATGAGCACCAAGGATGCCGCGGCATGGGCCGACATCCTGATGATCCTCGCCCCCGACGAGCATCAGGCCGCGATCTATGAGGACGACATCAAGGGCCGGATGAAGCCGGGCAGCGCGCTGGCGTTCGCGCACGGGCTGAACGTCCACTTCGGGCTGATCGAGCCGCCGGCGGACATCGACGTCATCATGATCGCGCCGAAGGGCCCCGGCCACACCGTGCGCAGCGAGTACGTGCGCGGCGGCGGCGTGCCATGCCTGATCGCGATCCACCAGGACGCGAGCGGCAATGCGCATGACGTGGCGCTGGCCTATGCAAGCGGCGTCGGCGGCGGTCGCTCGGGCATCATCGAGACGAACTTCAAGGAAGAGTGCGAGACCGACCTGTTCGGCGAGCAGGCGGTGCTGTGCGGCGGCGTGACCCATCTGATCCAGGCCGGGTTCGAGACGCTGGTCGAGGCCGGCTATGCGCCGGAAATGGCGTATTTCGAATGCCTGCACGAGACGAAGCTGATCGTCGACCTGCTGTACGAGGGCGGGATCGCGAACATGCGCTACTCGATCTCGAACACCGCCGAATATGGCGACATCGTCACGGGTCCGCGGATCATCACCGACGAGACGAAGAAGGAAATGAAGCGCGTGCTGGCCGACATTCAGTCGGGGCGTTTCGTGAAGAACTTCGTGCTCGACAACCGTGCGGGGCAGCCCGAGCTGAAGGCGGCGCGCAAGGCGGCGGCGGCGCATCAGATCGAGAAGACCGGTGCGGAGCTGCGCGCGATGATGCCGTGGATCGGCGCGAACAAGCTGGTGGACAAGGACAAGAACTAAGCGAAGGGCGGCAAGTCGCAGCAAGGCTGCGTCCTCGCTCGCCCAAGCTCGGCCGGCACGGCAGAGCCGGCCCATAGGGCCCGGCTTTGCCGGGTCCGACGGGCCGGCGGGTGGGACGCGATGCCCCCGCCCTTCCCCTAGTCCCTTCGTCATTCCCGCGCAGGCGGGAATCCAGAACCTTTGACGTAGCGGCCTTTACGAGAACCCGCGCGTCTGGATCTCCGCCTCCGCGGGGATGACGATTTCGGCGTTGGCTCACCCCCGACCTAAGTCTGGATCCCCGCCCTCCGCGGGGATGACGATTTCGGCATGGGCTCATCCCGCCACCTAAGTCTTGATCTCCGCCCTCCGCGGGAATGACGATCTCCGCGTCAGCCCCCTGCCCCACCTAACCGCTTTGTAACCCGGAACCCGATTGCCGCCTGCGGCCGGCTCCTGTACTCGCGCGCTCATGCGGACGGCGACGTACCGAGCTTCGTCGTACCGGACCCGTCAAGACACGGGCAGCCGCGTCGTGTCGGTGCTGCTGGCGATCGGCATCGCGATCGCGATCATCCTCGCGTTGCTGACCATGGGCGGGGTCGTGCACGGCGACTTCGGCGACGGGCGGCGGCTGGTCAGCTTCGACGTGCGCAACGAGGGCGCCAAGCAACAGAAATCCGAGACGCAGAAGGCGCAGCGCCAGCAGGCGGCGCCGACCCGCAGCGAAATCACCCCGCCGCGCGTCGTCACGCCGCGCCCGGTGCCGGCGCCACCACTTCCCGAACAGCCGCTGCACCTGCCCGGCGTGATGATCCTCAACCACGTCGACTTCGCCGCCTCGGACATCGGGACGATCAAGGGCACCGCCGGTCCGTCCGCGAGCGGGCGTGGTGACAGCGGGCGCGGCGACGACACGCAGACGGTCGGCCTGGGGCCGGGCGGCGAGCCGCTCTACGCCGCCGAATGGTATCGCCGCCCGCGCCCCGCCGAGACCCAGCCGTACATGCCCCGCGGCAAGACCGGCTGGGGCATGGTGGCGTGCCGGACCGCGCCGCGCTTCCATGTCGAGGATTGCCGCGAACTGGGCGAGTCGCCGGGTTCCGGGATCGGGCGCGCGCTGCGGCAGGCGGCGTGGCAGTTCCTCGTGCGGCCGCCGCGCAAGGGCGGGACCGAGTTGATCGGCGCGTGGGTGCGGATCCGCTTCGACATCGTGCCGACCGGCGGTCCGGAGGACGGACCGGAACCGGAAGGCCAATAGCGACCGGCCGCGAAATGATCCGTTTCGCGCGCAGCGTCTTCGCAACGACGCGAAACTGTGGTGCAACGACAAGTACAACAGGAGGATCAATAACATGCGTCCGATCATCGCCGCCGTTCTCGCCACGACGCTCGCGGTTCCCGCCGTCGCACAGCTCGCGACCACCCAGCAGCAGCCCGGCCAGCCGCAGGCGGCGCGCGTCGCCGCCGGCACTTATCAGGTCGACCCCGCGCACACGCAGGTGACGTGGGAGGTCAACCACATGGGCTTCTCGATGCTGCAGGGCCAGTTCGGCGCGCAGGGCGGCTCGATCACGATCGACCCGAAAAAGCCGGCCGCGACCAAGGTCGACGTGACCTTCGCGATCGACGAACTGTCGACGACCTCGGCGCAGTTTGCCAAGCACCTCAAGTCGGGGGATTTCTTCGACGCTGCGGCCAACCCGACAGCGCGCTTCGTCTCGACCTCGGTGACGGCGCGTGGGCCAAACCGCGCGACGCTGAAGGGCAATCTGACGATCAAGGGCGTCACCAAGCCGGTCGCGCTTGATGTCTCCTTCGTCGGTGCGGGCTCCAACCCGATGAGCAAGAAGGTCAACTTCGGCTTCACCGGCACCGGCACGATCAAGCGCAGCGACTTCGGGCTCGGCTATGCCGCGCCGGTGGTGTCCGACAACGTCAAGCTGACGGTGCAGGCGGCGTTCACCGCCTGACCATGTTCCCGGCCCCGCGACGCGCGGGGCCGGGCCTCACTGCCCGAGCGAGTAGGCCGCGCCGAACTTGCCGTCCTTGCGGTGGCCGATGCTCCAGATCGCGGTCTTTCCGCCCGCGAACTTGACCGCATAGGTTTCGACGCGCGTATCGCCGTCACCTTCGGCCTTGATGAACGACAGGTCGCCGATCGCGCCGAGCGCCGTCAGGCCGGGCTGCATCTGCGGCAATTGCGCGCGACATGCCGACAGCAGCGGCTCGGCCATCAGATCGTCGGGGCAGCGCCCACCCGCCGTCTCGGTCAGCATCCGGCGCAACGCCGGTCCATAGTCGCCCGTCTGCGCCGCCGCTGCTGCGCTTGCGGCGGCCGTCGCGATCGCCGCAGCCATGATGATCGTTCGCATCGTCACCCTCCCCCTTGTTTTTCGGGGAAAATTATTACGCCCTGCCGAGCGGCGGGCAAGCGATGATCTCAGGCCGCGCGGTGGAGCTGGACGAAGCCGTCGAAGGTTGCGCGGACCGAAGGCGACGCCTGCGCGACCAGCGCACGGACGCGCGCCACGAAGGCGTCGGCATCGTCGCCCGCGACGCGTTCGGCCATCGCCCAGGCCCCGAATTCACGTGCAGACACGTCGCGCGACGAAAGCACCACCATCGCACGATGCCGTGAATCGGCGTCGATCCGCGCCAGCGCCCGCTCGACATTCGCCGTTTCGCCCTCGAGCACCTGCAGGAAGCGCTTGCCATTGGTGTAGAGGAGGCCGGTCAAGCCATCGCGCGTGTTGTTACGACGCGACGTGGCGAGGATCGCGGCGGTGTCGACCGCGCCCGTTGCCGTGCTGATATAGACGATCTGCAACATACAAACTCCTGTAACCGCCGTTAATGACCGTGAAGTCTTGCTTTTCCTCAACCGGACCGCCGCACTGGACAGTGGGCATTGTCGCGGGCTAGGCACGGCAACGATGACGCGCCGTCCGGCCCTCCTTCTGCGACTTACGCGCCCTTAGGCGCGGACACTCCGACGCGTGCATCGCACGCGCGACGCGCCTAAGGGCTTTTCCGACCTTCCCTGATGCTCCTGCACAAGAGAGCCCGTGATGTTGCGCGATCCTAGCCAGAAATATCGTCCGTTTCCGACCATCGACCTGCCCGATCGACGCTGGCCGTCGACCACGATCGCGCGTGCCCCGCGCTGGCTGTCGACCGACCTGCGCGACGGCAATCAGGCGCTGATCGATCCGATGGATGCCGAGAAGAAGACGCGCTTCTTCGACCTGCTGGTGAAGGTGGGATTGAAGGAGATCGAGGTCGGCTTCCCCAGCGCGGGCGCGACCGAATTCGACTTCATCAGCGGATTGGTCCGCGATGGGCGCGTTCCCGACGATGTCTCCATCCAGGTGCTGACGCAATCGCGGCGCGATCTGATCGAGCGCAGCTTCGAAAGCCTGGAGGGCGCGAAGACCGCGATCGTCCACGTCTATAATGCGGTCAGCCCGGCATGGCGCAAGATCGTGTTCGGGATGACGCGGGACGAGGTGAGGAAGATCGCGGTGGATGGGGCGAAGGTGCTGCGCGACGAAGCGGCCAAGCGCCCGAACACGCGCTGGCAGTTCGAATACTCGCCGGAAACCTTCTCGACCGCCGAGCTGGATTTCTCGGTCGAGGTTTGCGCGGCGGTGATGGAGGTGCTGCGCCCCACTGTGGAGTCGCCGATCATCCTCAACCTGCCCGCGACGGTCGAATGCGCGACGCCGAACGTCTATGCCGACCAGATCGAATGGTTCGGGCGCAACATCCCCAACCGCGACGCGGTGGTGATCTCGCTCCACACGCACAACGATCGTGGCACCGGGGTCGCGGCAGCGGAACTGGGGTTGATGGCGGGCGCAGACCGCGTCGAGGGATGCCTGCTCGGCAATGGCGAGCGGACCGGCAATTGCGATCTCGTAACCGTGGCGCTCAACATGTACACGCAAGGGACCGACCCGCAGCTCGACCTGTCGAACATTGACGAGATCGTGAAGACGGTCGAATATGCGACGAACATCCCGGTGCATCCGCGCACGCCCTATGCGGGCGATCTGGTTTTCACCGCTTTTTCGGGCAGCCATCAGGACGCGATCAAGAAGGGCTTTGCCGCACAGGCCGCGCGCAACGATACCTTGTGGGAGGTCCCGTACTTGCCGATCGATCCCGCCGATCTGGGCCGCAGTTACGAGGCGGTGATCCGCGTCAACTCGCAAAGCGGCAAGGGCGGTGTTGCCTGGGTGCTGGAGCAGGACAAGGGGCTGAAGCTGCCCAAGCGGATGCAGGCCGACTTCAGCCGCCACGTGCAGGCGCTGGCCGACGAGAGCAGCCGCGAGCTGAACGCCGCCGACATCTGGGGTGCGTTCGAGACGGCGTATCTGCCGGGCGACGGCGACCGGTTCGTGCTGCGCGACTATGAGGAAACCGGCGCGACCGGAGAGCGCGTGTTCGTCGGACGGGTCGCGATCGACGGTGAGGAACGCTCGCTGTCGGGGCGCGGCAACGGCTTGATCTCGGGCGTGATCGCGGCGCTGGCCGACAGCACCGGCCCCGATCTGGACGTCGTCGACTATAGCGAACATGCGATCGGCCATGGCGCGACGGCGCAGGCGGTCGCCTATCTCGAATGCCAGACCGGCGATGGACGGACCGTGTGGGGCGTCGGGATCGACAGCGACATCGCCACCGCCAGCGTCCGCGCGGTGCTCTCCGCGGCGAACCGCGCATGACCCGCCGCTACGCCGCCTTCCTGTTCGACATGGACGGGACGCTGATCAACAGCATCCCCTCGGCGATCCGTGCCTGGACGGCTTGGGCGGAAAAGCACGCGATCGACGTCGACGCGCTGATGGCGGTGATGCACGGCGTCCGCGCCATCGAGACGATCCGCCGCTTCGCGCCGCCGGGCGTCGATCCGCAGGCAGAGTTCGAGGCATTGTTGCAGGCCGAGATCGACGATGTCGCCGATGTGGTCGAGATCCCCGGTGCGGCGGCGTTCACGCGCGCCCTGCCGGCGGAACGCTGGGCGATCGTCACGTCCGCGCCGCGTTCCCTGGCCGAAGTGCGATTGCGCGCAGCCGGCCTGGCAGCACCGGCGGTGATGGTGACGGCCGACGACATCGAGCGCGGCAAGCCCGCGCCCGACTGCTTCCTGCTCGCCGCCGAGCGGCTGGGCGTGGCGGCAAGCGACTGTCTGGTGTGGGAAGATGCGCCAGCCGGGATCGCGGCGGGCGAGGCAGCGGGCGCGGACGTGATGGTCGTCACCGCGACGCATCATGCGCCGCTGGAGACGGCGCATCGCAGCATCGAGGATTATGGGGCGCTGTCGGTAGAGGTCGCGGAGGACGGCGGATTGTTGCTGCACGAACGGGTGGTGGCGGCGGACTGAGCCCGCCGCCGTCCTTCCCGCGAAGGCGGGAATCCAGACGCGCAGGTTATCGCAAGAGTCGCGCCGTCAGAGGTTCTGGATTCCCACCTTCGCGGGAATGACGGCGGAAACTCGCTAGTTCACCGTCTCCGGCGGTGTCACCGGCAGCGGAAGCGGTGCGATCGGGACGCCTTCCTCGGCGAGTTGCTTCGCCTCCGCGAGGCTGGCCTGGCCGTGGATCGGCGCGTCGGGCTTGTCGCCGACGTGCATCGCGCGCGCCTCGGCGGCGAAGTCGCCGCCGACCCAGCGCGATCCCGACAGCGCGCAACGTTGCGCCTCTGCGATCTTGGCGAGCAACGCCTTGGCCTCGGCGGGCGCGACGCCGCGATTGCCCTTCGGCGCGACATTGGGCGCCATCACCGCCTTGTCGATCTCCGCCGCGCCGCACGACGGGCACGCCAGCAACCCGCGCGCACGCTGGTCGTCATAGGCGGCCGACGACGCGAACCATGCCTCGAACACATGGCCTTCGCGCGCGCACCGCAGATCGAAGACGATCATCGCATCGTCAGCGGCCGAGCAGCGCGTCGAGCTTGCCCGCACGCTCCAGCGCGGCGAGGTCGTCGGAGCCGCCGACGTGCGTGCCGTCGATGAAAATCTGCGGAACGGTGGTGCGGCCACCGGCGCGCTCGATCATCTCGCCGCGCTTGGCGGTGTTCATGCCGATGTCCGTCTCTTCCGCCGCGACGTCCTTCGACGCCAGCAGGTTCATCGCGCGCGCGCAATAAGGACAGAATGCTTTGGTGTAGATCTCGACCTGTGCCATCGCCCCTAGGTGTGAGCGACGACCCCGGCTGTCAATCGCTTGCGCCGTCGAGCACGCGCGCCCAGGCGAGGATCGTGACCGACGCCGCCCCGGCGCGACGCAGCGCCTTCACGCACGCCTCGGCGGTCGCGCCGCTGGTATAGACGTCGTCGACGAGCACCAGCGACGCGCCGCGCACCGCCTCCCGGCCACGCGCAGTCACACGAAATGCTCCCGCGACCGTCGCGCGCCGCTCGCGCGCGGACCGGTCGCGGAGCGGTGGGGTCGCGCGATGGCGTTGCAGCGCGTGCACGTCGACGGGCAGGTTCGCGCGCGTGCCCAAAGCCGTCGCGATCAGTGCCGCCTGATTGTAGCCGCGGGACCATAACCGGCGGCGATGCAGCGGGACCGGGATCAGCCGCGCCGCCTCCGGGGGCAGATGGCGTAGCATCAGCGCCGCCATCGTCGCGGCGTAGAAGGGGCGGCCGCCGTACTTGAGCCGCAAGACGACGGTGCGCGCGACATCGCCATAGCCGACCGCCGCGCGGACACCGGCATGGGCGGGCGGATCGGCGAGACAGGTGGCGCACAACGCATCCTCGCCGCGATCGAACGCGAACGGCACGTTGCAGCCTGCGCACCAGGGCGGACCGAGGAAGCGCAGGCTCGACCAACAGGATGCGCAGAAGCGCCCCTGCCCTGCGACGGTCGCGCCGCAGCCGGGGCAGCGCGGCGGCAGGACAAGATCGAGTAGGCCGAGGGCGAGCAGACGGGGCGGCACGCCCGACCTTGTGGCGCGCGCCGCGAACGGGCACAAGCCGCCGGCATCATGGTCTCCCCCGACATCTTCGACCGCACCGCGCGCCGTCTTCGTCGCGACCGCGCCGCAAGCGGCTACGCCGACCACGATTTTCTGCGCGCCGCGATGGTCGAGGGGATCGTCGACCGGTTGGGCGCGGTGAAGCGCGAATTTACCGATGTGCTCGATCTCGGCTGTTTCGATGCGTCCTTCGTGCCGCCCGCAGGATCACGGGTCGCGCGGTTCGATCCGGGCTTTGCGTTCGCGCGGTCTGCGGGCGGGGTGCAGGGCGACGAGGATCGACTGCCGTTCGCGGACGGCGCGTTCGACCTGGTGGTCGCGGCGGGGACGCTCGACAGCGTCGGCGACCTGCCCGGCGCGCTGACCTTGATCCGGCGGACCTTGCGGCCGGACGGCCTGTTCCTGGGCGCGTTCGTCGGCGGGAACAGCCTCTCGACGCTGCGCGCGGTGTTGCGCGAGGCCGAGGGCGAGCGTCCGGTGGCGCGGCTGCATCCGCAGGTCGACCTTCGCTCGGCCGGCGACCTTTTGGTGCGCGCCGGACTGACGCTGCCGGTCGCCGACAGCGAGACGCTGACCGTGCGGTATGGTTCGTTCGGGCGGTTGCTCGACGATCTGCGCGGGATGGCGGCGGCCAACGTGCTCGCCACGCGTCATCCGTTGCGCCGCGACGTGCTGGCGCGCGCGGCGGCGGCGTTCGCGGCGCGGGCGGCGCCGGACGGGCGGACGGAGGAGCGATTCGACATGATCTTTCTGACCGGCTGGTCACCCTCCCCGATCAGCCCAAGCCGGCGCGGCGCGGCAGTGCGGGGGCGTCGCTGGCGGCTGCGCTGCGGCCGCAGGCGTAAGAGGCAGCAAGCGTATCCCGGATCATGTCCGGGATGGGAGCGCGATCAGATCAGCGCGGCGTCGCCGTCTTCGGCGAGCAGGCGGCCCATTGCGTCGAACAACTCGTCCATCGCCACCGGCTTGAAGATCACGTCGTTCGCGCCGGCCGCGACGCAGCGCTGGCGCAGGTCGACCGCGGTGTCGGCGGTGACGACGATGATCGGCAGCCGCGCCTTGGCGTCGGTGCGGGCGCGGATGTGGCCGATCGCGGTAAGCCCGTCCATGCCCGGCATCCGCAAGTCGATCAGCGCGATCGCGAAATCATGCTCGTCGATCAGCGCCAGGCCGATCTCGGCACTCTCGGCCTCGACCATCTCGACATCGGCGACGTCCAGCATGTCGCGCACGACCCGACGGTTCATCCTGTCATCCTCGATGAACAGCACCGTCATCGCCGCCATTTCAATCTTCCTAGCTGATGCACGGTGGCGAATGCGCCGACCGTTCATACCCGTTACGCGGCATCCCTGACAGGGTGCCTGAGCATGGCACCTATAGCGTCCACCAACACCTGTTTGGGAACAGGCTTTTCGATAACATTTGTGATGCCAGAGCGATACAGCTCGTAACGCTCCTCGTCGGTCAGCTTGGGGCCGAGCAACGCGACCCGCGCACCGTCCGCGGCGTCGACCAGCGCGGCGAGGTCGGCGGGTACGCGGCCGAAGGTGCCGGCGTCGATCAGCACCACCTGCGGACGCACCTCGGCAACGCGCGCCAGCGCGTCATCGGCATCGCAGAAGGTGACGACCGGGTGGGCGGCGAACAACGACCGCAGCATCGCGCGCGCGATCGGCTGGCGCTCGACGATCAGCAGGCCGCCAGATGTGACGACCTCGGCAGGGGCGTCGGCGGCGACCAGCGGCAGATCGAGCGTGAAGCGTGAGCCCTCCCCAAGCTGGCTCTCCACCGTCACGTCACCGCCCATCGCGCGCGCGAGATTGCGGCAGATCGACAGCCCCAGCCCGGTGCCACCGAAGCGGCGCGTGGTGCTGGCATCGGCCTGGCGGAACGATTCGAAGATGATCCGCTGCGTCGCGCCGTCCATGCCGATGCCGTGATCGGTGACGCTGACGAGCAAACGTCCTTGTGCCGACGCGACACGCAGCGAGACGAGCCCGCTTTCGGTGAACTTGACCGCGTTCGACAGCAGGTTGAAGACGATCTGCCGCAAGCGGGCCGCATCGCCGACGATCCAGTGCGGCGCGTCGACCGTGTCGACCTCGAACCGCAAGCCTTTCGCCAGCGCGGGATCGCGCCACAACCGGGCCGCATCGTCGATCGTCGCATGAAGGTCGAACGGGGCGCTCTCCAGCGTCAGTCGCCCGGTCTCGATCTTCGCCATGTCGAGGATGTCGTCGACCAATGCCCGCATCGTCTGCCCGGCGGCATGGACGACGTTGAGCCGCTCGCGGACCGTCGCGTCGAGCGACTTGTCGGCGATCATCACCTGCGTCATGCCGAGGATGCCGTTGAGCGGCGTGCGGATCTCGTGGCTGGTGGTGGCGAGGAACTCGGTCTTGGCCTGCGAGAGCTTTTCCAACTGCGCGTTGCTCGCCGCCAGATCGCGGTTGGCGTCGCGCTCGCGGTTGCGGCTGCGCCCGATCAGCGCGAGCCCGGTCGCGAGCATGGCGATCACCAGCAACGTCGCGCCGGCGACACCGTACAGGATCAACCGCTCCGACCGCGCGGTGGCGCGCTGGTAGGCGATCGTGCGCGCCAATCCCGCCGCCTTCAGTCGGGTGATCCGCAATTCCTGATTGGCATAGTCGAAGCGCCCGGCGGCAAGCGCCGCGCTGGTGGAGCGGGCGATCTCGGTCGCCTGTGCGTCGAGCCGCTGGACGGCGGCCAGATGCGGCAGCGCCGCCGCCGGATCGCCGTTGGCGACGAAGGTGCGATAGGCGACGTCGTGCGCATGGCGATCGGTCAGGGTCGTATGCGTCAGATCGACCGCCTGGAAACGTTCTTCGACGAGCCGACGCGCGCGGGCGAGGTCGCCGCGGCGCAGCGCCACATCTGCCGCAGCGGCCAGCAATTGCGGCCGAATGACCGAGGCGTCCGGGCGGCGCGCCACCGCCAATGCCGCTTCGACGCTACGCGCCGCACCAGCGAGATCGCCGCTGCGCATTTGCGCCAGCGACAGGTCACCGAGCGATTGCGCGATCACCGGCCCGCTGCGCAGGCTGCGCGCTGCGGCCAGTGCCTCCCGGAACTCGCCTTGCGCCTCCGTAAAGCGTCCGAGCGCGAGCAAGGCGTTGCCGCGCCCGCTGTCGACCGCCATCGCCAGCCCCAGATCGGTGGGATGGCCATCCTCGACCTGATCGAAATAGCGCAGCGCGGTCAGATGATCCTGCGCGCTGGCATAAAGCAACGCGACGAGGATCAGCGCGCGCGACTGGCTGCGGAGATCGTGCAGCGCGACGAACATGCGGTGCGCGCGCTGCAACGTCGTCAGCGCGTCGGCGACCTGCCCGGCATCGGTCAGCGCGCTCCCCTGCGACAGGGTGATGTCGGCGAGCAATCGCGCGGGCGTCGGGACGCGGGTGGCGATCTCGCGCGCCTGTTCGAGCGTGCGCAACCCGCCGCGAGGGTCACCGACGCGAACCTGCGCCTCCCCGGCCAGCCATAGCAAGGCCGCACCGTCTGCCGAGCGCAGCATCGTCGGCGACAGTCGCGCACGCGCCTTCTGCGCCATCGCCAGCGCCGCTTCGGGATCGCTCGCCATCCGCTGTTCGATCGCCGCGGCATCTGCCGGGGTGGCAGCGGCGGGCGTGTTTCCGGCCAGCAGTGCGACGAGGATGGCGCCGAGCGCGATCCGCACCGTGCGCATCATCCGCGCTTCCATCCGGCGGCGCGGCGCGTGAACGATCCGCGCACGTCCTGCGTCGCCTGACGATGCTGTTCCGCGGCGAGGAACGCCGCGAGCGGCGCGGGGGCGAGCGGCGGGCTGATGAAATAGCCCTGCGCCATGTCGCACCCCATCACCGACAGCAGCGCCAGCGCCGCCTGCGTCTCGACCCCCTCGGCAACCACTTCCATGTCGAGCGCATGGGCGAGGTCGATCGTCGAACGCACGATCAGCGGATCGCGGTTCGAGCTGGTGAGCTGGGTGACGAAGAGCTTGTCGATCTTCAGCTCGCACGCCGGGAGCTGCTTGAGATAGGCGAGGCTCGACAGGCCCGCGCCATAATCGTCGATCGAGATGCGCACCCCGATGCGATCGAATTCGCGCAGGTGCGCGATCGCCCCATTGGGATCGCGGATCACCGAGGTCTCGGTAACCTCGAACCCGAGCCGTGCGTCGGGCGCGGCGGTGATCGCCGCACAGGCCAGCCGCACGAACTCGGCATCGGCGAGCAGATGGCCCGACATGTTGATGAAGATGCGCAGGTCATGCCCCTGCGCGCGGAGGGCGCGCTGATCGGCGATCGCCTGTGCGATCGTCCATAAAGTCAGCCGCTCCATGCGTTGTGCGCGCTCGGTCGCCGGGATGAAATCGCCCGGCAGCACCAGCCCGCGTTCCGGATGCTGCCACCGGACCAACGCCTCGACGCAATCGATCGCTTGCCGACGGATATGCACCTTCGGCTGATAATGGAGCACCATCTCGCCTCGATCGAGCGCGCCCTCGAGCCCGGCGACGACGATATCCTCGACGCCACCGGCCTGTCGCGTGGGCGATGTCGCCGCCTGCTCGGCCTCCGCAAGCGCCGCCTCGGCCTGTTCGATCAACAGCGCCGAATCGGCATCGGCCGCGCCGATCGCACCCGATATCAACAATTTGGGCGCGCAAAAAATTCGTCGATCTGCACCGGTGCGGCACAGGCGGCGCGACAATCGGCGATGATTTTCGTCAAGGCGTCGGGAGCGGAGGAGGTGAAATCGACCTCGATCACGTCGCGTCCGGACTGCGATACGCCCCCTCCGGGACCGTCTGTGCTAGCCGTGAGGCCAGCACATCGACCAGCCGCCGCACGCCTGCTACGCCGATGTCACGTCGTAACACATTGAAATTCATCAATTTAATTAGGGCGCGTCCCTGCCGCCGCGCCGGAAGCACGATCTCGCCGTCGGGCGGCGTAAGCGGGGCAAGATGGAACAGGCTGGCCATGTCCTTGCCGTTGGTAGGACCCACTCTTGAAGAATGACTTAAGTGGTGGTTCCTGTTGGTGAATAAAGGGTTAACGCCATTGAGCCATGCCTAACGATCTCTTAAGTACAAGTCACCCTTCGGGGGGACACATAAGGGAGAGAAACCCATGCTCGCTTTCATCATCGCGCTTGCCGTCGGTCTCGTCGTCAAGCCCTGGTAATTTCCAGCGGCGATCCGGCTCCGGCCGGATCGCCGAACCAGCGATAGAGGGGGCACATCGCTCCCGATGAAGTAGCGGGACGGCTGGTCGCAGGTGGCCGGCGTGCGGTTTCCCGACAGCAATCATCAGCGTGACACGCGAAATCTCTGCGGAGGTTCTTGTCGCGCTCCTGCGAATGCAGGAGCCCTGACTTTCACGTCCTGTCAGGCGTCGTTCTGCATTGCCCTAGGCTCCTGCGCTCGCAGGAGCACACGCTCGGGTGGACCTGTTTCCCGGACTTTTGCAGAGGCCCCTGATCAGCGAGAATATCCTCGTCCATGGCGAGGCGTGGCCAAACTAGCCTGCTCGTCCCGGGTCAGACCCGGGACGACCAAGACGGTCCTTACCAGTCGCGTGAGTAGCGGAGCTGGACGTTCGATCCGCCGAACGATCCCGCCTGCGACAACAGGCTGATCGACTTGGTCAGCGCGATCGTCAGCTGGGTGGCGGTGAAGCCGCGGGCGTCGGTGACGATCTCAATATAGATATCGTTCGTCAGATACTTACCTGCCGCCAAGGCAGAACCGCGGCCACTCGCCTCGTCCGCGCCCAAGATGCGCAGCCGGTCGAACCCGGTCGCCGAGCGCAACTTGCCGAGCGGGTTGAGCCCGCCGCCCGACCCGCGCAGCGAGTTGAGCGCGGAGGCGAGTTGCAGCGCCTCGGTCGCCGACAGATTCTCCGGGTTGGTGCCGAAGAGCAGGCGGCTGAGCACCTCGTCCTGCGGCAGCGACGGGGTGGAGGTGAAGGCGATCTGCGGACGCTGCCCGGTGCCGGTAATGTTGATGTTGAACGTCACGCCATCGTTGCTGGTGGTCGCGAGGATGTTGATGTCCGGATCGGTGAGCGCCGCGCCGCCGCGGAAGCGTACCTGCCCGCGCGACACGTCGAAGCGCTTGCCCGCGAACGAATAGGTGCCGCGCACCAGATCGAGCCCGCCGCCGACCGTCGGCGCCGCACTGGTGCCGCCGATCCGCAGGTCCATCGACCATTCGCTTTCCAGCCCCATGCCGGAGACGAACAACTGGTTGTCGGCGTGGACGCGCAGGTCGAGCTTGAATAGCCCCACCGCCGGCGCCGCCGGGCGATCGGTCGAACGCGCCGGCCGCACCGCATCGCTCTTGCGGCGGATGCCGGTCAGTTCGGGCACCTCGGCAGAACCTTGCCGGATGATCTCGTAGCGCGCGTTGGGCACGAGGATGTCGCCCGAGATCAACCCGCCATTCGCATTGTTCTGGATGCGGATGTCGCCGGTCGCGGTCGCCCCAAGCGCGTCGGACTTCGCCAGCCGCGCATTGCGCAGCGCCACCCGCACGTCGAGCGGGAAGCCCTGCGCCGCCGCGAGGCTGACATTGCCCTGCGCCTGCACGGTGCCGTCGCCGGCCTTCGCCTGAAGCTGCGACAGCTCAAGCCGGTCGTTGTTGAAGCGCGCGCCGATCCGCATGTTGGTCAGGCGCGTGCCATAGGTCTCGTTCGTGTAGGTCAGATTGTCGGCACGGATCAGGCCGTTGATGCGCGGCGCGCCGACCGTTCCGCCGAAGTCCGCCGCGATCGCGATCGGCCCCGACAATTGCTGCTCGGCGAGCCCGGCGAGGCTGAACAGCACGCCCGACGGCCCGTTGTAGCGGATCCCGCCCGACAGCGGCCCCTGCATCAGCCGGGTCGTCCAGCTGCCGCTGCCGCTCGGCGTCAGCGTCGCGACCATGCGTCCGACCGGGGTGCCGCCGCGCTTGATGAGCGCACGCCCCTCA
Source organism: Sphingomonas sp. LR60 (assembly GCF_036855935.1). NCBI lineage: Bacteria > Pseudomonadati > Pseudomonadota > Alphaproteobacteria > Sphingomonadales > Sphingomonadaceae > Sphingomonas > Sphingomonas sp. LR60. The sequence goes on along the minus strand of NZ_JASPFK010000001.1, from coordinate 757,091 downwards.
CCCGCCGCGCTGGTCAGTCGGCCCTGGAAGACGACGTCGACCGGTTCGGACACCGAGGTCAGGCTGGAGCGGGTGAAGTTGGCGATGTTGATGCGCGCATCGGCGCGCGGGAACGCCTGTCCGGCCTCCTGCACATAGTCGACGCTGCCGGTTGCCTGGCCGCCGAGCCCGAGATTGGGGACGAGCGCGTTGAGCAAGGCGAGGTCGAGCCGGTCGAGCCGCATCTGCGCCGAGGTCGCGCCGCCGCCGAACTTGCCGGCCAGCCGCATCGAGCCCTTGTCGAAGTCGAGCCGTGCCGGATCGAGGCGGTAACCCTTGCCGTCAGGAACGATGCGGGCCGGGGAAGCGGTGCGGAAGTTGACGCCATTGGCCGCACCTTGCAGCGCGACCAGATATTGCGAGGGCGACAGCTGCGCATTGGCGGCGAGGCGGAACGGTACGCTGTTCGACCCCGTCAGCAGCGCCTCCGCGGTGCCCGAGCCATTGGCATAGTTCACGCGCACGCGCCCGGCCTCGATCACCGTCGCGCCATAGCGCATGTCGGCGATCTGCGCGTCGGCACGGACCTGCGGCTTGTCGTAGAGCACGATATCGGCGTTGATGAGCGCGCGCCCGATCGTGAAATCGACCGCGCCCGGGATCTTCGCCGCCAAGGCGCGCGCGTTGACGCTGGCGCGCTGATACTTGCCCTCGGCGCCCAGCGTCGCGAGGCCGTTCAGCCCCTGACCGTTGAAGCGCACCTGACCGGCGAACGGGCCGGCGGCGGTCTGGACGACACGGCCCGCGAACTGGACGCCCGCGAACAGCACGCGCCGGATGTCGACCGCAAGCTGCTTGCCCGGCGTCACCAGCACGTCGGCGGTGAACGGCCCGTAATTGGTGCCGCCGGTCGCATTGACCTGATACGACCCGCCGCGTCCGACGACGCGCGCGTCGAGATTGGCGAGCCCGATCCCGACTCCCGGCCGCGGCGCACGCAGCCGCACGACCGGTGCGGTCGCCGAGCCGGTGACGCGCGCGAACAACGGGCCGTATTGCGTCGAATAGGCGTCGGCATCCACCAGCAGCGCGCCGCTCGCCGGATCGAACCGCCCCTGCCCGCGCGTGATGCGGAATTGTGGCGCGTTCATCTTCAGGCTCTGGAAGGTGACGACACCCTCGGGCGAATAGCCGAAGCGCGTGCTGAGCACGGCATTGCCGCCGAGGAAGTTGCGGGCGCCCTCGTTGAACAATTGCTTGGTCTGCACCGCGACGCGGCCGGTGATCCCGAACCCGCCACGCGCGCCGGGGACCAATTTGGCATCGGTCTGGATGTTGAGGATGCCGACGCTGTCGACGCGGAAGTTGTTGACGCGTCCCTGCAAGCCGCCGGTGTAGCGGCCGGTCGCCATATTGGCGGCGATGATCGCGGTCGCGTCGATCGTATCAGAGCGGATGCGCAGATTGTCCGACAGGATGTTCGGCATCTGGATCGCCAGATCGCCGTCAATCCGCGCATTGGTGGTCAGCCCGCCGAGCGCCGGGTTGAGCCCCGCGATCCGCTTGGCACGGGCATGGACCGGCACGAGGATGCGGTCGCTGTTCACGCGCGCCAGCCCCTCGGCATAGAGGTTCTCGACGCTCATCTCGCCGAAGCCGAGCGAGGTGGCGCGGACCTTATAGTCCACCGTCGGCGTCGCGAACGCGCCGTTCAGCACGACGCGCGCCAGCACGTCGCGCCCGCGGACGTTCGGTGCGATCGCACCGGGGGTCAGCAATTTGGCATCGACCGCGAAATTGCCGAAGCGGCTGTTCTTGAGGTCGAGCATCCCGCCCGCATCGACCGCCAATGCGTTCGACGTCAGCTTGATGCGCGTGCCCGCGCTGCGCTCGCCGAGCGTGACGTCGGCGGCGACCTGCAAGGCCGGAGCGGTCAGCCGCTCGACCGGACCTTCTAAATAGAGGCCGGGGCGCGTCGGCCCGCGCACTTCGAAATGGCCGTTGCGCGCGGTCAGCGCGAGGTCGGCGAGCTGCCCGCCGCCGAGTGTGGCGAGCGCGCGGCCCTGCCACGACGCCCAGCTGCCGCGGCCAGTGACCGTCGCGATCAAGGGCGCCTTCAGCCCACCGAGCTGCGCGACCATGCCGCCTGCCGGGGCGGTGAGGCGCACGTCGACGTCGAGCTTATTGTCGTCGGGCACCGCGTCGATCTTCACGCGCGCGACGTCGCCGCCTGCCACGCCGGGCGCACGCAGCGCGACCGCATTGACCTGCAATTGTGCGCGGCGGTCGGCGATATGCGCCTGCCCGTCGAAGCGCGCGATGTGCCGCGCGCCCGACACCGCCGGCTCCATGACGAATCGGGCGACCTGCAAGCGGTTGATGTCGATATCGAGATCGGGAAGCAGTGGCGCGTTCGGGTCCGTCGGCTCGGTCGAGGGCTTCAACTCGGGGTTGCGCCGCAAGGTGATGAGCTGGCTCGACACCGACCGCACGTCGACATGGTTGTTGGCGAAGGCGAACGGACGCCAGTCGACATCGAGCCGTGGCGAGGTGAGGAACACGCCCTTCGGATCGCTGACGCGCACGTCGCTGAGCCGCATCTTGCCATAGAGCGAGCCGTCGACGCGCCCGACCTTGATGTTGAGCCCCGAGGCGGTGGTGTAGCCGCCGATCTGGTCCGCAACGAAACGCCGGCCGGGGTCGGTGTTGATCCCCAGCACGATCGCCACGATCAGCAGCAGCAGCGCGAGGATCGCGATGCCGATCCACTTCAGGATGCGCAGCCAGAGCGGCCGACGCTCCACCACGGTCGTGCCCTCGCCCGGCGCCAGCGTGTCGTCAGTCATCAGAACGCCTGCCCGATCGAAATGTAGAGCGCGACCTTGGCATCGCCGGGTCGCGGATTGAGCGGCGTCGCCACGTCGACGCGCATCGGGCCGAAATTGGTGTAGAAGCGCCCACCGATACCCGCGCCGAAGCGCAGGTCACTGCCGTTCGGCAGGGTGCTCTCATAGGTGTTTCCGCCGTCGATGAACGGCACGATCCCGAAGTTGCCGAAGCGATAGCGCGCCTCGATCGAGAATTCGTTGAGGCTGCGCCCGCCGATCGGACGCAGGTCCTTGACCTCGTCGCGGTCCTTGTCGCCCGGCACCAGCGAGCTTTCGGGTTCGAGCGGCCCAAGCCGCTGGAAGCCATAGCCGCGCACCGATCCGCCGCCGCCGCCGTAATAGCGCCGCGATGGCGCGATGTCGTCGCGGGCGATGCCGAAGATGCTGCCCGCGCGGACGCGGCCGGCGATCACAAGGCTGTCGGAGACGGGATAGTAAGCGGTCGCCTCGACAAGGCTGCGTCCGTAGGGCCGCACCGAGCCCTGCACCGACGTTTCGGGGCTGAGGCTCAGCTTCAGGCGATAGCCGCGCGTCGGGTTGAGCAGATTGTCCGACGTGTCGAACTGCACCTGCCCCGGTAGCGCGAGCACGCCGTAGGTGCGGCGGACGCGATCGTTCTCGGCGAAGTCGAAGACGCTTTCGTTCGTCGCGACCAGTTCGAACCCATAGGCGTAGGTGAACTTCTTCTGCCAGATCGGCGTCGAATCGTAGGAGATCCGACCCGACAGCGTGCCGGTGAACGCCTCGAACGCGTCGTAATTGGCGCGCAGCGCGCTCGCGACCACTGTCACGGTGCGGTCGCGCTTGCCGGCGTTCTGGCGGCGGAAGGTCGCCGACAAGCCCTGTTGCTGCGTGCCCGCGATCGCACCGAGGATCAGCGCGCCCTCGGGCGGGAAGCGGTTCCGGTTGGTGAACGTGCCCTCGACCGTGACGCCCTGCCCGGTCTGGAAACCTGCGCCGCCCGACAGGCTCTTGGCAGGACCCCGGCTCTGGCGGACCATCAAGTCGACCTGCTCGGTGCCGTCGGGCAGGACCGTGCCGGTGCGCACCGGCTCGACCCCGACGCCGTTGAACAGCCCGGTCGCGACCAGCGCCTCGCGCAGATCGTCGGCCTTGCGATTGTCGTAAAGCTCGCCCTGATCGAAGCGCGGGAAGACGTTCAGATGCTTGAGGTCGAAGACCGGCTCGCCCTCGGTGCGCAGCACGCCGAACGACGAGCGCGGCCCAGTGTCGACCGGCAGCGTATAGTCGCCGCGCGCGGTCTGCTCGTCGAGCAGGATGTCGCGCTCGCCGACCTTGACGAACGGATAGCCCTGTTGCGGCAGCTTGAGGCTGACGTTCGCCTCCGCGCCCTGCACACGCAGCGCCTCGATCGGGTCGCCGGTGCGCAGCGGCAGTTCGCGGCGGACCAGCTCGGGCGGGGTCGTCGCGTTCGCCTGCACGGTGATCGTGCCGAGCTTGTATTGCTGCCCCGGTGTCGCGCTGACGATCGCCTTGATCTTCTGGTCGCCGCCGGGGACGGTCTCGATCGTCGAGATCGCGGTCGCGTCATAATAGCCGAGCGACTTCATCAGCCGTACCGCGAGTTGCTCGTCCTCGCGCCCGCGTGCCGCGACCTGCGTGGCATTGTCGGCCTTGCCCTTGCCTTCGCGCAGCGCGGACAGCGAGTTGAACTCGTCGGTCAGCCCAAGTGGATCGAGCCCGCGCACCTCGCTGGCGTAACGGATGTCGGGCGCGTCGTCGCCCTTGACGTCGGCGACCGAGCGCAGTGGCTCGGTGTTGAACGTTGACAGCGGTTCGAGCGGCTGGGCGAGCGCGGGGTCGACGGGTGGCGGTGGCGGCAGGGTGCCGGGGGTGATCGGTTGCTGCGCGGCGGCATCGACGGTGGGCGTCGTAGCGGGGGCCGTGGTGTCGGCGGGCATCGGCTCCAGCGGCGCATTGATGTCGCCCGACAGCGGGGGCAGCGCCTTGTCGAACTCGGCATCGGGGACGATCGGGGCATCACCCTGCGGATCGGCGGCGGGCGGCGTGTCACGCGGCGCGTCGGGACCCTGCGCCGGGGCGGTGCCCGGCGTCTGGATCTGGGCCTGCGCCTGCCCGGCGATCAACGCGAACCCGGCGGTGGCCAGGAGCAGGCGGGAGTGACGAACCGAAAAAACCAAGAACAACGCCCCTTTGAGCGGGAGAGTCCGGCAATCCGGTTCTTATCTCCCGTCCCACGGCAACGATCCACCGGCGAAACGGTTGCGCACTTTACGTCGGGGCGAGGCTCTAACTCAGCTTGTCACCCTGGACTCGTTCCGGCGTCTAGTGTCCCGCAGGAGCAAAGGCTTGCGGATACGTGGCGCTGTGGATGCCGGACACGTCCGGTATGACGATGGGAGCTTGCTCGACACCGCTGGCGCGCGTCTCGCCAACCGCCTAGGACCGGCAGCAACGAACGCTGGGAGAGCGCATGAATTTCGATCTGGACGACGATCACCGCATGATCGCCGAGCTGGTGCGGCGCTTCGTCGATGACGAACTGGTGCCGCTGGAGAACGGCCTGCTGGAGCGCGATGCCACCGGGCACGGGCTGGAATTGACCGCCGACGAGCGCGGCAATGTCGATCGCGTCTCGCGCGAACTGGGCTTGTGGGGGCTGGATGCGCCGGCCGACGTCGGCGGGACCGACCTGCCCGCGGTGGCGATGGTCGCGGTCAACGAGGCGCTGGGACGGACGATCGTGCCGTGGACGCTGCCGCCCGACAGCCCGAACCTGCGAATGCTCGCCGCGACCGTCGACGATCGCCAGCGCGAGGCGTACCTCGCCCCGTATGTGCGCGGCGAGACGATCTCGGCGATCGGCATTTCGGAGCCGGGCGCCGGCTCCGATCCGGCGGGCATGAAGACCACCGCCGTGCGCGACGGCGACGATTGGGTGCTCAACGGGCGCAAGATCTGGATCACCAAGGCCGATCGCGCCGACTTCACGATCGTCATCGCCGTCACCGACAAGGAAAAGCGCCAGCGTGGCGGGATGAGCGCGTTCCTGGTCGATCGCGACGCGCCGGGCTTCTCGGTGGTGCGCCCGATCCCGATGATCGGCGGCGAGACCACCTATGAGGTCGCGCTCGACGATTGCCGCGTACCGGGGTGGAAGTTGCTCGGGACCGAGGGGCAAGGCTTCGCGCCGATGCAGCTTCGCCTCAACACGCGCCGTGCCGAGATGGCGGCGAATGCGATCGGGATGGCCGCGCGTGCGCTCGACATGCTGATCGATTATGCGCCGCAGCGCACGACGTTCGGCAAGCCGCTGAGCGAGCGGCAAACGGTGCAGAACTGGGTCGCCGATGCCGCGATCCGCATCCATGCCGCACGATTGATGGCCTATGATTGCGCGTGGAAGATCGATCAGGGCCGCGACGCGCGGACCGAGGTGTCGATGCTCAAGAGCTTCGCGCTGGAGATGGCGTGGGAGGTGCTCGACCATGTCATGCAGGCGTTCGGCGCGATGGGTATGACCCGCGAGTTGCCGCTGGCGCAGATGGCGGCGCGCATCCGCCTGATGCGGATCTACGACGGCCCGACCGAGATCCACAATTGGGTCGTGGCCCGCAACCTTCTGGGAACCCGCGCATGAAACAGCATCTGTCCGTCACCCGCGAGGGGCATGTCGCGACCGTCGTGATCGACCGCCCGCCGCACAACCACGTCAACGCCGCGCTGATCCATGCGCTGGCCGATGTGCTCGACGAGCTGGACGCCGACGCCGAGGTGCGCGCGGTGGTGCTGGCGACCGAGGGGCGCGTGTTCTGCGGCGGGGCCGACCTGACCGGCGACAAGCCCCTGGTCGACGAGCAGGGCGAGAGCGAGACCCCCGCGCTCTATCGTGGCGCCTACCGGCTGTTCTCGGCGAAGAAGCCGATCGTCGCTGCGGTCCAGGGTGCGGCGGTCGGGGCCGGGCTCGGGCTCGCACTGGTCGCCGACTTCCGCGTCGCCGCACCCGAGGCGAAGTTCTCGGCGAATTTCGTGACGCTCGGCTTCCATGCCGGTTTCGGGATCAGCCTGACCTTGCCGCGCGTGATCGGCGAGCAGCACGCCAGCCTGATGCTGCTGACCGGGCGGCGGGTGAAGGCCGACGAGGCGCTGCGCTTCGGGTTGGTCGACCAGATCGCCGCCGACTCGCGCACCGCCGCGCAGGCGCTGGCCGCCGAAATCGCCGCCAATGCGCCGCTCGCGGTCGAGGCGACCCGCGCGACGCTGCGCACCGGGCTGGCCGAAGCGGTGCGCGAGCGGACCGAGCATGAGCGCGCCGAGCAGGATCGTTTGATGCAAACCGATGATTTCAAGGAGGGTTTGCGCGCGGTGGCCGAGCGGCGACCGGGACAATTCCGCCGCGGCTGATGAATAAATGTTCGCCGGTGCGAAACATTTGCGACAAATAGCGCTTAGCCCATCGGCAACCCCGCGGTCGGACAAGGCATAAAGTGACAGAACGTTTGATGGTACGGCGGATGCGCGCCGCGGCCGGGCTGGCGAGCCTTGCGGCGGCAATTGCCTTGTCCGCCTGCGGCGGTGGCAGCGACAGCGGACAGGCGAAGGGCAAAGGCGGCGCAGGCGGCCCCGGCGGCGGACCAACGACGGTCGGCTATGTCGTGGTGCAACCGACCGCGGTGCCGACGATCAGCGAACTGCCCGGCCGTACCGTCGCCTACGAAAGCTCGCAGGTCCGCCCGCAGATCACCGGCGTGATCCAGAAGCGCTTCTTCACCGAGGGCGCGCTGGTGAAGCGCGGGCAGCCGCTCTACCAGATCGACCCCTCGCTCTACCGCGCTGCCGCCAATCAGGCGCAGGCCAATGTCGCCAATGCGCAGGCGACCTTCAGCGCCGCCAAGATCCGCGCCGATCGCTACAAGCCGCTCGCCGAGATGGAGGCGATCAGCGCACAGGACTACACCGACGCGGTCGCGCAGCAGCGGCAGGCGTCGGCGCAGATCGGCGTGAACAGCGCGCAGCTCGACAGTGCGCGCGTCAACCTGCGATTCACCACCGTTCCCGCCCCGATCACCGGGCGGATCGGGCGGTCGCTGTTTACGGTCGGCGCCCTGGTCAGCGCGACGCAGGCCGATCCGCTGGCAACGATCCAGCAGCTCGATCCGATCTTCGTCGATATCCAGCAATCGAGCACCAACCTGCTCGCGCTGCGCCGCGCGCTGGCCGGGGGCGGCGCCGCCCCGACGCGTGCCGAGGTGACGCTGAAGCTGGAGGACGGCAGCGACTACGGGATCAAGGGGACGGTCGAATTCGCCGAAGTCGTCGTCGACCCGAGCACCGGGACGGTGACGCTGCGCGCGCGGTTCGCGAACCCGCAGGGCCTGCTGCTGCCGGGCATGTTCGTCCGCGCCGAGTTCGCGCAGTCGATCCTGAACAACGCCTTCCTCGTGCCGCAACCCGCGATCAGCCGCGATGCCAAGGGCAATGCGACGCTGTTCGTCGTCGGTGCGAACGGCAAGGCAGAACAGCGCAACATCAAGGCCGATCGCACGCAGGGCGCCTATTGGGTGGTCACCGACGGGCTGAAGCCCGGCGAGAAGATCATCACGCAGGGCCTCGCCAACCTGCGTCCCGGCGCACAGATCCGCGCGGTGCCCGCCAATGCGCCGCAACCGGTGAAGGCGCCTTCCCTGAGGAAATGAAGAAACAATCCGGTGGCGGTCAAGGCAAGGCGGGCTAAGCCGGCATGTCCCGCATCTTTATCGACCGCCCCATCTTCGCATGGGTGCTGGCCATCATCGTCATGCTGGCCGGGGTCGGCGCGATCCTGTCGCTGCCGATCGCGCAATATCCCGACGTCGCGCCGCCACAGGTCTCGATCCGCGCCACCTTCCCCGGCGCGAACGCACAGACGATCCAGAACAGCGTCACGCAGGTCATCGAGCAGCAACTGACCGGCATCGACGGACTGCTGTATTTCCAGTCGAGTTCGTCCAGCCGCGGGTCGGTGACGATCACCGCCACGTTCGACAAGGGCACCGATCCCGACATCGCGCAGGTGCAGGTCCAGAACCAGGTCCAGCAATCGCTGAGCCGCCTGCCGCAGCAGGTCCAGCAACAGGGTTTGGTGGTCCGCAAGTCGAACCCCGACTTCCTGTTGATCGTCGGCGTCTATGACACCACCGACAAGCTGACCAATCAGGACGTCTCGGACTATCTGGTCAGCAACCTGCAGGACCCGCTCGGCCGTACCAAGGGCGTCGGCGACACCAACGTGTTCGGCTCGCAATATGCGATGCGCATCTGGCTCGATCCCGCCAAGCTCAACAGCTACCAGTTGATGCCGGGCGACGTCATCACCGCGATTCAGAACCAGAATACCGAAGTCGCGGCGGGCGAGATCGGCGGGCAGCCGAGCCCCGCGACGCAGATGCTCAACGCGGTCGTCACCGCGCAATCGCGGCTCCAGACCCCCGACCAGTTCGCCAAGATCATCCTGAAGACCGAGCAGGACGGCGGCACGGTCCGCCTCGCCGATATCGGCCGGATCGAACTGGGCGCGGAAAGCTACAATGCGTTCAGCCGCGTCAACCGCCACCCCGGTGCGGGCATCGCCGTGCTGCTGGCGCCCGGTGCCGACGCGCTCAAGACCGCCGAACTGGTCAAGGCGCAGGTGGAGCAGGCGTCGAAGGCGTTCCCGGCCGGGCTTACCTATGCCTTCGCCAACGACACGACCGACTTCATCAAGCTGTCGATCGAGGAAGTGGTCAAGACGCTGATCGAGGCGATCATCCTCGTCGTCATCGTCATGTTCGTGTTCCTGCAAAGCTGGCGCGCGACCCTGGTGCCGGCGATCGCGGTGCCGGTGGTGCTGCTGGGCACGTTCGCGGTCTTCTATGTCGCGGGCTTCTCGATCAACACGCTGACCCTGTTCGGGCTGGTGCTCGCAATCGGCCTGCTGGTCGATGACGCGATCGTCGTCGTCGAAAACGTCGAGCGACTGCTGGAGGAAAACCCCGGCATGACCCCGCGCGAAGCGACGATCGAGTCGATGAAGGAGATTACGGTCGCCCTGGTCGCGATCGCGCTGGTGCTGTCGGCGGTGTTCATGCCGATGGCGTTCTTCGGCGGGTCCACCGGTGTGATCTATCGGCAGTTCTCGCTGACGATCGTCTCGGCGATGGTGCTGTCGGTGCTGGTCGCCGTCATCCTGTCGCCCGCGCTGACCGCGACCTTGCTCAAGCAGACGCACGACCAGCACGGCGACCCGATCGAGGAAAGCTGGATCGGCCGCAAGTTCCCGCGCGTCGCGCACGGGCTTGAGCGCGCCCGCGATGGCTTCAACAACACCTTCGATCGCGGAGTGGCGCGCTACGTCGCGGGCGTGCGCCGCGTGATCGACCGCAAGGCGTTGTTCCTGCTGATCTATCTGCTGACGGTCGCTTTGCTGGCGGTGCTGTTCCTGCGGATGCCGACCGGCTTCCTGCCCACCGAGGATCAGGGATCGGCGCTGGTGCAATTCCAGCTGCCCGCCGGCGCCACCCGTTCGCGTACCGAGGATGTGCAGCACAAGGTCGAGGATTATCTCGCCACCAGCGAAGGCAAGAACGTCCGCGCGATGTTCACGGTCAGCGGCGGTGGCGGCGGCGGTGCGAGCGGCCAGAACACCGGCCAGGGCTTCGTCAACCTCGCGCCGTGGGACGATCGCAAGGGCAAGGAGAATACCGCCGATGCGATCGTCGCGCGCGCCTCGGCGGCGTTCCGCGGCCTGCGCGATGCGCGCGTGTTCGCGCTGGTGCCACCGGCGGTGCGCGGTCTGGGCCAGTCGAACGGCTTCACGATGGAATTGCAGAATTCCGGCGGGCTGACGCAGGAGCAATTCGGCGCGGCCAAGGACAAGTTGCTCGCCGCCGCCAACGCCGATCCTGTGCTCGCGTCGGTGCGGCTGACCGAATTGCCCGATACGCCGACGCTGAAGATCGACATCGACCAGCAGAAGCTCGCCGCGCTCGGTCTGACGCAGGCCGATGTCAACACCACGCTGTCGACCGCCTGGGGTGGCCGCTACGTCAACGACTTTGTCGACCGCGGACGCGTCAAGCGTGTCTTCGTGCAGGGCGATGCGCCGTATCGCGCCGCGCCGACCGACCTCAATCAATGGTTCGTGCGCGGATCGAACGGGCAGATGGTGCCGTTCGCGGCTTTCTCGCAGATCGGCTGGAGCCAGGCGCCGGTGACGCTGTCGCGCTTCAACGGCATTCCGTCCTACGAATTCCAGGGTGCGGCGGCCGAGGGCAAGAGCTCGGGCGACGCGATGGCGCGGATCGAGGAACTGGCGGGGCAAGTGCCGGGCACCAGCGTGTCCTGGGCGGGTCTGTCGTTCCAGGAGCGGCTGTCGTCAGGTCAGGCGCCGTTGCTGTACGGGCTGTCGATCCTCGTCGTCTTCCTATGCCTCGCCGCGCTGTACGAAAGCTGGTCGATCCCGTTCGCGGTGCTGCTCGTGATCCCGCTCGGGCTGATCGGTGCGATCCTGTTCACGACGCTGCGTGGGCTGGTCAACGACGTCTATCTGCAGATCGGATTGCTGACGACGATGGGGCTCGCGGCGAAGAACGCGATCCTGATGATCGAATTTGCCGAGCAGGAGGAGAAAAAGGGCAAGCGCGTGATCGACGCCGCGCTGGATGCCGCACGGATCCGTCTGCGCCCGATCCTGATGACCAGTCTCGCCTTCATCTTCGGCGTGCTGCCGCTGGCGATCTCGACCGGCGCGGGCGCGAACAGCCGGATCGCGATCGGCACGTCGGTGATCGGCGGAATGATCACCGCAACGGTGCTGGCGATCTTCTACATCCCATTGTTCTTCGTGCTGGTGCGGCGTGGCTTCCGCGATGGTTGGAAGGGGCTGCGACGCGGTGCCGATCCCAGCCCCGATGCCGGCCCGGACGACGACGGTCCGCACGACCGTGGTGGCCACGCGGCACCCGACGCGCCCAAGCAATTGCCGCGCCCGATCGACAAGCCCGCGCTGCCCGCGCCGGAAGGGGCATGATGACTCGCCTGATCGCCGCGCTTTGCGCCTCCGCCGCGCTCGCGGGCTGCTCGCTCGCACCCACCTATGTCCGCCCCACCCCGCCGGTGCCGACGTCATGGCCGGTCGGTGACGCCTATCTGCGCCAGAGCGAGGCGGCGCTGCCCAGCGTCACCTATCGCGATGTCTTCCGCGACGTGCGGTTGCAGGCGCTGATCGATCAGGCGCTGGTCAACAACCGCGACTTGCGGATCGCGGTCGCCAATATCGAGGCGACCCGCGCGCAATATCGCATCCAGCGCGCCGACCTGTTCCCACAGCTCAACGCGACGGGTGCCTATAGCTATCGCCAGAGCAGCCGGTCCGGGGTGAACACCGGGATCAACACCGGCGGGACCGGCGCGGGCACGGGCGGCACAGGGACGGGTGGCACGGGAACCGGCGGGACCGGAACCGGGGGCACCGGCACTGGCGGTACGGGTACGGGCACCGGCACCGGCGGGACGACGATCGTCTCCGGATCGAACAGCACCTTCCAGGCGCAGCTCGGCGTCACCGCGTTCGAGATCGACCTGTTCGGGCGGGTCCGTTCGCTGACCGGTGCGGCGCTGTCGCGCTACTTCGCGCAGGAGGCGGCGGCACGCGCGACGCGGCTGACGCTGATCGGCGATATCGCGAGCGCGTGGCTCAGCTATGCCGCCGACAAGAGCCTGCTGACCGTCGCCGAGCAGACCGCGGTCGCGGCGCGCGCCAGCGTGCGGTTGACCGATGCGCGGCGCCAGGGCGGCGTGTCGCCCCGCACCGACGTGCGCCAGGCCGAACAGATCCTCGCGACCGCCGAGGCCGATCTCGCCGAGCAGCGCACGTTGCTGGCGCAGGACGTCAACGCGCTGCAACTGCTGGTCGGCGCGCCGATCGACGCGGCGCAGCTACCGGCGGGGATCGAGCAGGCCGCGCAGACGATCGGCGAACTGCCCGCCGGGATCGATTCGGGCGTGCTGCTCCGCCGTCCCGATGTGGTACAGGCGGAATATTCGCTGCGCGCCTTCAATGCCGAGATCGGTGCGGCGCGCGCTGCGCTATTCCCGCGGATTTCGCTGACCGGGCTGGTCGGCTTTGCGAGCACCGCGCTGCGTACCTTGTTCTCAGGCGATGCGTTCAACTGGTCGGTGGCGCCCAACGCCAGCTACCCGATCTTCCGCGCCGGCGCGGGACGCGCGAACGTCGATTACAGCGTGGCGCAGCGCGACGCGGCACTCGCCAGTTACGAGCAGACGATCCAGAGCGCCTTGCGTGAAGTGTCCGACGCGCTGGCGCGACGTGGGACGATCACCGAACAACTCGCCGCCAATCAGCGTTTCTACACCGCGGCGGTCGACACGCTGAACCTGACCAACGCGCGCTATCGCGGCGGGATCGACACGTATCTGACATCGCTCGATGCGCAGCGGCAATTGTATTCGGCGCAACGGACGCTGGTGGCGACGCAATTGGTGCGCGCGACCAATCTGGTCACCTTGTACCGCACGCTCGGCGGGGACTCGCTGCTGGACGTGACCGATCAGGGACCGCGACCGGTGGGTCAGCCGGTCGGACCAACTACACCTTAGGTCGTCATTGCGAGCGTAGCGACGCAATCCGGGGCGTCCTGATCCGGCCCTGGAATGCTTCGCTTCGCTCGCCTTAACGTATTAGCCGTTCGATTCATTCCCGCCGCCGGGCGACACCGCCGCGCGACCGAATTGCATGATGAGCTGCCCGATCTCGCGCGCCTGCTCCATCGAGCGTTGGCCCTGGTTGCGCAGGAAATCGCTCTGGATCTGCATCACCTGCGACAGGTCCTTGGCTTGCGCGGCGGCGCGCATCGCGGCGAAGGCTTCCTGCGTGTTGGTCTCGACCTGATCGAGGATCTTGGTGCTGATCGTCTGGCCGCTCTCCATCATATGCTGGCCCGAACTGCGGAGCCGGTCGGTCGCCTGCTGCGCCGCATCGGCGGCCGCGCGGCCCATGTCGTTGCGTTGATCGGTCATCGTCGCTCTCCCTCTCGATGGCGTAAAGCTGCACGTTTCGGCTGAACCCGGCAAGCCGGCGGTTGGTTGCCTTCCGGATCGAACACCGGGCTGGTGGCGAAGCGTGCGGAAAGGTATGGAACGGCATCATCGGAGCTGAAGAATGTCGTTCGCCTTGTCCCTGCTGCTCGCGTCAGCGCCATTTTCCGCGCAGGACCTGCCCGCGCCGGAGCCATCCTGCACCGCCGTGCGCCCGGCGATGCCGATCGGGCTGGAAAGCTGGAGCACGCGGGTCGCGCTGGAGGCTGGCGCCGCGACGCGCAGCGCGCCGGTGATCGAGGTCGGTCGCGCCGCCGAGCTGCGGCTGGTCCCGCTCGATCGCCTCGCCCCCGCCGCCCCGCCGACGCGCGAGCTGGGCACCGGGACCAACGCGGGAATGGCGCTGTTCCAGATACTTCGCCCCGGCACGTACCGGATCGCGCTCGGCGCTCCGGCGTGGATCGAGGTGGTACGCGGCGGACGCGCCCTTCCGTCGGCCGCGCATAGCCACGGGCCGGCGTGTACCGGCATCCGCAAGATCGTCGACTATCGACTCGCGCCGGGTCGGTACGTGCTGCAACTCACTGGTGCGGCGGCAAATACGCTGCCGGTGCTGATCGCGCCTGCACAAAGGGGCGCGGCATGATCGCGGCGCTGATCGCGCTGGCACTGGCCGCGCCGCAGGTCGCGCCCACCACGCCCGTTTCCCCCGTAACACCGCCGACCACCCCCGCCCCCACGACGCTCACGCGTGTCGTGCTGACCACCGAGGCCGGACCGATCGTGATCGGCGTCGACGCCAAGGCCGCACCGATCACCGCCGCCAATTTCCTGAAATATGTCGACGGCAAGAAGCTGGACGGCGTCTCCTTCTATCGCGCATTGAAGGTTGCGGACGGCTACGGGCTCGTGCAGTTCGGCACCCGCAACGAGGCCAAGCGCACGCTGCCGCCGATCAAGTTCGAGCCTACCACGCAGACCGGCCTCAGCCACACCGACGGCACGATCTCGATGGCGATGGGCGCGCCGAATACCGCGGCCGGCGATTTCTTCGTCGTGGTCGGCGACCTGACCTCGATGGACGCCAAGGACGGCCAGCCCGGCTTCGCGGCGTTCGGACGCGTGCTTGAGGGGATGGACGTGATCCGCAAGATCCTGCTCGCCCCCACCTCGCCGACGCTGGGTGAGGGGGCGATGAAGGGGCAAATGCTCGCCCCCACGATCCGCATTACGAGCGCGCGCCGCGCCCCTGACGCTTCCGCAGGCATGACGGATCGGTTACAGCGGTGACCAAAGGAGTCCGTCATGACCAGCACGCTCGCCACCCGAACCGACTGGACCGCGATCGGCGCCGCCGAACTGGCGGACGTCATCGCGCTGCGCCGGGCGATCCACGCCGAGCCCGAGGTCGGGCTGCACTGCCCGCTGACGACCGCCAAGGCCAAGGCGGCGCTCGCCGGGCTGCCGCTGGAGATCCACGACAGCACCAGCACCACCGGCTTCGTCGCGATCCTGCGCGGCGGCCGCAGCGGCGGCGCGGGATCGAACGGGCGCACGGTGCTGCTGCGCGGCGACATGGATGCGCTGCCGATGAGCGAGGAGACCGGGCTGCCGTTCGCCTCGACGGTTCCGGGCAAGATGCACGCCTGCGGGCATGACGCGCATACCGCGATGCTGGTCGGCGCGGCCAAGGCACTGAGCGCGCGGCGCGACGAGCTGTCGGGAACGATCGTCTTCATGTTCCAGCCCGGCGAGGAAGGCCATCATGGCGCGCGGCATATGATCGCCGACGGGCTGCTCGACGTCGCACGGCCCGAGGCGGCGTTCGCGTTGCACATCCTCCCCAACGCGCCCGCCGGCATGTTCGTCGGGCGCGAGGGCGCGATGCTCGCCTCGACCGACACGGTGCTCGCGACGGTCCGCGGCCGCGGCGGCCATGCCGCGATGCCCCACGAGGCGATCGACCCGATTCCGGTCGCCTGCGCGATCGTCACCGCGCTGCAACAGCATGTCGCGCGCCGTGTGCCGGTCGCCGATCCCGCGGTGCTGACGATGACGCAGATCCACGCCGGTTCTTCGCACAACATCATCCCCGAAGAGGTCAAGCTGATGGGGACGCTGCGCACCCTGTCGGAGCCGACCCGCACCGCGATGCGCGAGGCGTTCCACCAGATCGCACAGGGGATCGCCGCCGCGCACAGCTGCGTCGCGGAGACGACGATCGACGAGGGCTATCCGGTGACGGTCAACGACGCGCGCGCGACGCGGCTGCTGCGCGAGCTTTCGTCGGAGATACCGGGCGGTGCGGGCTGGACCGCGATGCCGGCGCCGATGATGGGCGGCGAGGACTTCAGCTACGTGTTGCGCGAGGTGCCGGGCGCGATGGCGTTCGTCGGGGTCGCCGCGCCGGGCAGCGACTGGCGCACCAACCCGCCGCTCCACAACACGCGGATGACGATCGAGGAGGATGTGCTCGCCACCGGGGTGGCGATGCACTGCGCGGTGGCGGAGCGCTTCCTGGAGCGCGGGCTGGACTGACCCGAATGTCTGCGATGACGATGCTGCGCGAAGCGACGGGCGCGGCGCACGAGGCAGTCGATGCGGCGTTCGGGGCGCATGATCTTGCGTCCGCAGAGGCGTATCGTCGCTTTCTGCTGGCGCATGGCCGCGCATTGCCGGCGGCGGAGCGGGTGATGGCGACGTTGCCGTTCGCGCGGACGCTGCCGGTACGCGCACCATTGCTCGCGGCGGATCTCGCCGACCTGGGAGTCGCGTCGCCCGCTCCCCTGCCCTTCACGCCCGGCGATGATGACGCGACTTTATGGGGCGTGCTCTATGTCGTGGAGGGCTCGCGGCTGGGCGGCGCGATGCTTGCGCGACAGGTGCCGCCCGCGATGCCCGGACGTTACCTTGGCGCGGTGCATACGTCCGGCCAGTGGCGCTCGATCCGGGCGGCGCTCGACGAAGCGGCGGCGGGCGAGGACGCCCACTGGACGGCACGAATGATCGCGGGAGCGCTGGCGACCTTCGCGCTCTACGCCGAGGCGGCGGAAGTGGACTGACCAAGCCCGCCTGATCCGTAATTGCGAGCGCAGCGAAGCAATCCAGGGCCGGATCAGGACGCCCTGGATTGCTTCGCTACGCTCGCAATGACGACCGCCCTATGTGGGCCGTCGTCCCTATCGTCCAAGCTCAAGCCGCCTCGATCGGTGCGGTCAGGACTGCGCGCAGACCCGGGTCATTGCTGAGATAATCCATCTGGCCGTCGATCCGCTGAATCACCGCGCGCATCATGCGGCTGCCGAACCCCTCGCCATCACCCTGCTTGCCGACGCCCTGATCGGCGACGATCAACCGCAGGCGATTGCGATATTGCTCCAGCGTGATCTCGATCGGCCCGCCCGACTGCTTCGGATAGGCATATTTCGTCGCGTTGATGACCAGCTCGGCGGCGACCAGCCCGATATTGACCGCGCGGTCGGTCGGGATCAGCACCGGCGCGATCGACAGCATCATGTGCCGCGACCATTCGTCCCCCAGCGACGCCTTTAGATCCTCGAGCAGCTCGCCGAGATAGCGGCTGAGATCGATCGTCTTGATCTGGTCTTCGCGGTACAAGCGGCGGTGGACCAGCGCGACCGCCGACAGCCGCGAGCGCGCCTCGCGCAACTGGTCCGCGACGATCCCCGGCCCGGCGTCGCGCGCCTGGATGGCGAGGAACGACGAGACGAGTTGCAGGCTGTTCTGCACGCGGTGGTCGACCTCGCGCATCAGCAGGTCTTTCTGCGTCAGCAGCGCGTCCTTCTCGGCGCCGGTCCGCTCCAGCTCCTGGTTCAGCCGTCGCAGCTCGTTCGAGGCACGCGCCTCGCGCAGAAGGCGGCGTAGCCGGTTCGCGCCCTCGATCTGCTCGAGCGTCCAGCGTCGCGCGCGTCCGCGGACGGTTTCGTGCCACGATTCGAACGAGGCGCGCGGGTGCAGCGTCGCGGCGGGATCGTGCGGGATCGCCTTGTGCGGATTACCCGCCCATTCGATCTCCTCGATCTGCTCGACGCGCAGCCACATTAACGTGTGCCGGTCGTCGACGCGCAACGCCAGCACGCCCGCGATCGTGCCGAACGCACCGGCATCGGGCCAGTCGACCGCCAGCTCACGGGTCGAAAATACCGGCCCGTCCTCCCGCAGCGACGCCCAACGCAGCAGGTCCATGACGTCGATATCCGCCGGTGCGACGCCCGAGACGGTGACATTCTGGTCGCGGATCAGCACCAGCCCGTCGGCGTCGAGCATCCGGCGCAGCTCGTCGCCACGCTCACCGAGCACACGGAACGGATCACCCTCCTGCAGCAGCGGGCGCAGCGCGTCCTCCTCGCTACGGAGTGCAAGACGAACGCGATACGCCTCCGCCTCTTCCTTGGCGAGGATCTGACGCGCCAGCGCGCTGGCCATCGCTGCTGCGGCGGCGCGGACGCTGCGTGGCATCAGCCGCGGGGTCATGTTGTGGCAGGCGACCAAGCCCCACAGCAACCCGTCCTTGACGATCGAGATCGACGCCGACGCCTGCACCCCCATGTTGCGGAGATATTCCACATGCACGGGTGACACGCTGCGGATCGCGACGTCGCTGAGATCGACCTGCTCGAACCCCGCCGGGCGCAGGGGCGCGGGGACGTAAGCGATATCGGGAATGACACGGGTGCGATTGCGGACGTACAAGGCGCGCGCCTGCCGAGGGATGTCGCTGGCGGGAAAATGATGGTTGAGGAACGATCGCAGCGCGGGATCGCGATCCTCGGCGATCACGCTGCCCGCCTCGTCGTCGAGGAAGCGATAGATCATGACGCGGTCGAAACCGGTCAGCGTGCGGAACGCCACCGCCGCCCGATCGGCCAGCATCCGCAACGTGCCCGCCCGCTCGAACCCGGCGGTGATCGCGTCGAGCCAGCCCAG
The DNA here is from genome assembly GCF_036855935.1 of Sphingomonas sp. LR60. Lineage (NCBI taxonomy): Bacteria > Pseudomonadati > Pseudomonadota > Alphaproteobacteria > Sphingomonadales > Sphingomonadaceae > Sphingomonas > Sphingomonas sp. LR60. The sequence continues at coordinate 738,222 of NZ_JASPFK010000001.1, read as the reverse complement.
CGTGGCCGCGACCGAGCCCGGATCGGCCTCGGTCGGCTCCAGTTCCGCGATCAACCATGGGCCGGCGCGGTGTAACGCCACGTCATGCCCGGCGACGGGGGTGCCCAGCACGGTGCCGCCCGGTCCCGGGGCCGCGTCCGTCAGCGCGGCGATATCCTGATGCAACAGCTCCGAAAGGTTCGCGCCGAGCCAGTCTGCGCTCAGGACCTGCTCGATCGCCCCGGCGCCCGCCGCGACCTGAAGCGTTCGCGGATCGGCAATAAGCATGATTCCATGCGGTTGAACCGAGCCGGGAAGGTGAATGGGCTCGCGATCGCAAGGCGTGAGGGCACTAACCGCCGAAAGAAGCGCGTCATTCGACGCAGTTTGCGGATCCATCCAATGCCACTATGGCAAGGTCGCGGCGACTGGCAACCGTTCTTACGCAGATCAAACGATTAAACCGCCGGTGCTCGTTTGCGACAGAAGCGTCGGCCTTAACCACCTGTTTGCCATGCGCGTGCCAAGGGAGATGCCTGATGTCCGATTCTTCGCCCCGCGAACCGCGCAGCAGCGTCATCCTCTATGCGCGCATCGCCCACCGCGATCGCGCCGCGGAGGCTCGCGTGCGCAATCTCTCCGCGACCGGCGCGTGCATCGACAATCCCGGCGAACTGACCAAGGGCGACCATGTCGAGGTGACGATGGGATCGCTGATCGATCTCCCTGCCGAAGTGATGTGGACATCGACGAATCACACGGGGCTGCACTTCATCAAAGGCGCGATCGATCTGGCAGAGGCGCGCAAGCCGCGCGATCGTGGCGCGACTGCGGCAAAGGCGAGTGCCGGGTGGATCGACAACCTCCACCACGCCTATCGCCGCCGCGACGCCTGATCTCGTTCGTTCGGGCTCCAGCCCCTACCGGTGGCTTGTTGCGCCGCCCGCGCGACGATAGGCCGGCGACATGACCCGCCTGACCGTCAACAACGAGGCCGTCGAATACCGGATGGCGCCCGACACTCCGCTGTTGTGGGCCCTACGCGACGCATCCAATCTGACCGGCACGAAATACGGCTGCGGTACGGGAAGTTGCGGCGCGTGCACCGTCGACATCGACGGCCATGCGGTGCGATCGTGCCAGGTGCCGCTGCGGCAGGTGGAGGGCACGTTCGTCACCACGATCGAGGGATTGTCGCGCGAGCGCGCGCATCCCGTCCAGCTCGCGCTGATCGCCGCGAACGTGCCGCAATGCGGTTATTGCATACCCGGCATCACGATGGCCGCCGCGGCGCTGCTCAAGCGCGATCCGATGCCCTCCGACGACGCGATCCGCGCGGGTATCACCAACATTTGTCGGTGCGGCATCTATCCGCGGTTGGTGGAGGCGATCCAGCGCGCCGGTCGCGCGATCCGCGGCGACGAACGCCTGCCCGCCGCCCCGCGGCCGGGGATCGAACCTGCCGAGGCGGCACGGCGCGTACCGGCGCTCGATCCGGGAAAATAGGCGTGCGCCGGTCGGGGCTGAGGGTCTGTACTCAATCGCAACAAGGATCGTGATCGCCTCTGGAAGGCCGCCCACGAGGAGCGACGCGCGGTCGGGTAGCTGCGCTACCCGCAAGCAAGCGACGATGCTGGGTGGCCTTCCAGAGGCGACCGCGAAGCGGCGGGCGGCTTTTGGCGCCATGCGGCGTCGCGCGTCGGTCACGATGCGAGAGCATCGCTCCCTCCTTGCTCCTAGCCTGGCGTCAAAATCCGCTCCGTCACGACCTTGTTGCGATTGAGTACAGACCCTAGGTGGTCCGGCCGTCGCGCCCATAGACGTCATCGCGGAACGCGACGGCCTGCGCGCCACTGCCGATCACGGTCAGATAGGTGAGATAGACCGGCGTCGGCGCGGTGAGCGCCACCGCCTGCTCCGGTTTCTTGCCGGGACTGAGCGGTTTGCCCATCAACCAGCGCGCCAGCCGCGGTGCATCCTCCAGCCGGATGCATCCGTTGCTGAAGTGACGATCGTCCTTCGTCAGCAGCGCGCGATTGGGCGTGTCGTGCAGGTAGATCCCCTCATCGTTGGGGAACAGGAATTTGACCTTGCCCATCGAGTTCGCCGGCCCCGGCAGCTCGCGGAGCCGCAGCTCGCGCTTGCCGGCCGCCACCGCCGGCCAGTCGATCGCGCTGGCCGGGATCGGGCGGGCGGCCGCGGTCCAGTCGCTCAACGCTTCCATGTTGAGCGACGCCAGCGTGCGCCCGCCGAGGACCTTGGTGGCGATGTTCTTGCGCACCAGATAGTCGGGGACGTTCCAATAGGGGTTGAGGATCGCCCATTGCAGCGTGCCGGCGAGCATCGGCGTCTGCGTCTCGCGCGTGCCGACGACGACGCGCATCGTGCCCTTGGTCGTGCCCGCTTCGTAGAACCACAACCGCCCGGACGAGGCATCGACCTCGACATGCCGCGTCCACGGTCCCGGCAGGAGGCGCGCGCGATCGAGGTTCAGGCGCAACCGCAGCAGCGCGGCGGGCGTGATCCCGCCGCTACGCGCGCGTCGCGACACCTCCCGCAACTCGACATAGCGAGGGCTCATCCAGCCCATGTCCTTGACATAGCCAGCGAAGGATTTGGGGAAGGTCGCCGCACGCAGCACCGCCTCCGGCTTGGGCCGCTTCGGCTTGAGTGCGGGATCGGCCCATTTCATACCGACCTCGCGCGGCTTGCGCTGATCGCGAACGAACTGGACGAACGTGTCCGACAAGGCGAGGTCCGCCGCCGCCACCCGCGCCGGATCGCCGCCGCGCGCTGCATCGAGCCGTTCGCGCAGCTTGCCGATATCGTAGGACGACGGTTTGAGATTATCGAGATCGGCATCGGCGAGGTAACCGATCAGCGTGTCCGCCGCCGGGCCGATGCGTCCGCCGCTTGCCCATAAGGGCGCGTAATTGCGCTGTGCATAGACGCGCGCCATCCAGCCGCCGGCCGCTGCGCGGACCGCGCCTGCGACCGCGCGGTCGCGCGCCGTATCGGCAGCGGATTTGGAGAGCTTCGCTTTCGGCTTCTGCGCGCCGGTCTTTGCCGTCTTCGGCTTCGTGACCTTGCCGGCGGCGGCCTTCGCTTTCGTCGAACGCGGCGCAGCCGCCGACGCCGAGGTCATCGACGCGGCGACGGCCAGCACGATCGCGAGCCCGGCCAGGGAAGAGCGGCACCGCCGCCCTTCCTTCGCCCGAGTGATCAGCCCCGTTCCCCGCGGCGCGTCGGCGCGGGCGGCGGCGGCGGCGGAGCCGGCGGCGCATAGGGATGGTAGATGCCGTCGGACGTGTAATAGCCGTCGACGATCCCGTCGCCGTCGCGGTCGGCGGCATGGCTGCCGGCGACGGCACCCGGCGGAGGGGTGGCGGCGCTGGCGGAGCCTTCTTGGCACAGGCCCCCAGCATCAACATGCCGCACGCGGCGAGCATGATCGAACGATGACGCATGAAATTTTCTCCCTCTGACATCAGCGACCTGCGGCTGCCGTGCCGTCTCCCCTGTTCGCTTATCGCTGATCCATCACCGCGTCGCCGACCATCCTTGCTGCGACCGGACGTGCGCGCCGCGCGACAGTATGGTTAAGCCGGACAAACGACCACGGTGGAACATCGTCGCCGCTCCTGTTTTTTGGCTGCTGACGAACGTGAAAGGACGAATGAATGGCGATCGAACGGCTCGAAATCGATCTCGGCACGCTGCTCGACAACATCGACGAACGCCAGGTGGAGTTCACCGGCGAGGCGGACGGCGAAGAATATGAGTTTGCCGTTCAATATGATGTACTGGAAGCGCTGAGCGGCGACGCACCGGATGGCGACGCGATCGACATGTTCAACCGCTTCTCCGATGCGATCAACGATGCGGCATTGTCGGCGCTGGCCCGCAACGCCGATGCGCAGCCGATCGTCGTCAGCGAGAGCGATCTCGAATAGCGCCCGCGCGCAATAATGATGCGGGACTGACTTTCCGGTTGCAGTCCCCCCGGCTTCCGGTCACTCTCCCACGTACAGAAAGAATAGCCGCCACGATGCGGCAGGGAGAGGATGATGGACGTACCAAGCTTTATGGTAATCGCTGTCGGAGCCGCGGGAGCGCTGGGCACGCTGGCGATGGTCGTGGTTCTCGCCCGTCGCGCGCCCCAGAGATAACGACTGCCGTTGCCGGTCATCGCGGGCGCCGCCCGGTGACGACGCGAACGAAAGCTGGAGGCCGCGGGTCGAACCCGCGGCCTTTTTGCTGTCACGCACGCGCCGGGTACGGATCACCCGGCACAGGAAGACCTGCATAGGACCATCTGCATCACCAATGCAGCTTCTCGTTGCGGCCAGCGGGCAGACGTGCATGGTAGGCGATGATACGAACAGGGGCGGGTCGAATGACGGACAGGCGATCGGTGATGACCGGATTGGCGGCGCTGGGCGCGGCGGCGCCCGTGGCGGCGGCAACCCGCGGCGGCGCGGCGCTGATCGTCTCGACCTGGGATTTCGGCGCGGCGGCGAACGACGCGGCCTTTGCGGCGATGAAGGCGGGCGGCACGTTGCTCGATGCGGTCGAGACGGGCGCGAAGGTGCCGGAGGCCGATCCGAACAACCATTCGGTCGGCTATAGCGGCTATCCCGATCGCGACGGGCACGTCACCCTGGATGCGGTCATCATGGACGATGCCGGCGGGGTCGGCGCGGTCGCCGCGCTGGAGAACACCACGCACGCCATCTCGGTCGCGCGCCGCGTCATGGAGAAGACCCCGCACACCCTGCTGGTCGGCGAAGGCGCGACGCGCTTCGCACGCGATCAAGGCTTTCCGCAGGAAAAGCTGCTGACGCCCGAGGCCGAGAAGGCGTGGCGCGACTGGTTGAAGACCGCCAAATACCAGCCGGTCGCAAATAGCGAGACCGGCACCTATGGCACGCAGCGGCATGTGACGCCGGGCGGGGCGCTGGATCACGACACGATCGGCCTGCTCGCACGCAACACCAGCGGCCGGATGGCGGGAGCCTGCACGACCTCGGGCATGGCGTTCAAGATGCGCGGCCGCGTCGGCGATTCGCCGCAGGTCGGCGCGGGCCTGTACGTCGAGCGCGGCGTCGGCGGCGCGACCTCGACCGGCGTCGGCGAGGAAGTGACGCGCGTTTCGGGGAGCGCGCGCGTCGTCGCGTCGTTGCGCGCCGGGCTGTCGCCGCAGCGCGCGTGCGAGGAAGTGGTCCGCCACATCGCCAAACTCCGCGGCGACGCGATCAAGGGCGTGCAGGTCGGCTTCCTCGCGCTCGATCCGCGCGGCAACGTCGGGGCGTTCTGCCTGCTGCCCGGCTTCACCTATGCCGTCACCGACACCGCCGGGCGCACCGTCGTCCACAAGGCACCGTCGCTGTTCGCTGCATGACGCGCCGGCTGCTCGAGGTCTGCGTCGAGGATGCGCACGGCATCGCCGCCGCGGTCGCTGGCGGCGCGGACCGCATCGAATTATGCGCGGCACTCGACGTCGGCGGGCTGACCCCGCCCGCCTCGCTGATCCGCGCGGCGGCGCAGGCGCCCCTGCCCGTCCACCTGCTCGCCCGTCCGCGTGCCGGGGGGTTCGTCCATGACGCCGCCGAGCGCACGCTGGTCGCCGATGACATCCGCACCGCCGCCGACGCAGGACTGGCGGGGGTCGTGATCGGCGCCAGCCTGCCCGACCATCGCCTCGATACCGGGACGATCGCCGCATGGATCGCGCTTGCCCGGGATCTCGGCGCGGCGCGCCGCCGCCCATTGTCGCTGACCCTGCACCGCGCCTTCGACCTCGCACCCGACCTGCCCGCCGCGCTGGACACCGCGATCGAACTGGGTTTCGATCGCATCCTCACCTCCGGAGGACAGCCGCAGGCGGCGGATGCGCTGCCGATGCTGACCACGCTCGTGGCGCATGCCGGGGAGCGGATCGTGATCCTCGCGGGCAGCGGCGTGTCGGCGGCAACCCTGCCCGCGATCCTCACGACCGGGGTGCGCGAGGTTCACGCCTCGTGCCGGACGGCCATCAGCGAGGACGACCCCGCCCTGTCGCGCTTCGGGTTCAGTCCGCCGGTCGCCAAGCGCACCGATATCGCAGCCGTCGCGGCGCTTACGACCATCCTGTGCGCGGCAGAGACTTGAACAATACCAATGTATGACTTAACCCTGTCCGAACAGGGAGCGGCACACCGGGTCCGCACCGTTCGCGAGGGAAGCGCCACCACATGCCCGACGCCGATCAGACGTTGATGTTCGCGGAAGCGGCCGAGTCCGCCGCAGCGGTCGCACGAACGCTCGCCACCAACCGTGATACGCTGCGCGATCTCGCACGTGACCTGCGCGCGACGCCGCCGGCAGTGGTCGTCACCTGCGCGCGCGGCTCGTCGGATCACGCCGCCACCTACGGCAAATATCTGATCGAGACGTTCGTCGGCGTGCCGGTCGCCTCCGCTGCGCCTTCGGTCGCATCGGTCTACGAATCGGCGGTGAAGACCCCCGCCGCGCCGCTATGCATCGCGATCTCGCAGAGCGGGCGCAGCCCCGACCTGCTCGCCACCGTCGCCGCGCAGAAGGCGGCGGGCGCGCGGATCGTCGCGCTGGTCAACGACGCCACCTCGCCGCTCGCCGAGGCCGCCGACACCGTCGTGCCGCTGATGGCGGGGCCGGAGAAGTCGGTTGCCGCGACCAAATCCTACATCACCGCGCTCGCCGCGCTGGCGCTGCTGGTCGCGGAATGGTCGGGCGACGATCGGCTGCGTGCGGCTGTCGACACCCTGCCCGACCGGCTCGCGACGGCGTGGGCGCTGGACTGGAGCGAGGTGGTCGATCTGCTGGTCGACGCCAACAACCTGTTCGTGATCGGCCGCGGACTCGGCTTCGGCATCGCCCAGGAGGCTGCGCTCAAGCTCAAGGAAACCTGTGCGCTCCATGCCGAGGCGTTCAGTGCCGCCGAGGTGCGCCACGGTCCGATGGCGATCGTGGGCGAAGGCTTTCCGCTGCTCGCCTTCGCCACCTCCGACGTGGCCGGTGACGGCGTGCGCGAGGCGGCGGCCGAGTTCGCGGCGCGTGGCGCCCGTGTCGCGCTCGCCGATGCGCGCGCCGACGGCGCCAGCCACCCGCCCGCGCTGGCCGACCATCCCGCGATCGAGCCGATCCTGACGATCCAGAGCTTCTATCGCATGGCGAACAATCTGTCGGTGGCACGTGGGCTCGATCCGGATGCGCCCCGCCATCTGAGCAAGGTCACCCGCACGCTATGACGCGGCACAGCTTTACCAACGGCCATATCGTCACGGCGCACGGCACATTGTCGGCGGCGACGATCACGGTCGAGGACCAGATCATCACCGCGATCGACGCGCAGGTCGATGCCGGGGCCGACGCCGACGCGACCGATCTCGATGGCGGCTGGGTGATGCCCGGCTTCATCGATACGCAGGTCAATGGCGGCGGCGGCGTGCTGTTCAACGACACGCCGACCGTCGAGGGACTGGCGGCGATCGCGATGGCGCACGCGTGCTACGGCACCACCGCGACGATGCCGACGCTCATCAGCGACACGCCCGACGCGATCGCGCGCGGGCTCGATGCGGTCGATGCCGCGATCGAGGCCGGCGTGCCGGGGGTGATCGGCATCCATGTCGAGGGGCCGGTGATCAACGTCGCGCGCAAGGGCATCCACGACCCGGCACGCTTCCGCGCGCTCGACGACGACATGCTCGCGCTGCTCACCGCGCCGCGGCGCGGGCGCGTGATGGTGACGCTCGCGCCCGAATGCGTCTCGACCGCGCAGATCGCCGCGTTGGTCGCGGCCGGCGTGCGCGTCTGCCTGGGCCATACCGACGCCGATTACGCCACCGCCACCGCCGCCTTCGCGGCGGGTGCGAGCGGGGTGACGCACCTCTACAATGCCATGTCGCCGCTCGGACACCGCGCGCCCGGCGTGGTCGGTGCGGTGCTCGACAATGACAGCGCCTGGTGCGGGATCATCGTCGACGGCTTCCATGTCGACGACGCCGCGCTGCGGATCGCGTTGCGCGCGCGTCCCGCAGACCGCTTTATGCTGGTGACAGACGCGATGCCGTGTGTCGGCGCCGAGACCAAGGACTTCGTACTTCAGGGCAAGCCCATCCACGTCGAGGGTGGCCGCTGCGTCGGCGCCGACGGAACGCTCGCCGGATCCGACCTCGACATGGCGGGCGCGGTGCGCGGCGCGGTGACGCGGCTCGGGCTGACCCCGGAGGCAGCGGCGGGGCTGGCGGCGACAAGCCCGGCGGCGTTCCTCGGCCTGTCCGACGAGCGCGGGACGCTGGCGGTCGGCCAGCGCGCCGACTGGGCGATCCTGACCCGCGACCTCTACCTCGCCAGCACCTGGATCGGCGCGCAGCCGGTCGCCTGACCCCAGTTTCTACCCGGAGACGCCATGGCTTCCCTCTCGCTCTACGCACCGCTCGAAGGCTGGGCCTGCTCGCTCGACGACGTGCCCGATGCGGTGTTCGCGGAGCGGATGCTGGGCGACGGCGTGGCGATCGACCCGACCGGCGACACCTTGACCGCGCCGTGCGACGCGCAGGTGATCACGGTGCAGCCGACCGGCCACGCGATCACGCTGCGCACTGCCGAGGGTGCGGAGCTGCTGATCCATATCGGCCTCGATACCGTCGGGCTGAAGGGCGAAGGGTTCGAAACGTTGGTCGTGGCCGGCGATGCCGTGACGCGCGGTCAGCCGCTGATCCGCTTCGACCTCGACCGGATCGTGTGCGAGGCGCGCGCGGCAGTGACGCCGATCGTCGTCACCAATGGCGATCGCTTCACGATCGCACACCGCGCCACGGGGGCGATCGTGGCGTCGGGCGATCCGCTGATGACGCTCACCCTTCTCGATGCGCAGGCACAGCAGGCGGCGGGTGACGGTCCCTCGGCGTTGCGCACGATCGTCGTGCCGTTGCCGCACGGCATCCACGCCCGCCCCGCCGCGCGTATCGCCGAGGTGGCGCGTGGCTTCGACGCGTCGGTGACGCTGGCGAAGGACGGCGACCCGGTCGGTGCGACCAGCCCGATCGGCCTGCTGTCGCTGATCGTCGCGCATAACGACCGGGTGACGATCGCCGCGACCGGCGCACAGGCCGCAGCGGCGGTCGAGGCGGTCGCCGAACTGATCCTCCACGGCATCAAGGAAGACGCCGCCCCCACACCGCCCCGCCCCACCTCGCCTGCGCCACGCGACGTGCCCGCAGGCGCGATCGCGGGCGTCACCGCCGCGCCGGGGCTCGCGATCGGCACGGTCGCGCGCTGGGATGCGCAGGACCTCGACGTACCGCGCGACGGGTGCGGGATCGCCGCCGAGGAAGCCGCCTTCACGCAGGCGTGCACCGCATTGTCGGCCGAGCTGACCGGCAAGGCCGCCGCAGCCAGCGGCCCGATGCGCGCGATCCTCGACGCGCATGCCGCGATGCTCTCCGACGACGCGCTGCTGAACACGGCGCGCGCGGGGATCGCCGAGGGGCAGAGTGCGGCTTATGCGTGGCGCGCCGCGATCCGGCCGCAAGCCGATGCGCTACGCGCGGGGAGCGATCCGCGCCTCGCCGAGCGTGCCGACGACATGCGCGACCTCGAACGCCAGTTGATCGCGCGGTTGATGGGGGTCGAAGACGCGGGCGTGACGCTGCCCGATGGCGCGATCCTCGTCGCCGAGGACCTGTTGCCCTCGCAGTTCATGGCGCTCGACCTCGACCGGCTGGCGGGGCTCGCGATCGTGCGCGGCGGCCCGACGTCGCACGTCTCGATCCTCGCCGCCGCGCGCGGCGTGCCGACCTTGGTCGCGCTCGGCGACACGCTGCGCGACGTGGCGATCGGAACGCGCGTGATCCTCGACGCCGGGTCCGGCTGGCTCCACCCCGCCCCTTCGCTAGAGACGCTCGCCGATGCCGAAGCGCGCGTCACGGCCGCCACGACGCGCCGCGCCGATGCGCTCGCGCGCGCCACCGAGGAATGCCGCACCGCCGACGGCACGCGGATCGAGCTGTTCGCCAATTGCGGCTCCCCCGCCGACGCCGAGTTCGCGGTGCGCAATGGCGCGGAGGGCTGCGGGCTGCTCCGTACCGAATTGCTGTTCCTCGACCGCGAAACCGCGCCAGACGTCGCCGAACAGACCGCCGATTATCAGGCGGTGGTCGACGCGCTCGACGGACGGCCGCTGATCGTCCGGCTGCTCGACATCGGCGGCGACAAGCCTGCACCCTATCTGCCCATTCTTGGTGAGGAAAACCCCGCGCTCGGCCTGCGCGGCGTCCGCGTCGTGCTCGCGCATCCGCAGATCCTCGAGGATCAGCTCAAGGCGATCCTCGCGGTCCGCCCGCTCGGGCGCTGCCGGATCATGGTCCCGATGATCGCGGGCGTCGACGAATTGCTCAAGGTCCGCGCCGTCCTCGACACGCTGACCGGCGGGGCGCGCGATGTCGAACTCGGCGTGATGGTCGAGACGCCCGCCGCCGCGATCGGTGCCGATCTGCTCGCCGCCGAGGCCGACTTCCTGTCGATCGGCACCAACGACCTGACGCAATATACGCTGGCGATGGACCGCGGGAATGCGGCGGTCGCGGGTGCGCTCGACGGGCTGCACCCGGCCGTGCTGCGCCTGATCGGCGAAACGGTGCGCGGCGGCGCGCTGCGCCACCGCTGGACCGGCGTGTGCGGCAGCCTCGCCTCCGATCCGCTCGCGGTGCCGATCCTGCTCGGGCTCGGCGTCACCGAATTGTCGGTCGCTCCGGCTGCGGTGCCGGAGATCAAGGCGCTGGTACGCGATCTCGATCTGGCGGCGGCGCGCGACCATGCGCGTGCGGCGCTCGCCTGCCCGGACGCCAACGCCGTCCGCCGCCTCGCACGGGAGTTTGCGCGATGAAGTCGATCCTCGGCACCCTGCAGCCGCTCGGCCGCGCGTTGATGCTGCCGATCGCCGTGCTGCCGATCGCCGGTCTGCTGCTGCGGCTCGGCCAGCCCGACCTGCTCGACATCGCGTTCGTCAGCGCGGCGGGCGACGCGATCTTCTCGCACCTCGGGCTGTTGTTCGCGATCGGCGTCGCCACCGGCTTCGCGCGTGACGGCAACGGCGCGGCCTGTCTCGCGGGCGTGGTCTGCTTCCTCGTCGCGACCGAAGCGGCCAAGGTGCTGCTGGTCGTTCCGCCCGAGGTCACCACCGGGCTGACCGGCCCTTCGGTCGATCTGGCGGTGGCGGCGTGGAAGGCGAAAGCGATCGCGCGGCTCGACGTACCCGCCGGCATCCTCTCCGGGCTGGTCGGCGGACTGTTCTACAACCGCTTCTCGACGATCAAGCTGCCCGAATACCTCGCCTTTTTCGGTGGACGGCGCTTCGTGCCGATCGTCAGCGGGCTCGCCGGTCTGGTGCTCGCGGTCGTCATCGGCACCGGTTTCGCCGCGATCGCGAGCGGGATCGACCATTTGAGCTATGGCATTGCTGCGTCGGGCGGGGCCGGGCTGTTCCTGTTCGGCCTGCTCAACCGGCTGCTGCTCGTCACCGGGCTGCACCACCTGCTCAACAATATCGTGTGGTTCGTGATGGGCGACTATCACGGCAGCACCGGCGACCTGCGACGCTTCTTCGCGGGTGATCCGAGCGCGGGGGCGTTCATGGCCGGCTTCTTCCCCGTCATGATGTTCGGCCTGCCCGCCGCCTGTCTCGCGATGTACCATGCCACGCTGCCGGAGCGGCGCAAGGCGATCGGCGGCATGTTGTTCAGCCTCGCGCTCACCTCGATGCTGACCGGAGTGACCGAGCCGATCGAGTTTAGCTTCATGTTCCTCGCGCCGATCCTCTACGCGGTGCATGCGGTGCTGACCGGCGTATCGATGGCGCTGATGAACGCGCTGGGCGTGAAGCTCGGCTTCGGCTTCTCGGCCGGGCTGCTCGATTATGTGCTCAACTTCCGGCTAGCGACGCGCCCGCTGCTGCTGCTCCCGGTCGGCGCGGTCTATTTTGCGCTCTATTACGGGCTGTTCCGCTTCTTCATCGCGCGCTTCGACCTCAAGACGCCCGGTCGTGAGCCGCTCGACGGCGAGGCGACGGTGGCCGTCGCGGCCGGCGAGCGCGGCGCGGCCTTCGCGCGCGCGCTGGGCGGTGCGGCGAACCTGACCGAGGTGGGCGCGTGCACGACCCGGCTGCGGCTCAACGTGCGCGACCAGCAGGCGGTGGATGACGCCGCGCTCAAGGCGCTCGGCGCGCGCGGGCTGATCCGCCCCTCGCCGACCGCGTTGCAGGTCGTGCTGGGACCGATCGCCGACGTCGTCGCGGTCGAGATCCGCGACGCCCTCGCGGCGGGCGGCGTGGCGGTCGCGACCGCGCCGGTGGTCGAGGAGGTTGCCGACGCGCCGGTCACGCTGTCGGCGGCGGTGCTCCAGGCGCTGGGCGGCACAGCGAACGTCCGTGCGGCCAGCGTCCATCCGGGCCGCGTGCGCGTGGCGCTGGCAGGCGGTGCGATCGACGAGGTGGCGTTAAACGGGCTCGGCGTGCGCGCGCTGGCGCGTTCGGCGGACGGCACGCTGCATCTGCTGGTGGCGGATGCGGGGGCGTTGACCGCCTGACCTCCCCGCTCCGTCATTCCCGCGAAGGCGGAATCCAGAACCTCTGACCGTTCGGCCCTTGCGAAGACCTGCGCGTCTGGATCCCCGCCGCCGCGGGAATGACGATAAGGCAGCGTGACGAAGTGAGGGCCTAAAGGTCGGACAATTCCGCGACGAAATCATAGGCGTCACCGCGGTAATAGGAGCGCGTGAACTCCACCGCCCGCCCATCGCGCCGAAAGCCGCGGCGCTCGATCAACAAACCGGCATGGCCGGCGTCGACGCCCAGCATCTTGGCATGTTCCGGTCCGAACGGCACCGCGCGCAGCCGCTGGAGCGCGCGCACCGGGCGACTGCCCGCCCTGTCGAGCGCGCTATAGAGCGAATCCTCGACCGCCTCGACCGACGGCAGGCAATAGCCAGCGATCGCCGACAGTTCGAGCGCCATCGGCTCGTTGTCGGCGTGGCGGATGCGCTGGAAGCGAAACACCGGCGCACCCGGCGACAGGCCCAGCGCCATGCTCTCTTCCGGGTTCACGGTGCTCGCGACGCGGCTGATCCAGCTGCTCGACGCGGTCTTGCCGCGCGCGGCCATGTCTTCGGAGAAGGACGACAGCTTGGAAAAGCTCTTCTCGACCCGCCCGGCGACGAACGTCCCCGCCCCGCGCCGCCGCGTCAGCAGCCCGTCCTCGACCAGCCCGCCGATCGCCTTGCGCACCGTGATCCGCGACACGTCATATTCGACCGCCAGATCGCGCTCGGCGGGGATCGCGTCGCCCTGGTTGAGGATGCCGCCGTCGATCGCCTCGCGGATCACCTGTTGCAGCTGGAGGTAGAGCGGCGCGGCATTGCCCTCCCGAAACCGTCCCACCTCATCCGAAAAGGCCATCCGCGTCCTCCCTGTCGCCGCGGTACGCGGACCCATCACGTTGACGTAACCGTAGCCCAACGCCGACGCGGTGCAACCCCGCGGCCCGAACTGCATGATACCGCTCACTGCAACGGCCGCAGAAAAGCATCTGTCACCTGGAAGACACAGCTACGCACAAAAAGCGTAAAAATGCCTTTTGAGGGTGAAACCTCTTCGTAACAATCTGTGACGAACGATGGTAAATTGGTTATAAGACCAGTCTCGGACCGATGCGCTGCGACATGCCAAGGCGTCGAACGAATGGTCCGGTTTCATCCCGCCCGCAGCGACGGGTCTATGAGGGGTTTATTATGCGCTTGCGTCAGATGATGCTGGTTTCCACCGCCATGATCGGCTTCACCGCCGCCAGCGCGCAGGCGCAGCAGGCGCCCACGACGCCACCGTCGAACACCGCTCCTGACAATGCGCAGGCAGACGGCGCGGTCGGCGAAGACATCGTCGTCACCGGTTACGCGGGCAGCCTCCGTCAGGCGATCGAGGTAAAGCGCAACGCCAACGCCGTCGTCGACGCGATCTCGGCGGAAGACATCGGCAAATTCCCCGACCGCAACGTCGCCGAGTCGCTCGCGCACATCCCCGGCGTCTCGATCGACCGCCGCTTCGGCGAAGGTGAGAAGGTCGCGATCCTCGGCACCGATCCGGCGCTCAACCGGATGCTGCTCGACGGCCACGCGCTCGCTTCGGCCGACTGGGGCGGCAACGACAACGATCCGTCGAGCCGTACCTTCAACTATTCGCTGCTGGCGCCGGAACTGGTCGACCGCCTCGAAGTGTACAAGTCGCCGGAAGCACGCCTCGAGGACGGCAGCCTCGGCGGCACGGTGATCGTGCGCACGCGTCGCCCGCTGGAACTGGATGCGAACTCGCTGTTCGCGTCGGGCGGCTACACCTACAATGATCGCTCGGAGAAGGGCAGCGTTCGCGGCTCCGGCCTGTACAGCTGGAAGAACCAGGACGAGACGTTCGGCTTCCTCGTCGCGGCCACCTATGACAAGCAGCAGCTCGTTCGCGCCGGTGTGGAATTCTTCGGCTATCAGAGCGGCGCCGACTTCTTCCAGAAGAACGAAGATGGCAGCGTGAAGCGTGATAGCGCCGGTCAGGGCATCCTGCAGAACCAGTCCGCCACGCTCACCGGCGGCACGCGCGACGACCTGATGAAGGCGGTCGCGCCATTCGGCATCAACTATGCCTACTTCCAGCAGCAGCGCGAGCGCACCAGCGTGTCGGGCACGGTGCAGTATCGCCCGGCCAGCAACCTGACGCTGACGTTGAACGGCCTGCACATCGACGGCAACTACAACAATTACAGCCAGTCGATGTACACGATCCCGGTCGCGTGGAGCGGCGCGGACCTGCAATCGGCGACGATCTCGAACGGCGTCGTCACCAACGCCAGCTTCGGCGCGGCGACCAGCCAGCGCAACGCGCAGCTCGACACCCTGGTGCGTTCGACCAAGCTGAAGACCGACAACCTCAACTTCTTCGCCGACTGGGAAGGCGACAATGGCGCGAAGGTTTCGTTCGTCGGCGGCTGGAGCAAGGCGACCGGCGGGCGTAACCCCGAATATCTGTTCAACGTGCAGACCAAGCTGCCGTTCAGCTACGCGATCTCGCCGACCACCGCCGAGGTGAACTTCACCGGCGACCTGACCAACCCGGCCAATTACTTCACCAACCCGAGCAACAACCCGGTCACGATCGAGGGCACCCCGTACCTCGTCAACGGCACGCAGCTGAACGCCGCGCAGATTGGTGGGCAGGACTATAGCGTCACGACCGATCGCGATGCGTTCGGCGGCTTCGACGCGGTCGTGCCGCTGGGTGACGGCTTCTTCAAGCAGCTGCTGATCGGCGCGCGGATCACCGATCACGTCAACAAGATCGATGCGCGCGGCATCAACAGCTATCTGACGTCGGCGAAGGACGGCTCGCAGCTCGGCGTCACGACGCTGACCACGCCGGACGGCATCTTCGACGGTTCGGGCGGCTCGGGCACCGCGACCAAGTATCTCAACCTGCCCCGCGAGGCGGTGATCCAGATCCTCGCCAACAGCATCAACACCCCGCTGTTCTACAAGGTCGGTGCCTCGACGCGCGTCGAGGAGCGGACTGCGGCGAGCTATATCCAGGTCAATTTCGACCAGGGCGGGCTGCGCGGCAACCTTGGCGGTCGCCTCGTCTACACCCACGACGCATCCTATTATGCGCTGTCGCTGCCGACCGCGACCAACCAGAACCCGACGCCGGTGCCGACCAGCACCTCGACCGACTATCTGAAGTTCCTGCCCGCGTTTAACGTGGCGTATGAAGTCACGCCGCAATTCATCGTGCGCGGCGCTGCGGCCAAGGTGATCTCGCGTCCGCGGTATCAGGATCTGGCCGCGTCGATCTCGCAGAACGACGTCACGCTGGATGCCGGCGGCGGCAATCCGAATCTGAAGCCGTATGAATCGACCAACTACGAGATCACGGCGGAATTCTATCCGCGCGCCGGTGCGCTGTTGTCGGTCGAACTCTACCGTCGTGAGATCAACAACTACATCATCACCACGACGCAGACCGGACAGAGCTTCTACAATTCGCTCGAAGGCCGGGTCATCAACACCTATCGCGTCAACAGCCCGATCAACGCCGGCAAGGCGAAGGTCAACGGCGTGCTGGTCAACGGCCAGGCCGAGATCTGGGGCGGGTTCGGCATTCAGGCGAACTATGCCTATCAGGACAGCTCGACCTCGGTGATCCCGGGTATCGAGGGTTCGCTGAACCTGCCGTATCTGTCGAAGCACACCGTCAACGTTATCCCTTACTTCGAGAAGGGACCGTTCCAGGCGCGCGTCAGCTACAACTACCGCTCGTCCTACTTCCGTTCGATCGGACGCCTGAACTCGTTCGAGATGGTAGCGCCGTACAACCAGCTCGACGCATCGGCGTCGCTCGCCTTGACCAAGAACATCTCGCTGACGGTCAATGCGCAGAACCTGCTCGACGAAACCTACCTGCAGTACAGCGGCACGCCCGATCGTCCGTCGGCCTTCTACAAGAACGGCCGCACCTATGTGGGTAGCGTCACCTTCCGCCTATAATCTCAGTTACTTAGATCGTTTCCTGCCCTGGGCCTCCGCATCCGCGGGGGCCCATTTTTTGCCCGCGGCATGGACGCGCGCGGTCGCGATGGGCATGATGCCCTAAATACCAAAACAGAACCAAGGAGCAGCGATGCGCCGTCTCTGCGCAACCGCTATTGCGGCTATTTCAATGACTTGCCTCGCGACGCCCGGCGTTGCGCAGTCATTGCTGCCGCTGCCGCAATCGGTCGTGCGCGGATCGGGAAGCGTGACGATCGCGGACGGCGCGACCGTCAGCGCGCCCGCCCCCGCTGCTGCTGCCGCCCGGCTGCTGGTCGAGCATGTCCGCACCACGCGCGGACTGGGCCTGACCGTCACCGATGCGCCAGCGCGCATCCGCTTCGAACAGGACGCCAGTGTCACCGGCGCGGAAGCCTATCGCCTGATCGCCACGTGCGACGGCATCCGCATCCTCGCCGCGACGCCCGCCGGCTTCGTGCACGGCGCGATGACGCTGGTGCAGTTGCTCAGCCCCGATGCGCGTCGCGGCCAGCCGGTGCGGGTCGCAGCGGTGACGATCGACGACGCGCCGCGCTTCGGTTGGCGCGGGTTGATGATCGATCCGGCGCGCCACTTTCTGCCGATGCCCGACCTGCGACGGATCGTCGACCAGATGGCGGCAGTGAAGCTCAACACGCTCCACCTCCACCTGACCGACGATCAGGGCTGGCGCTTCGAGGTGAAGCGCTACCCGAAGCTCACCGAAGCCGGCGCGTGGCGCACCCCGCCCTCGACCGGCGGCCCCGCTCCGACGACGCGCGTCGGCGGCTTCTATACGCAGGACGAGTTGCGCGGCTTGGTCGCTTATGCCGGCGAGCGTGGGATCACGATCGTGCCCGAGATCGACCTCCCCGGTCACGCCACCGCACTGGTCGCGACCTATCCCGAACTGGGCATTCTCGGTGACCGCCCGCCGGTCGGCAATCGCTGGGGGATCGAGCCGTATCTGTTCAATCCGGGGCCGAAGGGGATCGCGTTCGTCAAGGAGGTGCTCGACGAGCTGACCGACGTCTTCCCCGGCACCTATGTCCATCTCGGCGGGGACGAGGCGCTGAAAGACCAATGGCAGCGCAGCCCGGTGGTGCAGGCGCAGATCAAGGCGCTGGGTCTCGAGGACGAGGATGCGCTGCAAAGCTGGATGATCGATCAATTCGGCGCCTATCTGCAGAGCAAGGGTCGACGCCTGATCGGCTGGGACGAGATCCTGGAGGGCGGGCTGCCGGCCTCGGCATCGGTAATGTCGTGGCGTGGTGAGCAGGGCGCGGTCGCCGCCGCCAATCTTGGGCATGACGTGGTCCTGTCGCCGGGCACGCCATTGTACCTCGATCGCGTCCAGAGCCGCTTGGACACCGAGGTGCCGGGCCAGAATGTCGTCAGCTCGCTTGCCGACGTCTACGCCTATGACCCGATGCCCGCCGGCATCCCTGCCGATCGTGCACATCACGTGCTCGGCGCGCAGGGCAATGCATGGAGCGAATATATGGTCACGCCCGCGGAGGTGGAGTTCCACCTGTTCCCGCGCGCCGCCGCGATCGCCGAAATCACCTGGTCGGCGAAGGACCAGCGCAACCTCTCCGGCTTCCTGCCGCGCGTGCAGCGTCAGGCGGCGCGGTGGAGCAGCGGTGGCGTCACCGTCGCGGACAGCGCGTTTGCGGTCGACTTCGCGGTGGCGGGGACGCGCGGCGATGCGCTGCGCGCGAACCGTGTGCCGCTGACGCTGTCGACGCAGGCCGGTTACGGAACCATCCGCTACACTACCGATGGCAGCACGCCGACCGCCCGATCGCGCGTCTATCGTGCGCCGCTGTCGCTGACCCACGGCGTCACGGTGCGCGCGGCGGCCTTCGACGCCGCCGGCCAGCCGACCGCCGCGGTGCGCGCCTTCGATAGCTCGCGCACCGCATTGCTGCTGCGCGCCAACAGCGATCTGGCACCGTGCGCGACCGGCCCCTTCGGGTTGCGCGTCCCGCTGACCCCGGACGCGACCGCGGCATCGCCGGCGTTCAACCTCAATCTGTTCAACACCTGCGCGGTCTATCCGGCCGCGCCGCTGGACGTGGCGGGCGGGTATAAGGTCGAGGTGGTGCGGCTCGCGCGCAACTGGGCGCTCGGCCACGACGGGGCGAAGGCGCGCCAGCAATATGCGGTCTCGCCATACGGCGAGCTGCTGGTCCAGTTGGGCTGCACCGCGGCGGCGAAGGCGCAGGAGGCGGGCGACAAGACCGCCAAGCCGGTCGCCATCGGCGCGTTCCCTTTGCCCGATCCGGCGAGCGCGCCGCAACGCTTCACCTTCGAAGGCACGCTGCCGAAGATGACCGGAGATCAGGACATCTGCTTTCAGTTCACCGCGCCGCTCAGCGACCCTTATTACGCAGTCGGCAGCGTCCAGTTGACGGAGCGCCGCTGATGCGGTGGCTGGCCCTGCCGTTGCTGCTCGCCTCGACCGCGGCGGTGGCGGCACCGAAGACGGTGACGCCGCTCGATCAGGGCTGGCAGGTACGCATCGACCCCCGGGACGCCGACGCCGCGCGCACGCATCCGCGCGCCGCCAAATGGTTCGACGCGACCGTGCCGGGCAGCGTGCAACAGGCGCTGATCGCGACCAGACAGGTGCCCGATCCCTTCAAGGGCACCAACGAGGCGGCGATCCAATGGGCCGGGCTGACCGGCTGGCAATATCAGCGCACGCTCCGGCTGAGCGCCGAACAGATCGCGCGCGGCCATCTCGACTTGGTGTTCGACGCGCTCGACACCTTCGCGACCGTGTCGGTCAACGGCCAGCCGGTGCTGAGCGCCGACAATGCGCACCGGCAATGGCGCGTCGATGCCAAGCGCTTCCTCAAGGCCGGCGACAACATCATCACCCTCACCTTCGCCTCGCCGATCAGGACGATGCAGCCGAAGGTGCTGGCCGAGGCGCACCCGCTGCCCGGCGAATACGACTCCGCGTTCGGCGACGAACCGAAGGGCAAGCAGACCTCCCCCTACATCCGCAAACCCAAATACGACTGGAGCTGGGACTGGGGCCCCCGCATCATCAACATCGGCCCGACGCAGCCGATGCGGCTGGAGGCATGGGACGATGCCCGGCTGGCGCAACTGCGCTTCGAGCAGGTCGCGCTGACCGACGCCGAGGCGCGGCTCGATGCGAAGTTCGACGTGGTCGCCGATCGGAGCGGCCCGGCGCTGGTGCGCGCAACGATCACCGCGCCTGACGGGAAGCTGGTCACCGCCGAGCAGAACGTGACGCTGACGCCCGGCGACAATCGCGTCATCATTCCGCTGACGATCGCGCAGCCGCAACGCTGGCAGCCGGTCGGTTACGGTGCGCAGCCGCTCTACCGGGTGGCAGGCACGCTGGCCGAGAACGGCACCGAGAGCGACCGGGCGGAACGCCGCATCGGGCTGCGCACCGTCGAGCTGATCCGCGGTGGCGGCGCCTTCGGGTTCAAGGTCAACGATACACCGATCTTCGCCAAGGGCGCGAACCTGATCCCCTTCGACAACTTTCCGGCGCGCGTCACGCCCGCCAAGATGCGCGGCCTGCTCGCCGATGCGAAATCGGCCAATATGAACATGATCCGCATCTGGGGCGGCGGTTATTATCTCCCCGATGCCTTCTTCGATGCCGCCGACGAGCTCGGGCTGATGATCTGGTCGGACTTCATGTTCGGCGGCGCGGTGACACCACCCGACGTGGCGTTCCGCGAGAATGTCCGCGTCGAGGCCGAACAGCAGGTCGCCCGCGTGTCCGGTCACCCGTCGATCGTGTTGTGGGCGGGCGGCAACGAAGTGCTGTCGGGCTGGGAAAACTGGTCGGATCGCAAGGCGTTCAAGAAAGCCGTCGGCGCGGACGAGCAGGAACGGATCGGCATCGGGATGGCCGTGCTGTTCGACCGCGTGCTGCGGCAGGCGGTGCGCGACTTCGATCCGGCGGTACCGTACTGGCCGGGTTCACCCTCGACCGATTACGAAGGTCCGGTGGACACCGATGCCGCGGGCGACCGCCATTTCTGGGATGTCTGGTCCGGGTCGAAGCCGGTCGCGAACTATCTGAACTCCTGCCCGCGCTTCATGTCGGAATATGGCTTTCAGGCGATGCCCGATCTGGCGACGATCAAGGACTTCGCGGGCAATCTGAACGTCGCGCCCACCGATCCGGTGATGAAGGCACACCAGAAGTTCCTTGCCGGGGAAGGCAACGACCGGCTGCTCTTCTACATCCGCGAGCGGCTCGGCGAGCCCAAGGGACTGGCGGACTACGTGTATCTGAGCCAGGTCAATCAGGCGCAGGCGATCGAAATGGCGGCGCTGCATCATCGCGCCTGCCGCCCGGTGACGATGGGGTCGCTCTATTGGCAGTTGAACGACACCTGGCCCGCCATCTCCTGGTCGAGCATCGACTATGACGGGCGGTGGAAGCTGCTCCAATATGCCGCGCGACGCTTCTTCGCGGAGCAGGTGATCGTCGCCGAGCACAAGGACGCGGCGACACGCGTCGCGATCGTGTCGGACGCTACGACGCCGCTATCGGGGCGCTGGCGCGTTCGCGGGTTCGATATGGCCGGACATGTGCTCGGCGAGCGCGGCGGCGAGACGATGATCGAACCGCTGGCCGCCAGCGAGGCGGCGACGATCCCCGACGCCGAACTGTTCGGGACGGCCGCGCCGGGTGAGAGCTATGCCGTGGCGGAACTATACTTCGACACCCGCCTGCTGCACCGGCGCATCGTCGAGCGGGTACTCCCCAAGGACGTGCGCTGGCCCGACCCCGGCCTGTCGGTGCGCTGGGAGGGCCGGACCGTGACGATCACCGCGAAGGCGCTGGCGCGCGCGGTGATGCTCGATTTCGGCGCGACCTCCGCCCAGCCGTCCGACGACGGCTTCGACCTGCTGCCCGGCGAAAGCCGCGCGATCACCGTGGCGTCGAGCGCGACGCCCGCACAATTGAAGCGCGCCTTGACGCTGCGCTCGCTGGGAGGACGCAAATGATCTGGCTGCTGTTGGCAAGCGCCGCCGCCGACCCGGTCGCGACGACGATCGCGACGATGACGATCGAGGAGAAAGCCGCGCAGCTGCAAAGCACCGCGCCCGCCGACGCCAAGGCCGGGCTACCCGCCTATGACTGGTGGAACGAGGGGCTGCACGGCCTCGCGCGCAACGGCCATGCCACCGTCTTCCCGCAGGCGATCGGCATGGCGGCGACGTGGGACACCGCCTTGGTCCACAAGATCGGCGATGTGGTCGCCACCGAGGCGCGCGCGAAGTTCAACGCGCAGCCGGTCGGCGCGAACCGCCGCATCTACGAAGGGCTGACGATCTGGTCGCCCAACATCAACATCTTCCGCGATCCGCGCTGGGGCCGCGGGCAGGAAACCTATGGCGAGGACCCGTATCTCACCGGCAAGCTGGGCGTCGCGTTCGTCACCGGCCTGCAAGGCCCGGACCCGCTCCATCCCAAGGTGATCGCGACGCCCAAGCATCTCGCGGTGCACAGCGGGCCCGAGGCCGGACGCGACGGCTTCGACGTCGATCCCAGCCCGCAGGATCTTGAGGCGACCTATCTCCCCGCGTTCCGCATGGCGGTGACCGAGGGCAAGGCGCAGTCGCTGATGTGCGCGTACAATTCGATCCACGGCACGCCGGCGTGCGCGTCGGGCACGCTGCTCAACGATCGCGTGCGCCGCGACTGGGGGTTCACCGGCTTCACCGTCTCGGACTGCGATGCGGTCGCGAACATCCACATGTTCCACCATTACCGGCTCGACGCGGCGGCGGCTGCCGCGGCGGCGGTAAAGGGTGGCAACGACCTGAATTGCGGCAACACCTATTCGGCGATTCCGCAAGCGGTGCAGCGCGGATTGGTCAGCACGGCGGAGGTCGACACCGCACTCCACCGCTCGCTCGACGCGCGTCGCCGGTTGGGGATCGCGTTCGGCGCGACCAGCCCGTGGGCGAACATCAAGCCGGATGCGATCAACACGGCCGGCAACCGCGCGCTGGCGCTGGACGCGGCGCGCAAGGCGATCGTCCTGCTTCAGAACAGTGGCCAGCGGCTACCGCTCGCGCCGGGCACCAAATTGGCGGTGATCGGTGCGAACGCCGACGATCTCGGCGTGCTGCAGGGCAATTACCACGGCACCGCGGTCCAGCCGGTCACCCCGCTGGCCGGCTTGCGTCAGCGATTTGCGAATGTCGCCTATGCGCAGGGCTCGGTGCTTGCCGATGGCGCGCCGGTGGTGCTGCCGGAGACGGCGCTCAGGAACCTGACCGCCAGCTACAGCGTCGGAGGGCGCGAGGTACTGAAGCGTGCCGAGCGCCATATCGACCTCGACCTGACGCGTGTCCCCCCGGCCCCCGGCTTGCCGGTGCAGGGCTATGTCGCGCGCTGGACCGGCACGCTGACCCCGCCAGGACCGGGCGCGTACCGGCTAATGCTCGATCAGGCGCAATGCTGGAAGAATTGCAGCACGCACGACACCGCGACGCTGTCGGTCGGCGGGCGCGTGCTTCATCAGGGCGCAGTCGCCAAGGGCCGGGTCGAGATCGCTTGGGACAGCGACGGCCAGCCGCAGCCGTTCGACCTGACGCTCGATCACAGCAGCCAGGACGAGACGTTCCGCCTGTTGTGGCTCCCACCCGAAGAGCCGCTGGTCGCCGAAGCGGTCAAGGCGGCGCAGGCGTCCGACGTCGTCGTGATGGTCGGTGGCCTTTCCCCTGACCTGGAGGGCGAGGCGCTGCAGGTGCAGGTGCCCGGCTTCATCGGCGGCGACCGCAGCGACATCGCGCTTCCTTTCGCGCAACAACGCCTGCTGACCGCGCTGAAGGCGACCGGGAAGCCGATTGTTCTGGTGCTGGCGAGCGGCAGCGCGGTGGCGGTCGATCCGGCAATGGCCGATGCGGTGCTCGCGCTCTGGTATCCGGGCGAAGCGGGCGGCACCGCGCTCGCCGACGTGCTGACGGGTGCGACCAACCCGTCGGGACGGCTGCCGGTGACCTTCTACAAGGCGACCACCGACCTGCCCGCCTTCGTCGATTACGGGATGAAGGAGCGCACCTATCGCTACTTCACCGGCACGCCGCTCTGGGGCTTCGGGCACGGGCTGTCGTATACGAGCTTCGGCTATGACCGGGTTGCGGGCGCAGCCAGCGTCGCCGCCGGGCAGCCGCTGACCGTCACCGCGCGCGTCACCAACAGCGGACGACGCGACGGCGAGGAAGTGGTGCAAGCGTATCTGGTGCCGCCCAAGGTCGGAAGTGGCGGCTTCACGACGCCGGTGCTGCAACGACAGCTGGTCGGCTTCCAGCGCATTCCGCTCCGCGCCGGCAAGGCCGCCACCGCGCGCTTCACGATCGACCCGCGGATGATGAGCATCGTCGAGCGCGACGGGCGGCGGCACATCGTGCCCGGTGGCTATCGCCTGTGGGTCGGCGGTGGCCAGCCGGGAAGTGCCGCGGGAACCTGGACCGACTTCGCGGTGACCGGAACCGACGTGGATCTACCGAAGTGATCGCCCGCACCCTGTACCCCGGCGAAGGCCGGGGCCCAGTTGGGACGCCCTTCGCGATGGAAGGCAGCACGTCGTCACACTTGTTCCGCAACTGAGTCCCGGCCTGCGCCGGGACACGGAGTATACCCGCATGACCCCCACCCGCCGCCACTTCCTCGCCGGCAGCGCCGCGCTCGCCGCGACGCCCGCCTTCGCCGCCAAGCCGGACGTTGCCAGCAAGCGCCCTGCGCTCGCCGACCGCCGCTTCACCTCGCCCGCGGTCGAGCGCGAACTCGCGCGCGTGTCGAAGCAGATTGCCGACCCGAAGCTGCGCTGGATGTTCGGCAATTGCTATCCGAACACGCTCGACACCACCGTCAAGATGGGCACCATCGACGGACGCCCCGACGCCTTCGTCATTACCGGGGACATCAATGCGCTATGGCTGCGTGACAGTTCGGCGCAGGTCACGCCCTACCTGCACCTCGTCAAGGACGACCCGAAGCTCGGCGAGCTGTTCCGCGGGCTGATTGCGCGACAGGCGCGGTCGATACTGATCGACCCCTATGCGAACGCCTTCATGCAGGATCCGGCGGCCAAGACCGATCTCGAATGGTCGCTCAAGGACCAGACCGAGATGAAGCCCGGCGTCGCCGAGCGGAAGTGGGAGATCGACTCGCTCTGCTATCCGATGCGGCTCGCGCACGGTTACTGGCAGGCGACGCGCGACCCGCGCCCGTTCGACACGACCTGGGCCGAGGCCGCGCGCGCGAGCGTCCGCACCTTCCGCGAACAGCAACGCAAGGACGGGCGCGGTCCGTACAGCTTCCTGCGCACCTCTAACCGCAATACCGAGATGATGCCGCTGGAAGGTTGGGGCAATCCGATCCGTCCGGTGGGTTTGATCGTCTCCGGCTTCCGCCCGTCGGACGACGCCTGCCAATATCCGTTCCTGATCCCGTCGAACCTGTTCGCGGTCACCGCGCTGCGCGAGATGGCGCGCGTCGCCAGTGAAGCCGCGCATGACGATGCGCTCGCCGCCGACGCCACCGCGCTCGCCGCCGAGGTCGAGGCCGCGCTGAAGCAATGGGGCACGATGCGGCTGCGCGACGGCCGCGAGGTGTGGGCGTACGAGGTCGACGGCTTCGGGAACGCCATGTTCATGGACGACGCCAACGTGCCCTCGCTGTCCGGCCTCGGCTATCTCGGCTGCGTCGCGCCCGACGACGCCTTGTGGCGGCGTACCGAGGCGGCGGCGTGGAGCGAGGCCAACCCCTATTTCTTCCGCGGCACGGCGGGTGAAGGGATCGGCGGACCGCACGTCGGCTTGGGTCAGATCTGGCCGATGTCGCTGATCGTCCGCGCGCTCTCCACCACCGATGCGGCCACGATCCGCACCTGTCTGAAGACCTTGCGTGACACCGATGCGGGCACAGGCTTCATGCACGAGACCTTCGACATGAACGACCCGGCCAAATGGACGCGCCACTGGTTCGCCTGGGCGAACGGCCTGTTCGGCGAACTGATCGTGCGGCTCGCGCGCACGAACCCTGCGATCCTCAAGGAAGCCCTGTAATGCTCACCCGCCGCGCCTTGCTCGCGACCACCGCCACCGCCGCGATCGCGCCGCTCCCCAGCTTCGCCGCCGCCCCGCGCCGCGCCGCGCCCAATTTGTTCGTCGGCACCGGTGGCGACGGCCATACCTATCCCGGCGCGACCCTGCCCTTCGGCATGGTGCAGCTGTCCCCCGACACCGATGTGGCGCGCTGGGACACCTGCTCCGGCTATCACCACGGCGACGGCTCGATCATGGGGTTCAGCCACACGCATCTGTCGGGCACCGGGATCGGCGACATGCTCGACGTGCTGGTCGTGCCGACGCGCGGCCCCGTGCAGCTCCAGCCCGGTCCGATCGAGACGCCCGACCAGGGGTATCGCCAGCGTTACTCGGACGAACATGCCGAGCCGGGCTATTACCGTGTCGCCCTGGAAAGCGGCGTCCGCGCCGAGCTGACCGTGACCGAGCGGACCGGCTGGCACCGCTACACTTTCCCCACGGGCGCCGGTCACATCCTGATCGACATGGCGCACATGATCCTCGACAAATGGGACAGCGGACCGCTGATCGACGACGGCAGCCTCACGCTCGACGCCGACGGCACGCTGACCGGCAGCCGTCGCGTCCATCGCTGGTCCAAGGGCCGGCGCATCCATTTCGCGATGCAGCTCTCGCGCAAGCCCGATCGTGTCGCTTTCTACGGCGACGACGACGTCGAACAGCCGAAGGGGGCGACGTCCGTATCGGCGAAGCGCGTCAAGGCGGTGCTGTTCTACGACGATGCCGGCGCGGCGCCGATCGTGATCCGCTGCGGTATCTCGGCGGTCGACGTCGCGGGCGCGCGCGCGAACCTCAAGGCCGAGGCGACCCGCGGCGACTTCGACGGCATCCGTCGCGCCGCCGCGCGCCGCTGGGCCGAGGCGCTGGGCGCGATCACCGTCGAAGGCGGCACCGCCGACCAGCGCACGATCATGGCGAGCGCGCTCTATCACACGATGGTCGCGCCGACGCTCTTCTCGGATGTCGACGGCCGGTACGTCGGGCTCGACCGGCAGGTGCACAATGTGCCCGCCGGCCAGCGCGCGTATTCGACCTATTCGCTGTGGGATACGTATCGCGCGCTCCACCCGCTGCTGACGATTGTCGCGCCGGATCGCGTCAAGTCGCTCGTCGACGACCTGATCCGGCAGACGCAGCAAAGCCCGTACGGCCCATTGGTCTGGCCGTTGCAGGGTGTCGAGACCGGCACGATGATCGGCTGGCATGGCGTGTCGGTGCTCGCCGAGTCGCACGCCAAGGGCATCCCCGCCAATTACGCGGCGGCGTGGCCCGCGATCGCCAAGCGCTCCTTCGATTTCAGCGCGCCCGATCTCGACAACAGCAAGGGCCGCGACCTGTACGACGCCAAGGGCTATGTCCCGGCGGACAAATGGTTCGAAAGCGTCAGCCGCACGCAGGAATATGCCTATGACGATTGGGCGTCGTCCAGGATCGCGCGCGTCGCTGGTGCCGAGGCGGAAGCGGCCCGGCTGCTCAAGCGCTCGGGCAATTGGCGCAACGTCATCGACGCGTCGATCGGCTTCGCACGCCCGCGCTTCGCGGATGGTTCGTGGTGGAAGGACTATGACCCGATCCAGCTCGGGCACATGCCCAAGCCGTGGTGGCGCGATTATACGGAGGCGAACGGCTGGCAGGCGACGTTCCTCAACCAGCACGACGTCTATGGCCTGATCGCGCACATCGGCGGCGACGCCAAGTTCGAGGCGAAGCTCGACACGCTGTTCACCGCGCCGTCGACGCTGCCGAAGAACGCGCCGCCCGATATCAGCGGGCTGGTCGGCCAATATGCGCACGGCAACGAGCCCGACCAGCATGTCGCCTATCTCTATGCCTATGTCGGCGCGCCGTGGAAGACGCAGCGGATGGTGCGACGGCTACTCACCGAGATGTACAAGAACGATCCGAACGGCGTGATCGGCAACGACGATTGCGGGCAGATGAGCGCCTGGTTCGTGATGTCTTCGCTCGGCTTCTACCCGGTCGATCCGGTCGAGGCGGTATACGTATTCGGCTCGCCGCTGTTCGAGCGCGCGACGCTGGCGCTGCCCGGCGGCAAGCGGCTGGTGGTCGAGGCGCCGGGCAACACCGCCGCCACACCCTATGTCACCGCAGTGACGTGGAACGGCCGCCCGTGGACGAAGAGCTGGATCGCGCACGCCGATCTGGTGAATGGCGGCACATTGCGCTTCACGACGAGCGCGACGCCGAACCCGGCGTTCGGACGTGACATGCCGGATCGCCCGCCGTCGTTCGGGCGCACGCCGGCGTGATGGACATGGGCCGTCGCCATTCACCCACGCCGTTCGCCTCGAGTAGGGATCGAGCCTGTCGAGAGCCCGTATCGAGAGGTGGTCCCATGCGGCGTCCTCTCGATAGGCCGTCTCGACGAGCTCGACGGCTACTCGAGGCGAATGGCTGAGGTAATGGGCCGGATTTTTTAAACAATTCAGTGCTTTCGTTTTCGTCAGGAGCCCCCGATGACCGACCTCACCCGCCGCGCGCTGATCGCCGCCGGAGCCGCGACCACCGCGCTCCCCGCCTTCGCACAGGGCACCGGCGCGCCGAAGCCATGGGGCGCGACGCCCTCCAAGCGGCAGGCCGCGTGGCACATGCGCGAGCAATACGCGTTCATCCATTTCTCGATCAACACCTTCACCGATCGCGAATGGGGATACGGCGACGAGAGCCCGAAGCTCTTCAACCCGACCGACTTCGACGCCGACCAGATCGTCGCCGCGGCCAAGGCGGGCGGGATGCGCGGCATCATTCTCACCGCCAAGCACCACGACGGCTTCTGCCTGTGGCCGACGCTGCTGACCGAGCATTGCATCCGCAACAGCCCGTATAAAGGCGGCAAGGGTGATATCGTCGGCGAGATGGAAAAGGCGACGCGCCGCGCCGGGCTCGCCTTCGGCCTGTATCTGTCACCCTGGGACCGCAACCACGCCGAATATGGGCGTCCCGCGTATATCGATTACTATCGCAAGCAGGTCGTCCAACTCTGCACGCGCTATGGCGAGCTGTTCGAATTCTGGTTCGATGGCGCGAACGGCGGCGACGGTTATTACGGCGGCGCCCGCGAGACGCGGAAGATCGATGCGCCGAAATACTATAACTGGCCGTCGATCATCGCGCTGGTGCACCAGCATCAGCCGATGGCCTGCACCTTCGACCCGTATGGCGCGGACATTCGCTGGGTCGGCAACGAAGACGGTATTGCCGGCGACCCGTGCTGGCCGACGATGCCCGCGCATCCCTACGTCCAGTCGGAGGGCAATTCCGGCGTGCGCGGCGCGCCTGTGTGGTGGCCGGCGGAGACCAACACTTCGATCCGTCCCGGCTGGTTCTACCACGCCGACGAGGACGCCAAGGTAAAGAGCCCCGCCCGCCTGCTGCGCTATTTCGACGAATCGGTCGGACGCGGCACCAACATGCACCTCAACATCCCGCCCGATCGCCGCGGCCGTGTCGCCGATCACGACGCCGCGGTGCTCAAGAGCTTCGGCGACGCGCAGGCGCAGACCTATGCCCGCAATCTGGCCCAGGGCGCGGTCGCACATGCCAGTGCCGAGCGCGGCCGCGCCTTCGCCGCGTCGCGGGTGCTCGACGGGCGCCGCGACACCTATTGGTCGACGCCCGATGGCGACACAACGCCGACGCTGACGCTCGACCTGCCACCCGGCCGGACGTTCGACGTGATCCGGCTGCGCGAATACCTCCCGCTCGGCGTCCGCGTGACGAAGTTCGCGATAGACCTTGAGGAAGCCGGGCAATGGCGGACGGTTGCCGAGCATGAGTGCATCAGCGCGCAGCGGATCGTGCGCCTGCCGCAACCGTCCTCGGCGCGCCGGCTGCGGCTGCGCATACTCGATGCCCCCGCCTGCCCCGCGATCAGCGAGATTTCGCTGTTCCGCCAGGTCCAGCCCGTCCCCGTCGCGCCACCCAAGGTATCCGATCCGACGATCATCCCGCGGCAGGGTTGGTCGATCGTCACCGCCAGCGGACCCGGCGCGGAGAAACTGATCGACGGCGACGCGCAGACGCGCTGGACGGTGCCGTCACCGACGGCGGCCAATCCCGCGAGCGTGACGATCGACCTCGGCCGCGTCCTGCCACTCGCCGGCTTCAGCCTCACTCCATCGCGCACCATCGCCAAGGATACTGCGCCGCCGCGCGGCTATGATGTGGAGACGAGCGCCGACGGCAAGAACTGGGTGCCCGCGGCGACCGGCGAGTTCGCCAACATCGCCTACGCGCTCGCCACCCAGCGCGTGCCGTTCGCAGTCCGGCAGGCCCGCTACCTGCGGCTACGCTTCGAGGCACCGGCGATCCCGGCGGGCAACCTGACGGTCGCCGAAATCGGAGCGTTCACGGGCTGACCACCGCGCGCCGGCCCTTAGCCGGGGTTCCGCTTGTTCGGTCCGGAACGTCCCCTCCCGTCATTGCGAGCGCAACGAAGCAATCGCTACGCTCGCAATGACGGCCCCGAGCGCAACAAACCCGAGACGGCGTAAAAAATCAAAACGCCGACCAGTCGTCCTCGCTCGCCTTCAGCGCGGTATTGCCGATCGTGCGCGGCAGCGGACGGGTCGGCGCGGTGATGTGGCGCGCGCGCGGCGCGCTCACCGCGACCGGCGCCGAGCGCACCGGTGCGTCGTCGACGGTAAAGATCGCCACCGCCCCCGCGAGTTGCTCGGATTCGCGCGCCAGCAGGTTCGCGGCGGCGGTCGATTCCTCGACCATCGCGGCATTTTGCTGCGTCACCCCGTCCATCTCGCTGATCGCAATATTGACCTGTCCCAGGCTTTCGGCCTGATGATCCGACGCGCGCGCGATCGTCGCCATGACGTCGCTGACACTGCCGACACGGTCGATGATCCGTTCCAGCGCCTGTCCGGTTTCGTCGACCAGCTCGACCCCCGACTTGACGTGGTGGATCGCCGACATGATCCGCGTCTTCACGTCGGCCGCGGCATCGGCGGAACGCTGCGCCA